>JAVBSR010000111.1:0-8174 GCA_031556715.1 Cellulomonas sp.
CCCCCCCCCCCCCCCCCCCCCGCCCCGCGTCCCCACCCGACCCCGACAGACCTGACCCCAGCATCAGACCAGCGCAGGCTCACAGAACGGCACGCGCTCCGCCTGCTCCCCCTTCTTGCCGACGTTGAAGCTGGACACCGGGCGGTGGTAGCCCATGACGCGGGTCCACACCTCGGTGGGCGCACCGCAGGTCGGGCACGACCACTGCTCGCCGTCGAGGTAGCCGTGCGCGGCGCAGATCGAGAAGGTCGGGGTGATGGTGAGGTACGGCAGGCGGAACCGGCTCAACGAGCGACGGACCAGCTCTTTGCAGGCCGTCGCCGACGAGACCCGTTCGGACATGTACAGGTGCAGCACGGTGCCGCCGGTGTACTTGGTCTGCAGCTCGTCCTGGCGGGTCAGGGCCTCGAACGGGTCGTCGGTGAACCCGACCGGCAGCTGGGACGAGTTGGTGTAGTACGGGTTCTCCGGGGTGCCGGCCTGGAGGATGCCGTCGAACCGTTTGCGGTCTTCCTTGGCGAACCGGTAGGTGGTGCCCTCGGCGGGGGTGGCTTCGAGGTTGTAGAGGTTCCCGGTGCTCTCCTGGAGCTCGACCATGCGGGCCCGGACGTGGTCGAGCAGCCGCACGGCCATCTGGTGGCCTTCGGGGTCGGTGATGTCCAGCGTGTCACTGGTGAAGTTGCGGATCATCTCGTTGATGCCGTTGACGCCGATGGTCGAGAAGTGGCTGTCCAGCGAGCCGAGGTAGCGCTTGGTGTAGGGGAACAGGCCGTCGTCCATCAGCTGGCCGATGGTGCGGCGCTTGAGCTCGAGCGAGGTCGCGGCCAGGTCGATCAGGGCGTCCAGCGCGGCCAGGAGTGCTGGTTCGTCTCCGGCGTGCTGGTAGCCCAGCCGGGCGCAGTTGATGGTCACGACGCCGACCGACCCGGTCTGCTCGCCTGACCCGAACAGCCCGTTGCCGCGCTTGAGCAGCTCGCGCAGGTCTAGCTGGAGGCGGCAGCACATGGACCGCACGTCGCCGGGGTTCATGTCGGAGTTGATGAAGTTCTGGAAGTACGGCAGCCCGTACTTGGCGGTCATCGCGAACAGCCGGTCGGCGTTCGGGGAGTCCCAGTCGAAGTCGGCGGTGATGTTGTAGGTCGGGATGGGGAAGGTGAACACCCGGCCGGAGGCGTCGCCGGCGGTCATGACCTCCATGTAGGCCCGGTTGATCATGTCCATCTCGGCCTGGAGGTCGCCGTAGGTGAAGTCGCACACCTCGTCGGCCACGACGACGATCTCGTCGCGCAGGTCGGCCGGGCACACCCAGTCGAAGGTCAGGTTGGTGAACGGGGTCTGGGTGCCCCAGCGGGACGGCACGTTGAGGTTGTAGACCAGCTCTTGGATGCCCTGGCGCACCTGCTCGTACGTCAGGCCGTCCAGCCGCACGTACGGGGCGAGGAAGGTGTCGAACGAGCTGAAGGCCTGTGCTCCGGCCCATTCGTTCTGCATGGTGCCGAGGAAGTTGACGATCTGCCCGACGCACGAGCTGAAGTGCTTGGGCGCGGTGGCCTCGACCTTGCCCGGCACCCCGTTGAGCCCTTCGGCCAGCAGGCGGCGCAGCGACCAGCCTGCGCAGTAGCCGCTCAGCATGTCGAGGTCGTGGATGTGCAGGTCGCCGTCGCGGTGCGCCTGGCCGACGGCGGCCGGGTAGACCTGCGACAGCCAGTAGTTGGCGATGACCTTGCCGGCGGTGTTGAGGATCAGCCCGCCGAGGGAGTACCCCTGGTTGGCGTTCGCGGACACCCGCCAGTCGGAGCGGTCCAGGTATTCCTCGACCGTCGCGGTGACGTCCACGACGGGCAGGGCCGGACCGGTCGCACGCGCCGTTCCGCCGGCCAGGCCGACAGCGGGCGCAGCGAAGTCATCGACAAACTGGGTCACGGTCTACTCCACGAGATGTAGTGCTGCTGAGTGGGTCAAACTACTACATATAGTAGTTACACGTCTGGGATTCGCAAGGCGACGACGGCTCGGCGTGGCGCCTCACCGTAGCCCCGGACGGTCCGCATGACCAGCGGCGCGCGCCCGACGAGCCCAGCTCCAGACCGTCCGGCGGCGGGCCCAACATCACCCGCTGTGCCGGACGGCACGACCGCACCGCGCGACCTGCCTGGGGCCCCCCGGAGTCCTCCCGAGCCGGTGTGCTGTCCGGCATCGTGCTCTCGCAGCAGCTGCAGCGGCCTGTCGGCACGGTCGAGACCGGGTCCGGTCGGCTGGGCCCCTCGGGCCGCTCCGGTGTCGGCCACCACCGCCTCCCGGCCAGTCCAGGCACTCGGCCCTGTGGATGCTGCACCGACGAGCACCGGCACGCTTTCTCGACGCCGACGGCCGCGACCAGATCGACGACCACCGCCTGTGCCGGCGCGTCGCCGCAGAAGCCATGTGTGGCGAGCGGCCACGCCAGAGCTGCCAATCTTTGGCAATGATTGCTAGACTCATGGGGTGACCACCATGAACGTGTCGTTGCCGGAGTCGCTGAAGTCGTTCGTCGACCAGCAGGTCGCCTGTGCCGGCTACGGCTCGAGCAGCGAGTACGTCCGCGAGCTGATCCGACGCGACCGGGACCGGCTCCACCTGCGGGGTCTGCTGCTGGAGGGCGCTGCGTCGGCACCCTCCGAGCCGCTCACAGCTTCCTCCTTCGACGCGCTGCGCGGACGCCTCCGAGGTGAGGCCGAGCAGGCGTGAGCCCTCTCCCGGTCGTTCCGCGGGCGCGAGCGCGGGACGACATCGATGCCGCAGTCGACTACTACCGTGAGGCTGGCTCGCCCGAGGCCGGACTGCGGTTCGTCGATGCGCTCCAGCAGGCCAGCGAGACGATCGGTGATCACCCCGGGATCGGTTCGCTACGGTACGCCGACGAGCTCGACCTGCCAGGGCTGCGAACCTGGCCCGTACCCGGGTACCCCTTCCTGGTGTTCTATGTCGAGCGCCCTGACCATGTCGACGTGTGGCGAGTGCTCCATGGTCGCCGCGATCTGCCTGCGACCTTCCAGAACGGGCAGTGACCGGTACCGCTTCCTCGACGCGGCCGCGACCAGACCGACACCGGTGCCCTGTGCGACGCCGCGGGCCATGTCACCTCGGGTATCACGGCACCTCGGGCCGATGGCGGCCGCTCAAAGAGTTGTACATCAGATGCACAAATTTTAGTACATCACGTGTACACTTCTGAGCATGACGATTCGGCGACCTGTCGGCGATGCCCTCCTGGACAGGCAGGACGCGCCGGTGCTGATCCTTGAAGGGCCTCGCGCGGTCGGCAAGACCACGCTCGCCCACGTCCAGCTCGAACCGGCGGGCTACTCGTACACCACGCTGGCCGATCGAGCCACCCTCCGTTTCGCGCAGCACGACCCTGAGGGCTGGCTGCGCCGCCTGCCTCGCCCTGCCGTCATCGACGAGGCTCAGCTGCTGCCGGAACTGCCGCTGATCCTCAAGGAGCATGTCGACACGCTCGACCCGGGCAACCACTACGTCCTCACCGGGTCGGCGTCGATCGGTCGGACCGGTCTCGGCGGAGCCGACCCGCTGGCGCGGCGGGCCAGCCGGTTGACGATGCTGCCGCTGACAGCCTGGGAGGTCGCGGGACTGCCCGGCTCGGTCGTCGACCTGCTCTTCGACGCCGACATCCGACCTGGCACGCTTCCTGAGACCAGCGACGACGACCTGCTGGCCGACCTTGCCTACGGCGGTTTCCCTGCCTACACCTTGCAGCGCGACCGGCTGACCCGACCCCGCCTGCGCGAGCGCGTCGCGTCGGACACGCTCGCGGTCCTGTCGACCAGCGCCCTGCCCGACATGGCGGTCAACCCCACGATCGCGCTCGACACGCTCGACACGCTCGTCCGCTGCCCTGGTGCCACGTTCAACGCGAGCCGCCTGGCCCAGCTGCTCGACTTCGACAAGCGCACCATCGACCGGTACATGGGCGTCTTCGGCCGTCTCTTCCTCCTGCACTGGCTGCCCAATCTCGCGACCGCACCAGCCAGCCAGAGCCACACCCGGGCCAAGATCCACCCGGTGGACACCAGCCTGGCGGTCGAGGCCCTGGAACGCGCCGGCGTCGACATCCTGGCGAACCGCGAGGTGCTCGGCCAGCTCCTGGAGAGCCACGTCACCAACCAGGTGCTGGCCGCCCGCGCCTGGGCTGAGCACACCACGACGGTCCACCACTGGCGTCAGGCTGGCTCCCCGGTCTACGAGGTCGACATCGTCCTCGAGGCTTTCGGCGGCAGACGGATAGGTATCGAGGTCAAGGCCGCTTCTCGCGTCAACCCGGCCGACCTGAAAGGACTGCGCGCCCTGCGCGACCGCAAGGGCCTCGACCGCGGCTTCGTCGTCTACACCGGCACCGAGGTCCGTGAGCTGGACGACGCCATGTGGGCCCTGCCGGTCACCGCGTTCCGCACCAGCGCATGGGCCGCCCACGGTTGACCACAGTGCACCAGCCTTCCAGGCTGCTCACCAGGCAAGGACGACGGCGAGGGCATCGTGGCGATGCCGATGCATCTCACCGACGGCGATCCCCACGCGCTCTGCGAAGGAGTACCGGCGTGATCCACGTCTGTAGCCCAGACTCGTCTCCGCGGGCAAGGTGCGGTGGGCTTCGACCAGCCGTTGCGCCTTGTTCAGCCGACGGAGGCACATGCGGGTGCCGACCTGCCCGAGCTCGGCCACCGAGCGGGCCTTGACCTCAGCCAGCGGCCGCGCGGCACGACACCTTCACCTCCTTCGTCGGCTGCGGCGGCGATGGATGCAAAACTCTCGTGCCACCAGACCAGGTGCCGGAGCACGTCCGATACGTCCCACAGCGGGTACACGCTCAGGTGGAGCTGGGGCTCACCCAGCAACGCGTAGAACCTGGAGAGCTCGTCCACCTCCCAGGCCAGCCGTTCGAGCTGCAGGTCCACGTACCGATCTTACAAACCTGTCCGCCTGTGCCGCTCACCGGTCGGCTGCGTCACCGACGTCGTTGGTCAGCGGGTGCGGATCTTGTCGTGGAGGAAGGCGGAGACCAGGGCCCCGACCTGGTCGTGCTCGACGAGGAAGCCGTCGTGGCCGAACGGTGAGCGGACCACCCGGACCGGACCGCAGCGGGGGATGCCTGCCGCGATCTGCTCGGCCTGCTCGCGGGTGAACAGGCGGTCGGAGTCGACGGCGACCACCATGGCGCGGGCCTTGACCGTGGACAGGGCCTGGTCGACACCGCCGCGGTCGCGACCCAGGTCGTGGGTGAGCATGGTGCGGGTGAGCACGACGTAGGAGTTGGCGTCGAAGCGGCGGGCCAGCTTGTCGCCGTGGTGGTCCAGGTACGACTGGATGGCGAACCGACCGCCTTCGAGGGGCTCTTCACCGCCCTGGGGGATGCGGCCGAACCGGGTGTCGATCTCTTCGCCGGACCGGTAGGTCTGGTGGGCGATCTGGCGGGCCAGGCCCAGGCCGGTGTGGGGGCCGTCACCGTCGGGGGCGTCGTAGTAGTCGCCGTCGCGGTAGCGCGGGTCGCCTGTGATGGCGACCAGCTGGGTGTGGAACGAGGCCACCTGGTCGCCGGACGTGGCCGCGCAGGCGGCGATGATCGCGACCCGTTCCACCCGGTCGGGTTCGCACACGGCCCACTCCAGGGCCCGCTGCCCGCCCATGGAGGCGCCGATGACCAGGGCGAACCGGTCGATGCCGAGGTGCTCGGCCAGCCGGGCCTCCGCAGCGACCTGGTCGCGGACGGTCAGCAGCGGGAACCGGCTGCCCCAGGGGCGACCGTCGGGAGCGTCGGAGGCGGGACCGGTGGAGCCTTGGCAGCCGCCCAGCACGTTGGGGGCCAGGACGAACCACTTGTCGGTGTCGATGGGCGCGCCGGGGCCGACGATGTCCGACCACCAGCCTTCCGTCGGGTGCCCGTCGACGACCGGGCCGGTGACGTGCGAGTCGCCGGTCAGGGCGTGCAGGACGAGCACCGCGTTGGAACCGTCGGCGGCCAGCTCGCCCCACGTCTCGTAGGCCATCCGCACCTCGGGCAGGCGTTCGCCGGACTCCAGGTCGAGCCCGCCCACGTCGACGAACCGGCGGCTGCCGGTGGCGTCACCGTCGCGCCAGGCGGCGCTGGCCGGGACGGGGGGGCGTTCGCGCAGCGGCATCCGGCTGGGCCGCACCGCCGCTGGCTGGGCGTGGGCACCTAGCGTCGCCCGGCGCGACCGGGCGACGGGGATGTCGATCTCTGGCGTCACCTCGTCAGACACATGGTCCAGGGTACGCGACGGGTCGGGGAAGGCCACGACCGGTTCCGTCGAACGGCCCTGCTGGCGCTCGGCCATCTCATGCCTCCTTCGCGGCGCGGAAGCCGGCGTCCAGGTCGGCCAGGATGTCGTCGATGTGCTCCAGGCCCACGGCCAGGCGTACCAGGCCGGGGGTGACACCGGCCAGGGCCCGCTCCTGCTCGGTCAGCTGGGAGTGCGTGGTCGAGGCCGGGTGGCTGACCAGCGAACGGACGTCGCCGATGTTGGCCACGTGGGAGTGCAGCTCCAGGGCTGAGACGAAGGCCTTGCCTGCTTCCAGCTCGCTGCCCGGCTGGGTGCGCAGCTCGAACGCCAGGACCGCACCGGCGCCTCGCGGTGAGTATTTCTGCTGGTTGGCGTGCCACGGGCTCGACTTCAGCCCGGCGTAGTGGACCAGGGCGACGTCGTCGCGGGCGTCGAGCCACTCGGCGACCTTCTGGGCGTTGTCCACGTGCCGTTCAACACGCAGCGACAGGGTCTCGATTCCCAGGGCGATCAGCCAGGCGTTGAAGGGGCTGACGGCGACGCCCAGGTCGCGCAGCAGCTGGGCGCGGGCTTTGAGGATGTACGACACGTTGACGCCGAACGGTCCGTCGGCGCCCAGGTCCGGGCCCCAGCGCAGACCGTGGTAGCTGGGGTCGGGCTCGTTCAGGCCGGGGAACCGGGCCGGGTCGGCGGTGTAGTCGAACCGGCCGGAGTCGACGATCACCCCGGCGACGGCCGCGCCGTGCCCGCCCAGGTACTTGGTCGCCGAGTGCACGACGATGTCGGCTCCCCAGGCGATCGGGGTGATGAGGAACGGGGTGCCGACGGTGTTGTCGACGATCAGCGGCACCCCGACCTCGTGGGCCACGCCTGCGACCGTCTCGATGTCGAGCTCGTCGGACTTCGGGTTGGGGATGGCCTCGCCGAAGAAGGCTTTGGTGTTGGGGCGGGCGGCTGCACGCCACGACTCGGCGTCGTGCGGGTCGTCGACGAAGGTGACCTCGATGCCGAGCTTCTTCAGCGTGTGGGCGAACAGGTTGTGGGTGCCGCCGTACAGCGACGGGCTGGACACCACGTGGTCGCCGGCCTCGGCGATGTTGAGGATCGCCAGGGTTGTGGCGCTCTGCCCGGACGAGACCAGCAGCGCCCCGACCCCACCTTCGAGGGAGGCGATGCGGTTCTCTACGACTTCCTGGGTCGGGTTGGTCAGCCGGGTGTAGATCGGCCCGAGGTCTTTGAGCGCGAACCGGTCGGCGGCCTGCTCGGCGTCGGCGAAGACGTAGGACGTGGTCTGGTAGATCGGCAGCGCCCGGGAACCGGTGTCGGTGTCCGGGGTCTGTCCGGCGTGGATCTGCCGGGTCTCGAAGTTCCAGCTCTCGTTGCTCATGGGGCTCTCCTGTGGGTGTGCACGGAACCGACCGCGCGTGAACGGGGGAAATACCTCACAGGCGAGTCTCATGCGGCTGACAGCCACTCGCCATCGAGGCGGGGGAAGACGCACGGCCAAGCCGGGGCCCAGGCAGACCAGACCCGGTCTGCGGGCACGTCGAACGTGCGCTGGTCAGCGGCACATTCGACAGAACATGCCACGGAGCATAGCCGACCCGACCGCACCCAGTCCACACGACGCCCCCGACCGGACGCCCCGCACGCTCGCACCACCCGACCCCCGCACCACCCGACGCCCCACACCAGCCGACCCCCAGCACCACCCGACGCCCCGCACCAGCCGACCCCCCAGCACCACCCGACCTCCAGCACCAGCCGATGTCCGGCACCGCCGGACGAGCCGTCCACAAGACCCACTCCCTGCGGTGGCGGGGTCACAGCGTCAGCTGCGGGTCGGGGTGTCTGGCCGCCGCGCTGGCACCGGGGCTG
>JAVBSR010000001.1:0-54559 GCA_031556715.1 Cellulomonas sp.
AGCGGCACCACCCCGGCGACCGTCGCGGTCAAGGCCACCAAGCCCAACGGTGAGGTCGTCTCCTTCGACGCGGTCGTCCGCATCGACACCCCCGGAGAGGCCGACTACTACCGCAACGGCGGCATCCTCCAGTACGTCCTGCGGTCGTTGGTCGCCTGACCTGACCTGGTGAACCGGTGGGTGCCCCTCTCGCGAGGGGTGCCCACCGGTTCCCTGTTCTCACGCCCTGGTCGCTGATGCACCGAGGTGCGCAGCGTCACCCCATGGCTGGCTGCGGTCCTGTTCCCGCGGTCAGGCTCAGGGTTGCGGGTCGTCCTCACGGGACCAGGCGATGGCGATCAGCTCGCGCAGCACGACCTCGTCCACGTCGTCGAGATTTTTCACGTACACGCAGCCGGCGCCTTCCGAATACTCACCGAGCTGGGGCAGCAGCGCGGCTCCGGCGGGCAGGTCTTTCAGACCGTAGATCGACAGCGCTGCTTTTCGTGGCGAGAATCCCGTCTTCGGCCAGTCACCTTGGTTGCGTGGATTCGACGGTGACACGTAGTGGTAGCTGCCGTAGCCGACCATGGACGGCCCCCACATCACCGGATCTGCTCCGGTGACCTCACCGAAGATCACGGCCAGCCGCAGTCCGTCGTCGCGTCGTCGCGCCGGGGTGGCGGCGCGGAGAAATGCCTGCACGTCGGCGTCTGTGGGTCGTGTCTTGGGCTCGGCCATGGTCCATTGTGCCATCGGCACAGGCTGCTCGCCGCTGACGATGCCGCAGTTCCGAGCGGCGTGAACGCCCCTGTCCGAGCGTCGGCCTCAGCCGGGGACCTCGGCGTGTCCCGGCCCTGTGAACCATCGACGGCCGATCGGTGCGGGTCTGGGATGCCTGCGGCAGGAAGGCCGTCCGGATGTCGGGCTCGGCGCCGCTGCTCCTGCACTCCTTCCGGTGCAGTCGCCACATACGTGAACTGACGTTCGGGTGACGACTGACCCCATATCTGGGGACTACTACCGACGGAGTAACCACGGCAGGCTGTGTCGAGGTCGCCCACTCGGTGACCTCGCCAGTCGCCGGTTGTCGGCCCACCGCAGGGGGATGGGCCGACAGCTCGGAGACGGACAGCGGACCGGAGGTGGACAGCATCTGGACAGTCCGGGTTGCCCCCGCTGCTGGTCGACGGCTGCCGACGATGACGACCTTCTCGACAGGGGCGCCGCGGCGGCCGTCCGAGGTCGTGCCGGGCTCGGCGGTCGGGCGGAGAACATCCCGCCGGAAAGGATGGTCGCGACAATGTGATGCCCCCGTTGCCGCAAGGACATGGGGGCGGGTAATGTCCTGGGGGGACTGATATCGGCTGAGATAGATGCCCGTGTCCGACGACCTCGTTCCAGGAGGGTTCGTGCCCCGACCCACGACCAAGGACGAGCTGCTCGTCGCGGCTGCGGCGGGATACGGCAGGGTCGTCGGCTTCGTCGACGCGCTGCCCGCTGAGCAGCGGACGGCCGAGTTCGCGTTCGACGACCGTGACCGCAACGTCCGCGACGTGATCGCCCACCTGGTCGCCTGGCACCGCATGATGCGGCGCTGGTACGACGAGGGTATGGCCGGCGGCAAGCCGGCCATACCGGAGGAGGGCTACACCTGGAGGACGCTGCCCGCGCTGAACCTGGTCATCTGGACCGAGGCCCAGGAGGTCGAGCTGGCCGAGGCCCTGTCCGCGCTGAGGCAGACCCACCAGGACATGACGGGTCTCGTCGAGGCGCACACCGACACTGAGCTGTTCACCAAGAAGCGGTACCGCTGGACCGGGACCACCTCGCTCGGCGCGTACCTGGTCTCGGCCACGTCCAGCCACTACGACTGGGCGATGGCCAAGTTCCGCAAGGCCGCGAAGACCTGGTGAACAGGCCGACGCGCAGCCTGGTGCCGGCCGCGGGCTGACGCGACGGAGACCAGGGCTGGCGCCCTGGCCTCCGTGGCCCCACCGGGCGCCGCGACCACAAGGACACCGGTCGTGGCCCGGTACGCTTCGAGGGCTTGCTGTCCGACGACAGAACGGGAACACATGAGCACGTTGCGCATCGCCGTCGTGGGGTACGGACACATCGGTCGTCATGCGGTCGAGGCAGTCCGGGCAGCCCCCGACATGGAGCTGGCCGGGATCGTCCGGCGTTCGACCACACCGGCGCCGGAGGAAGCCGCAGAGCTGGCGGGCATCGAGGTCGCGACGGACGTCGAGGCCTTGGGCCAGGTCGACGCGGCGCTGCTGTGCGGCCCGACCCGGAGCATCCCCCAGACCGCGCCGCAGTATCTCCGGCGCGGGATCCACACGGTCGACAGCTTCGACATCCACGGCGACGAGCTGTGGCGGCTGCGCTCGGACCTGGACGCCGTCGGCAAGGAGCACGGCAGCGTGGCCGTGGTCTCCGCCGGGTGGGACCCGGGCAGCGACTCGACGGTGCGCACGCTCCTGCTGGCGATGGCGCCCAAGGGGCTGACCTACACCAACTTCGGCCCGGGGATGAGCATGGGGCACTCCGTCGTCGCCAAGTCGAAGCCCGGTGTCGCCGATGCGCTGTCGATGACCATCCCGGTCGGGACCGGCCTGCACCGGCGCATGGTCTACGTCGAGCTCGAACCCGGCGCCGACCTGGCGGCAGCGGCAGCGGCGATCAAGGCCGACGACTACTTCTCGTCCGACGAGACGCACGTCGTCGCCGTCCCCAGCATCGACGCGATCAAGGACGTCGGCCACGGCGTCTCGATGACGCGCAAGGGCGTCAGCGGCACCACGCACAACCAGACGTTCGAGTTCAGCATGCGCATCGACAACCCGGCGCTCACCTCGCAGATCATGGTCTCCTGCGCCCGGGCTGCGGTGCTGCGCCTGAGCCCGGGCGCCTACACCATGCCCGAGATCGCGCCGATGGACCTGCTGCCCGGCGACCGGGAGACGTTGATCAAGACGCTGGTGTGAGGCGCGGCGCGGGACCGTCCACGGCGACGACCTGACCGCGTCGACGAGGGCCCTCGACCGTGGACCGACGGTCCGCACAGAGTCGTGCCAGGATGGACGACTGTGACAGCGACCTCTGACAATGCGCCGTCGCCGGGTCCTGGCGTCCTCGACGCGCTGACTGTCCGTGGGCTGACCAAGTCGTTCGGGTCGGTCCGGGCAGTGCAAGGCCTGGACCTGGACGTGCCCCGCGGGTCGATGTTCGGGTTCGTCGGGCCCAACGGTGCGGGCAAGACCACCACGCTGTCGATGGTGACCGGGCTGCTGCGGCCCGACGCCGGGCAGGTGTGGATCGGCGGCGTCGACCTGTGGTCGAACATCACGGCCATGCGCGCCAAGATCGGCGTGCTGCCTGACGACCTGCGCCTGTTCGACCGTCTCACCGGCCAGGAGCTGCTCACCTACACGGGCATGCTGCGGACGATGGACAAGGCAGTGGTCGCCCAGCGCTCCAGGGACCTGCTCGACGCCTTGGGGCTGGCTGCCGACGCGGGCAAGCCGGTGGCCGACTACTCGGCGGGCATGACCAAGAAGATCGCCCTGGCCGCGGCCGCGCTGCACGCCCCGGACCTGCTGGTGCTGGACGAGCCGTTCGAGGCCATCGACCCCGTGTCGGCCCGTGCCATCCAGGACATCCTGGCCCGCTACGCCGCCGACGGCGGCACCGTGATCCTCTCGTCGCACGTCATGGACACCGTCCAGCGGGTCTGCGACCGGGTGGCTGTGGTCCACCACGGCCAGGTGCTGGTCTGCGGCACCCTGGAGGAGGTCGCTGCTGGTCAGGACCTGGAGAGCCGGTTCATCGAGCTGGTCGGCGGCACAGCCGCCCCGGTGGAGCTGTCATGGTTGCGACCGTCGTCCGGCTGAGGTTCCGGCTGTTCCGGACCTCCCTGCGACGCAACACGGCCGTGCTCGTCGCCTGGCTGCTGGGCGCTGTGTCGTTGCTGTCCACGCTGCTGGTGGTGGGGACGGGGTTCGCAGCCGTCGGGCTGCGGGTGGTCCCCGACCACCGGGCGGAGACCGGCACCTGGCTGGTGCTCGGCGGGTCGCTGCTGTGCGTGGCGTGGGCCTTGCTCCCGCCGTTGCTGTTCGGCCTCGACCAGACGCTGGAACCGGCCCGCTTCGCACCGTTCCCGCTGCGGGGAGGTGATCTCGCTCCTGGGCTGGTCGCGGCCAGCTTCATCGGCCTGCCCGGGGCGGCCACCCTGCTCGCCGCGCTGACCACCACGGCCCTCTGGCTCGGCACCCCCCGGGCTCTGCTGCCGGCGCTGGTCGGCGCCGTGATCGGGGCGACGACCTGTCTGGTGGTCGGTCGGCTGACCACCACGGCGCTGGCCGGCGTCCTGTCGTCCCGGCGTGGTCGCGACGTGAGCGTGGTGCTCGGGGTGGGGGTCCTGGGTGCGGTGTACCTGGGGCTGGTGGCGCTCACCTCGGGCCGGGTGCGCTGGGACTTCGACCCCGCCCCGCTCGGTGCGGTGCTGCGCTGGACCCCGCTGGGCGCACCGTGGGCGGTGGGCGGCGACGCGGCCGTCGGCGACTGGGCCGGCATGACCGTGCGCCTGGGCCTGTCCGTGGTGTACACGGCGGTGCTGGTGTGGCTGTACGGGCGGACGCTGGACCGGGCGCTCACCGCACCGCCGAGCTCTCGTCCGCGGGTGAAGACCCGGCCCGACGCCGTGGCCCGGGCCGTGGCACGCACCTCTCGCCGCACCTGGTTCCCGGTGCTGGCCGTCGCGGCCCGCGCTCGTCGCTACTGGGTGAAAGACCCGCGCTACCTGAGCAACATCCCGGTGCTCGTCCTGCTGCCGCTGTTCATGGTGATCATGGGCCGGTCGCTGGCCACGATCCCGGAGTTCCCGGAGGTGCTGCCGCGTCACATCGCCCAGCTCGGCTGCGAAGCCGCCGGGCTGGCCGCCGGGCTGATCCTCCTGTCAGACATCGGGTTCGACTCCACCGCCTGGTGGCTGCACCTCACCGCCGGCGTGCGCGGCTGGGCCGACCGGCTGGGACGGGTGCTCGCCCAGGTGGGGTGGGCCGTCCCCGGGCTGGCCGGGCTGTGCGTCGTCGTGGCGCTGGCGGCCGGGCTGCCGGTGTGGAGCCTCTCCGTGATCGGTTCGACCCTGGGCGCCTACCTGGCTGCGCTGGGGGTCGCCAGCGTGGTCTCGGCCGTCGCGGTCTACCCGGTGGCGCTGCCCGGCGCCAGCCCGATGTCGTCGCGAGGCGGCCTCTCCAGCCTGGCCATGACCGCCCAGCTGGGCGGGGTGGGTGCCACGTTCGTGCTCTGGCTGCCGGTCGGCGTCGCCGGGCACCTCGCAGCGCCGTCGTGGGGCTGGCTGGTCACGGTCGGCGGCCTGGTCTGGGGTCTGGTGATCCTCGCGGTCGGCGTCGTGGTCGGAGGGCGCGCCGTCGACGCCCGGGGGCCAGCCATCATGGCCCTGCTGGTCAAGAACGGTTCACGCACTGTCGCCGGGTGACAGGAATCGGCCCGCGGGTCGCGCCGAAGCGGTCAGATCGGGTCGACGATCCGGGCCGCGGGGTCCCAGGGCCGTGTCCAGCCCACCGCGTCGAACAGCCTGGACAGCACGCCTGCGGTGAATCCCCAGACCAGGACGTCGTCGTCGAGGACGAACGCCGGTGTCCGGTACGGCCCGTGACGGGCGGTGGCCCGTCGTGCCGGGTCGAGCAGGTCGGCCACCGGTACCCGGAACACGGCGGCCGTCTCGACAGGGTCTGCCGGGTGGACCGGTGACGGTCGGGCCCACCAGGCGACCACCGGGGTCACGAGGTTGTCGCTGACCGGCAGCGGCAGCGCGGACAGCGAGCCGATCACCTCGACGCCGGCAGGGTCCAGGCCGGTCTCTTCCTCGGCCTCGCGCAGGGCAGCCTGCTCCGGCGTCTCACCCGGGTCCAGGCCGCCACCAGGGAAGGAGACCTGCCCGGGGTGGTGCGACAGGTCGGCGGCACGGCGCTGCAGCAGGACGTCGAGGTGGTCGGGCCGGACGGAGCTCCGGGCGCCGGTCGTGGCGAGCGGGCCGAACAGCACGAGCACCGCCGAGCGGCGTGTCGCTGGTCCGCCCAGGCGCACGCGCGAGCCGGTGCGGGTGGCTGATCCTGAGACCAGCCGGCTCAGGTCGGCGCGGGCGTTGGCCACCGGTCAGGCCCGTCCTGGTCGTCCGGGCGGCGCTGTCGGGACGGCCAGGACTGCCGTGCCGAGAACCACCGCGTCGTGTGCCACGGTGTCTAGTGTCGCAGCGTCGAGGCCGGTGCGACGGGTCACGGCTCGACGACAACCCCAGGGTCGGCATCGGCAGGCAGCACCACGACGCCGTCGTCGTCGGCGACCAGCAGGCGACCGGGCACGAACTCGACCCCGCCGAACGTCACGACGACGTCACGTTCCCCGGCGCCGGCCTTGGCAGACTTGCGCGGGTTGGTTCCGAGCGCCTTGATGCCCAGGTCCATCGTCGCCAGGGCCGCGCTGTCGCGGACCGGCCCGTTGATGACGACCCCGGCCCACCCGTGGGACACGGCCGACGCCGCGATCATGTCGCCCATCAGCGCGGTGTGCAGGGAGGCGCCGCCGTCGACCACCAGCACCCGCCCCTCACCGGGACCTGCCAGCGTCGACTTGACCAGGCCGTTGTCCTGGTGGCAGCGGACGGTGACGATCGGCCCGGCGAACTGGTGCCGGGCGCCGAACTGGCGCAGCTGGGTGTCGCAGGAGGCGAGGCGGTCGCCGAACTCGTCGACCAGGTCGGCCGTGGCCTTGAGCGTCATGACCATCCTTCGGGTAGGGGGCGGCCCTCTTCGTAGCCTGCGGCCGACTGGATCCCGACGACCGCGCGGTCGTGCAGCTGGCCGAGCGTCGTCGCGCCGACGTACGTCGCGGCCGACCGCACCCCGGCGGTGATCGTGTCGAGCAGGTCCTCCACCCCGGGCCTGCGGGGGTCGAGGTACATCCGGGACGAGGAGATGCCCTCCTCGTACAGGGCCTTGCGGGCCCGGTCGAACGGGGAGCCGCCGCGGGTCCGGGCGGCGACCGCCCGGGCCGAGGCCATCCCGAACGAGTCTTTGTACAGACGCCCGTCGACGTCCTGGGCCAGGTCGCCGGGTGACTCGTGGGTCCCGGCGAACCACGACCCGATCATCACCTGCGAGGCGCCGGCCGCCAGCGCCAGGGCCACGTCGCGGGGGTAGCGCACGCCGCCGTCGGCCCACACCTTGGCGCCCTGCTCGCGGGCCGCCGCAGCGCACTCGGCGACGGCCGAGAACTGGGGGCGGCCGACGCCGGTCATCATCCGGGTGGTGCACATCGCCCCCGGTCCGACGCCGACCTTGACGATGTCGGCCCCGGCGGCGATGAGGTCGCGGGTGCCCTCGGCGGTGACGGTGTTGCCGGCCACCAGCGGCACCGTCGGGTTCAGCGCCCGGACCGCGGCCACGGCGTCGAGCATCTTGTCCTGGTGGCCGTGCGCGGTGTCCACCACCAGCACGTCGACCTCGGCGGCCAGCAGCTCGGCGGCCTTGGCGGCGACGTCACCGTTGATGCCGATCGCCGCACCGACCCGCAGCCGCCCCTGAGCGTCGAGCGCCGGGGTGTAGATCGACGAGCGCAGCGCGCCGACCTGGGTGAGCACCCCGACCAGGCTGCCGTCGGCCTGGACCACCGGCACGAACCGGCGCCTGGACTGGTGCAGCCGGTCGAACGCCAGCTCCAGGCCCTGTGCGCCGCCGTCCTCCAGGACCGACAGCTCCAGGGTCGTGGGACGGGCGGCCATGATCTCCATGACCTGGGTGAACCGGTCCACGTCCCGGCAGTCCGCCTCGGTGACCACCCCGACGGGACGACCGTCCTCGACCACCACCGCGGCAGCGTGGTTGCGCTTGCCGATGAGGGTCAGCGCCGCGTGCACCGTGTCGTGCGGGTCGACGACCGTCGGCGTCTCCACCACCGGGTGCCGGGCCTTGATCGACGCGACCGTGCGGGCCACGACGTCGGCCGGCACGTCCTGGGGGAGCACCGCCAGACCGCCGCGTCGGGCCACGGTCTCGGACATCCGCCGTCCGGCCACCGCCGTCATGTTGGCCACGACGACGGGGATCGTCGTACCGGTCCCGTCGTCGCTGGCCAGGTCGACGTCGAACCGGGACGACACCTGGGACCGTGACGGTACGAGGAAGACGTCACCGTAGGTCAGGTCCGCAGCGGGCTGGTGGCCAGGCAGGAATCGCACCTACCGAGGATACCGACCCGCGGCGTCCATGGCGGAGGCAGCTCGTCCGTGCCGGTCGGCCGTGCCGTCTCGCAGGGCGGCACCAGCGGGGACGTCACCCCGCCGTACCTGCCAGGCGCAGTCTCCCGCACCTGACGACCAGGCTCAGGGGATCCAGTCGAAGGTGTCCGGGTCCGGGCCGTAGCGGCGGCCAGCGTCCAGGGCGTCGATCCGGGCGACCTGCTCGTCGGTCAGGGCAAAGTCGAACAGGTCGAAGTTCTGGGCGATGCGCTGGGCCGACGACGCCTTGGGAAAGACGATGTCGCCGCGCTGGATGTGCCAGCGCAGCACGACCTGGGAGACCGGGCGGCCGACCTCGTCGGCGAGCGCCGCCAGGGTCGGGTCGTCGAACACGGCACCCTGGGCCAACGGTGACCAGGCCTCGGTGGCGATCCCGAGCCGGGCGTCGGCGGCCCGCAGGGCGTCCTGACGCAGGTAGGGGTGGATCTCGACCTGGTTGACGGCGGGGACGACGCCGGTGGCGTCGATGATGCGGGCCAGGTGGTCAGCCTGGAAGTTGGAGACGCCGACAGCCCGGGTCTTGCCCGACTCGAGCATGGTCACCATGGCCGCCCAGGTGGCCACGTAGTCCAGACGGGTGGTCGGCAGCGGCCAGTGGATGAGGAACAGGTCGACGTACTCCAGGCCCAGCCGTCGCAGCGACTCGTCGAGCGAGGCCACGGCCGAGGCGGGCTCGTGCCGGTTGTTGTTGAGCTTGGTGGTGACGAACACCGCCTCCCGCTCCAGGCCAGACGCCGCGACAGCGGCACCCACGCCCTGCTCGTTGCCGTACATCTGGGCCGTGTCGATGTGCCGGTACCCAGCGTCGAGCGCCTCCAAGACCCGGGCCTCGGCCGTGGCCTGCGGCACCTGCCACGTGCCGAACCCGAGCTGAGGGATGGTCGCGCCGTTGTTGAGCGTGAGGGAGGGAACCGAAGTCATGCCGCCCACGCTACCGGCCCTTCTCGGCGGGGGGTGGGCGACTGGGCCGACAGAGGGTCGCGAGCGCGGTGAACAGGGTGAAGACGGGTAGATTGTCCGAGCACATCCCTGTTGGCCCTGCTCGCCCCGTACAGTGGAGTGACCCTGCGGTGAGGAGGACCTTTGGGACTGCTGGACCAGATCGAGTCCCCGGCGGACGTGCGGCGGCTGTCACCGGAGCAGGTGGCCGAGCTGGCCGACGAGATCCGTACGTTCCTCGTCGACCAGGTGTCGCGCACCGGGGGGCACCTGGGGCCGAACCTCGGCGTCGTCGAGCTGACCATCGCCCTGCACCGGGTGTTCGAGTCGCCGAGAGACACCCTGGTCTTCGACACCGGGCACCAGGCCTACGTGCACAAGCTGCTCACCGGGCGCACCGACTTCAGCTCGCTGCGCAAGCGGGGCGGGCTGTCCGGCTACCCCTGCCGGGCTGAGTCCGAGCATGACGTGGTCGAGAACTCCCACGCCTCCACGGCGCTGTCCTGGGTCGACGGCATCGCCCGCGCCCGGGCGCTGGCGGGCGAGGAGGACCGGGCGGTCGTCGCGGTGGTCGGCGACGGGTCGTTGACCGGCGGGATGGCCTGGGAGGCGCTGAACAACATCGCCGACGGTGAGGACCGGCCCGTCGTCATCGTGGTCAACGACAACGGGCGGTCGTACGCGCCGACCATCGGTGGCTTCGCCCGGCACCTGGACGTCATGCGGACCACCCGCAGCTATGAGTCGGTGATGGAGTGGGGCAAGTCCACTCTGCGCCGCTCCGGCCCGCCCGGGCGGCTGGCCTACGACGCGCTGCACGGGCTGAAGAAGGGCATCAAGGACCTCGTCGCCCCGCAGCAGGGGATGTTCGAAGACCTCGGGCTGAAGTACATCGGCCCGGTCGACGGGCACGACGAGCCGGCGGTCGAGCGCGCGCTGGGCCTGGCCAAGACCTTCGGCGGGCCGGTGATCGTGCACGTCATCACCGAGAAGGGGCGCGGCTACACCCCGGCCGAGCAGGACGTCGCCGACCGGTTCCACGCCGTGGCACCGATCCACCCGGAGACCGGCCTGCCGCTGGCGCCGTCCCGGTTCGGCTGGACGTCGGTGTTCGCCGACGAGATCGTCGCCATCGGGCGGCGGCGGCCCGACGTCGTGGCCGTCACCGCGGCGATGCTGGCCCCGGCGGGCCTGGCCCGCTTCGCCGAGGAGTTCCCCGACCGGGTGGTCGATGTCGGCATCGCCGAGCAGCACGCGGTGACCTCGGCCGCCGGGATGGCGTTCGCCGGGCTGCACCCCGTGGTGTGCGTCTACGCCACGTTCCTGAACCGGGCGTTCGACCAGGTGCTCATGGACGTGGCGCTGCACCGCGCGCCGGTGACGTTCGTCCTGGACCGGGCGGGCCTGACCGGCGACGACGGGGCCAGCCACAACGGCATGTGGGACCTGGTGATGCTGGGCATGGTGCCCGGGCTGCGGCTGGCCGCCCCCCGGGACGAGGAGACACTGCGGGCCGCGCTGCGCCAGGCGGTCGACACCGACGACGCCCCGACGGTCGTGCGGTACCCCAAGGGTTCCATCGGCGAGGCGCTGCCGGCCGTCGACGAGGTCGACGGGGTGGACGTGCTGGCCCGGCACGAGGGGAGTGCCGCGCGGGTGCTTATCGTGGCGGTCGGTGCGACGGCTCGTACCGGCCTGGCGGTGGCCGAGCTGCTGGCCGGGCACGACGTGGCCGTCACCGTGGTCGACCCACGGTGGGCGCTGCCGGTTCCCGAGACGTTGGTCAAGCTGGCGGGGGAGCACGACCACGTGGTGTCGCTGGAGGACGGCCTGGTCGAGGGCGGCGTCGGCTCGCTGCTGTCGGACGCGGCCCGACGCGCGGGGGTCCACACCCCGGTGCAGAACTTCGGTGTGCCACGGGCGTTCCTCCCGCACGCCAGCCGCGAGCAGCTGGTTGCCGACCTCCAGCTGGGTGCCAACGACATCGCGGGGCAGGTCCTGGCGGGGCTCGTACCGCGAGACTGACCTCGACGCTGGGCCTTTTGTCCGTCAGCGGCCTGAGGTTGCCCCCATACTGTCAGATCCTTTACTGTTCGAGGGTCCAGACAGGAGGCTCCGTTGACCATCGATGCCGTCTGCGCGCCGACGGACGCCTGGACGGGTTTCGTCCACGGACGCTGGAGCAGCGGCGTCGACGTCGCCGACTTCGTCCGCCACAACCGTCAGCGGTGGACAGGGCCGCCGCCGGCCCCGGACCGCTCGGACGTCACCGACCAGCTGGTGCACCAGGCGACCGGCGGGGTCGGCAGCTGGGTGGGGCAGCTCGTCGCCGGGCTGCCTGCCGCCGGTTGGCCCGGCCCGGCCGACACCTCGGCAACGGTGTTCGACGGCCTGGTCCCGCAGCAGGTCAGAGCCGCGTACGGTGCGGGCCTGCTGACGGGGCGGCCGCCCGGGGAAGGCCGGGTGCTCGGTGACTACCGTCGCGTCGCGCTCTACGGCACGGACCACCTCGCCGAGCACCGGCGCCGCGAGCGCGACCGCCTGGACGACGAACCGAGCACCGCGCCGGTGGTGCGGCGCCGGTGGCGCCTGACCCAGCAGCTCCGAGCCCTGGAAGACCTGGCCGAGACCGGCCGGGCCGTCGGCGCCGACCTGACCCGTCCGGCCCGCACCGCGCGGGAGGCGGTGCAGTGGGTGATGCTCGCCTACCTCACGGTGCTGCGCGACGGCACGGCGCAGCCCGCCTGGAGCCGGATCACCCCCTTCTGGGACGCCTACCTGGCCCGCGACCTGACGGCCGGCCTCCTCACCGAGGCCAGCGCCCAAGAGCTGATCGACGAGGTCGTGCTGGTGCTCGGCCTGGTGCAACGGCTGCGGCCCGGTTCGCTGGTCACGGTGACCCTCGGTGGCCTGGACGACGACGGCGAGCCGTCGGTCACCGAGACGTGCGTGCGGTTCTTCCGGGCGCTGAGCCGGGTGGCCGGCCGACCGCCGGCCGAGCTGGCGGTGCTGTGGTCGCCCAGCCTGCCCGAGGCCTTCCGGCGCCTGGTAGCCCGCGCCGACCTGGAGGGGGAGCACGTCACCTATGTCAGCGACACGCTGGTCCGAGCGTCGTGGGGTGCCGATGCGGCGCTGGTCGGCGAGTCGGCGGCGGCGGTACCGCCCGGTCGGCGAGCCGTGCTCGGCGGGGTGCGGGTGAACCTGGCCAAGGCCCTGCTGTACGCCATCAACGGGGGACGCGACGAGCTGACCGGACGCCAGGTCGGCCCTGTCAGCACCCCGGTGGCTGCCGGGGTCATGGACTTCGAGGACATCGCCACCCGCTTCGTGCGGACCCTGGACTGGGTCGCCCGCGCCGCGGTCGACGCGCTCACCGTGGCTCACACGGTGCAGGACCACCGCGCCGACGAGCACCTGGCCAACGCCCTGGCGGACGTCGCCCTGGTCCGTACCCTGGCGTGCGAGTCGATCGGCCTGCCGGTGGCCGCCGACGCGCTGGCGGCGATCCGCCACGCCGGCGTCACGGCGGTGCCGTCGACCGACGGGCTGGTCGACGCGTTCGTCGTGGACGGCGCGGTGCCCCGGTTCGGTGCCGGCGACGCCAGGGCCGACGTCCAGGCTGCGTGGGTGCTGAGCCAGTTCATGTCCGCGCTGCGCCTCCAGCACACCTACCGCGGCGCCGTGCACGCCCAGGGGGTGGTCGGCACCGTGGCGGCCGACGGCGAGACCACGGGCGCCACCCCCGACGGCCGAGCCGCCCACGCCCCGCTGGTGCCAGCACCGGCCAGTCCCGACCAGCTGGTCGAGTCGGCCGCGGCGATGCCGTACCGAGATGCGGTCAACGGGCTGGTCTGCCGGTACCCGGTGGCCCGGTCCACCCTCGGCAGGTCACCGTCGGCGCAGGTCGACGCCCTGGTCGCGCTCGTGGACCGGGCGGTGGGCCAGGGAGTCTACGGAGTGCGCACGATGCTGGTGGACTAGCCTGCCGCCGTGCCCAGAGCCTCGGTGAGCAGGTCGGCGGACAACGCCACCTGCCAGGGCCGGGCGCCGCCGGCCGTCAGGGCGTCGGCCACGGCGGCCGGGGTCAGCACGTCCGGCGGTGACCAGCACAGCCGGCGCACCAGGTCGGGGGCGAGCAGGTTCTCCACCGGGACCGAGCGGTCGGTCGACAGCTCGGCCAGCGCGGCCCGGGCCGCGACGACCCGCGCCGCGGCGTCCGGGTCACGGTCGCGCCAGCTGCGTACCGGAGGCGGCCCGTCAGACCTGGGCCCGTGCACCGCGGGCAGCTGGTCGTCGGGCAGCGCGAGCGCCCGGTCGATCGCGCCCTGCCACAGGTCCAGCCGACGTGAGGTGCGCCGCCCGGAGAAGACGGGCAGCGCCCGCAGCTCGGCGGTGGTGCGGGGCAGCGACAGCGCCGCGGCGATGATCGCCCGGTCGGGCAGCACCCGTCCCGGTGCCAGGTCGCGGGACCGACCCTGCCCGTCCCGGACGGTCCACAGCTCGCGGACGACGGCGAGCTTCCGCCGGCCGTTGACGTCGTGCAGGCCCGAGACCCGCCGCCACAGCTCGGGACGCGGTGCGGGCGGCGGCGCGGTGCGCTCGGCCTCGAACTCCTCGGCCGCCCACTGCGTCTTGCCGGCCGCGGCCAGCTCGGCGGCCATGACGTCGCGCACCTCGACCAGCACCTCGACGTCCAGGGCGGCGTAGCGCAGCCAGTCCGTCGGCAGCGGCCGGGTGGACCAGTCGACCGCGGAGTGCTCCTTGGCCAGCCCCAGGCCGAGCACCCGGGCGACGACGGCAGCCAGGCCGACCCGCTCGTACCCGAGCAGCCGCGCCGCCAGCTCGGTGTCGAACACCCGGTCGGGCACCAGGCCCACCTCGGCCAGGCAGGGCAGGTCCTGGGAGGCGGCGTGCAGCACCCACTCGACGCCCGACAAGGCAGCGGACAGCGCCGACAGGTCGGGGAGGGCCACCGGGTCGACGAGGGTCGTCCCCGCCCCCGCGCGGCGCATCTGCACCAGGTAGGCGCTCTGACCGTACCGGTAACCGCTGGCCCGCTCGGCGTCGACGGCGACCGGCCCCTGCCCGTCGGCGAACGCCGCGACCGTGGCCTCGAGATCGGCGGCACTGGCGACGACAGGCGGGATCCCGTCGCGGGGTTCGAGCAGCGGCACGATGGTCGAGTCGGTCGCAGCGGGATCTGTCTCCACACGTGCCACGGAGGTCACGCTACGTCTCGGCCGGCCGTGGCCCGCACCGACCCGCCGAAAAGGCTCGGGTTCAGCCGAGCAGGACGTCCGGACGAGCAGCGCTCAGCCGAGCACGGTCCGGCGCTGCGCTCAGGGGAGCAGCCCGGCGCGCATCACCTTGGCGACCAGCCCGGCCCGGTCTCCGGTGCCCAGCTTGCGGGAGATCCGCGCCAGGTGGCTCTTCACGGTGAGGGCCGACAGTCCGAGCTCTTCGCCGATCTGGCGGTTCGACATGCCGTCCGCGACGAGCTTCAGCACCCCCAGCTCACGGGCCGACAGCTCGGGCAGGGAGGCGCTGGCGGACGGTCCCTGGTTGCGCACCAGCGACTGCATCACCTGCCCGGCGACCACGCCGCGCACCCCGCCGGCGAGCAGCACGGGCAGCTCGCCGCGCGACGCCCGGCGGGCCAGCACGACGATGCGTGGCACCCCGCGCCGGCGCAGCGCGAACAGCAAGGCTGGGCCTTCGCCGTTGCCGATCTCCTGGACCGTCACGCAGGACGGCGTCCGAGCACGCTCCGGGGACGTCCGCGCGGACGGCAGCGGACGCGTTCCCGGTACTGCGGGGGCCTTGCGACCACCGACCGCAGACTGCAGTGGCTCTATCGTCACGGTCGTCTCATCGGCCGTCGGTCCGTGGCGGTGAGCAGTCCGCAGGGTTAGGGCCTGCTGCCAGGGCCGTCGTGCGCACCTGACCGTGCAGGCATACCCTGTCGCCGTGAGGTTGTCAGCGTCTGCTGTCAGTGTCTTCGGGTGATGGCCACCACGCCGTCGGGCAGCGGGGGCAGGCCAGAGGCGGTGCACAGCAGCCGGGTCCAGGCGGTGAGGTGGTCGCTGAGGTCTTCACCCTCGGCGGTCCAGGAGGCCCGGATCTCCAGCTCGGTCTGCTCCTGGCGGTCTGAGAGCGAACCGTAGGTCTGGGAGAGCACGCGTGTCACCGTGCCCCCGACGGCGTGGGGGTTGACCCCGACCGACGCCAGCGCGTCGGTGAACCAGCTCCACGCCACGTCGGCGACCAGCGGGTCCGTGCCGACCTCCGGTTCCAGCGGGGCCCGGACCAGGGTGACGAGGCGGAAGCAGCCGTCCCAGGCCTCTTGACCCTCCGGGTCGTACAGCACGACGAACCTGCCCGACGCGAGGTCGTCTGCGGCGAACGACCGCCGGGCGGAGCGGACCTCGGCGGTCAGCGCGGCGGAGAACGGGGCGATGCGGGTCGGACCGGGCACCTCGTCCAGCAGCACCTCGGCGCGTGGCCGCACGGTCCGCAGCGAACGCAGCGCGCGGACGAACTCGTCGGGAACGTCGTCCATGCGGGCCACGTCCGCAGCGTACGCACGCCGGTGACCCCCGGGTCGTCAGGCACGCCGCGACCGCCCGGGTGGACCAGTACTCCACCTCCGCGGCCTGTGCCCGTCGGCGGGCTGCGGCTAGACTCCGTGCGACCTTCCCCACCACGAGGAGTATCGATGCTTGACGCCCCGAGCCCTGCCAGCATGCTGCTCGTCGCCGTGGGCGGAGACATCGGCGTCTACGGCCTGGCCCGGGCGTTCCACGAGGCGTACCGCTGCCCGGCCATCGCGCTGACGTCGGTCGCGACCCGGGCCGTGCAGGCGTCGTCGTTCGTCACCAACGTCGTGGTGCCCGACCTGACGGACGAGAAGGTGCTGGTGAGCACCCTGGAGCAGGTGGCCGCCGACCATCCTGACCGGACCCTGGTGCTGGTCACCAACGCGGACTGGTACGTGGAGGCGATCGTCGCCAACGCCGACCGGCTGCGTGGTCTCTACCTCATGCCGTTCTGCAGCCCGCAGGCGCTGGAGCAGGTCTCCTCCAAGGACGGGTTCGCCGAGATCTGCGCCCGGCTCTCCATGCCCACGCCGAAGACCGTGCCGGTCGACGTCGGTGCGCTGCGCCGCTCGGGCGGCCGGGAGGCGGTGGCGTCCCTGGAGGTCGACCTGGAGTTCCCGGTGATCGGCAAGCCCGCCTCGTCGGCGGCGTACTACTACCTGGACATGCCCGGCAAGAAGAAGGTCGACTTCGTCGAGTCCCGCGCCGACCTGGACGACCTGCTGCGTCGGCTGGTCGACGCCGGGTACGACGGTACCTACCTGGTCCAGGACTTCATCCCCGGCGACGAGACGCACATGCGCACCCTCACCGCCTACCGGGACTCCCGCGGCCAGGTCACCCTGCTGGCGACCGGTCGGGTGCTGCTCCAGGAGCACAACCCGGGCACGCTGGGCAACCCGGCGGCCATCGTCACCGAGCCGTACGAGGAGGCGATGGAGGCCGCCACCCGGTTCCTCGACGAGGCGGACTACGTGGGCTTCGCCAACTTCGACTACAAGCTGGACCCGCGGACGGGCGGGTTCGTGTACTTCGAGATGAACCCGCGGATCGGGCGGAACAACTACTACGTCACCGCATCCGGGGCCAACCCGGCCCGTGCGGTGGTCGCCGACCTGGTCGAGGGGCGTTCGACCGACACCGTGCGGGGCACCGAGGAGGCGCTGTACTGCGTCGTCCCGTTCGACCTGCTGCTGCGGTACCTCGACGACGAGGGCCTCAAGGCACGGTTGCGGCGGGTGCGTCAGGCCGGTCGGATGGTCAACCCGCTGCGCTACCGGGCGGACTGGGGGCTGCGTCGTCGCTACGTGGTCACCGGGGTCACCCAGATGTACCGGCGCAAGTTCCGCCGGTACTACCCGAAGGCCACCGCCAGCGGTTTCTGACGCGGTCCGGCCGTCGGCCGGGTCGTCGGTCCACGACGACCCGGGGCTCGGTGTGTCGTCGCCCGGGTCGGTGCGCACCGCCTGGAGCAGCCAGCCTCCGGGACGGGCAGCCAGCCTCCGGGACGGCGCCGGGTGCCGCTCGGCGTGGTCGGGTCAGCCCAGCTCTGAGGTGCCCGAGTACAGGTGCATGACCGGCACCTGGAGCCGGGCCCGGGCGCGAGACGCCCAGTCGGTGCGCAAGGAGTCTTCGACCAGGTGCGGGTAGGTCACGACGACGACCTCTCGGACCCTGCCCTCGGCGATCTTGGCGGTCAGGGCGGGCAGCGGGTCGTCCGAGGTGATCTCGCCCGTGGCCACGGCACCGGCGTCGGTCAACCGGCTGAGGCTGAGGTCGAGGCGCTCGGCGGCGGTGGCCTGGGCCTGGTCGGCGGTCGGTTCGCCCCGCAGGCGTCGCGCCACCCCGGCGAGGTCGCCGAGGCCGAGCTCGTCGAGCACCGTCGCGAGCAGCGGCTGGTCCGAGTCGGCGGGCACCAGGACGACGTAGCGGACGTCGTCGAGGTACAGGCCGCGCAGATGGGCGACGTCAGCGTCGGCGAGGGCGTCCTCGGTGAGGATCACGATGGTGTCGGTCACGTCACGCAGCCTACGCACCCGGAGCGCCCAGGGGAGCTGCAGTCCACGACAGGTCGGCCTGCCGGGCAGCTCGCCGGAACTTTGTGGCCGGGGAAGAACGTCCAGACCGTGCGGTCCGTGCCGGCTCGGCCCGGCACGGAACTGACCTATCCTGACGGCTGTGTCATCTGAGCAGCCTCCCGAGGGTCCCGGTCGGCTGGTCGACCGTGTCCCGCAGGTGCCGGCGGACCGGCTGGTCGCCCAGCTCGAACCGCCGCGGCACTTCGCCACGGCGTCGTTCGAGTCGTACCACGCCGACCCCTCGCACCCCTCCCAGGCGGCCGCCCGGCTGCGGCTGCGCGAGATCGCCCACCAGGTGTCCCGGCCCGCCAACCGGGGCCTGCGGGCCCGCTTGCGGCGCACCGTGCCGCCGGCGGTGTACCTGGACGGTGGCTTCGGGGTGGGCAAGACGCACCTGCTGGCCTCGCTGGCGCACGCCGTGGGCCGCCAGGAGACGGCGTACGGGACGTTCGTGGAGTTCACCCACCTGGTGGGGGCGCTCGGGTTCGCCCCGACGGTCGACGCGCTGGCCAGGCACCGCCTGGTGGCGATCGACGAGTTCGAGCTCGACGACCCGGGGGACACCCTGCTGGTCACGCGCCTGGTCCGGGAGCTGGCCGACCGTGGGGTCGCGGTCGCCGCGACGTCGAACACCCTGCCGGAGGCCCTGGGCGAGGGCCGTTTCGCCGCGGAGGACTTCGTCCGGGAGATCCAGGGCCTGGCCGACCGGTTCGAGGTGCTGCGCATCGACGGCGAGGACTACCGTCGCCGCCCGGTGCGTACCGACGAGCCGCCGCTGCCTGACGAGGTGGTCACCGGGACCGTGAAGGACCACCCTGGTGCCACCGTGGACGACTTCGAGGCGCTCGGCGACCACCTGGCCCTGGTCCACCCGTCGCGCTACGGCGCTCTGCTGGACGGCGTCACCCTGGTCGGACTGACCGGCGTCGGCCCGGTGCACGACCAGGCCCGCGCCCTGCGCCTGGTGGTCCTCGTGGACCGTCTGTACGACCGTGACGTCCCCGTCCTGCTGGGTGGTGTCGGCGAGCACGGCCTGTTCACCCCGGAGATGCTGCGCGGCGGCTACCGCAAGAAGTACTACCGCACCTTGTCCCGTCTCGGTGCCCTGGCGGCCGAGGGTGCGGCTCTGGCCCCGGCCAGACCCTGAGGCTGGCCTGCGGACCACGACCGTGGCCGCCGGGACTCGATCGGGCCGACCGTCGTCGGCATCATCGCCCGTCTCAACCTCCCCGTCGGTGTCGAGGATGGTCGCACAGCGCGAACGGTGAGGTCATCCGCCGTCTGGGCGGACCAGCAGGGCGACGGGTAGCGTGCCGAGGAGCTCGGCGACCGGGCGGAGACCACCGGGGTGCGGGCTGCCGGTGAGCAGGTCGTACCAAGGCCCGTCGGGCAGGGTGACGGTGTGGTCGGCCCACCCGCCGAGCCGATCCAGCGTGGCGGACAGCCGGGTGGCCAGCACCACGACGCGCGGTCCCGTGGTGGCCGTGCGGGCGTAGGCCAGGAGACAGTCCGACGACCCGGCCACAGGGAGCACACCGGTGCCCGGGCCGAGGAACGCCTCGGGCAGGTCGCGGCGCGCGCGCAGCGTCCGGGAGGTGACCAGCAGCTTCTCGTCCGACAGGTCGCGGGGGAGCGCCCCGGTGTCGAGCCGCGCCAGTCGTGCCGCCAGGTCGGGAGCGTCCACCGGGCGACGGTTGTCGGGGTCGACCAGGGTCAGGGCGACCGTCTCGGTGCCCTGGTAGGTGTCGGCCACCCCGGGCAGGGTCAGCTGGACGACCTTCTGACCGAGGGTGGTCGCACGGACGTACGGTCGTGCCCGGTGGTGCCAGGCGTCCAGCAGCGCGGTGACCTCCGGGTCGGTGACTGCCTGGCGGGCCCAGTCGAGCACCGCGTCCTCGTAGGCGCGGTCCGGGGCGTCCCAGGTGGTCGCAGACTTGGCCTCGCGCATCACCTTGGTCAGGTAGGCGTCCAGGCGGTCGGTGCTGATCGGGCCGTCCGACGACCAGGTCGCGGCCAGGGTCTGCCAGGTCAGGTTGCCGATCCGGCCGTCCACCAGTGTCGACCGGTAGGGCGCCGACACGCGGTGCAGCGCGGTGACGCACCGGCGCCACGGTCCGGACAGCTCGGACAGCACCGACAGGCTGGCCCGCACGTCCTCGCTGCGTTTGGTGTCGTGGGTCGACAGGGCGGTCATGCCTGACGGGTGCTGACGGGCCTGGGCCGTCGCCCAGGACAGCAGACCGGCCGGCGGCAGCGCGAACCGGGCCGGGTCGGCACCGACCTCGCACAGCCCGACGAGCTGGGTCCAGCGGTAGAACGCGGTGTCCTCCACGCCCTTGGCCTGGACCGGGGCGGAGGTCTGGCCGAACCGGACCACCAGCTCGTCGCGCCGGGGGTCGTTCCCCGGGGCACTGCCCACCGGGCGGCCGAGCAGCAGGTCCACCAGCACGGCCAGCGTCTCGACCTGGTCGGCGTCCAGGCAGGACCGGGCCCGGGCGGCGGCCCTGTCCAGCGTCGCGATCGACGGGGCCGAGGTCGGCCGACCAGGCACGACGTAGGCGCGGTAGCGGTCCATGGCGACCAGCAGCTCGACCAGGCAGGCGCGCAGCGCCCGGGTCGTGTGGTCACGCAGCCGCAGGTCGTCGTGGCAGATCTGCGCGACCACCGCGGTCAGACGGTGCACCTCGGTGCGCAGCGACCGGTCCACGATCTCGCGCTTGGCGGCGGTGACCAGGGCGTCGTAGCCGTCACCAGGGTGCCCGTCCTCCGGACCGTCTGACAGCTGCGCTGCGACTGCGGCGAGGTCGTCGGCGCCGGCCGGGTCGACGAAGGTCTGCTGGACGCGCCAGGCCGTGTCGTACCCGGTGGTGCCGGCGCACACCCAGTCGTCGGGCATGTCCTCGTCGGCGGCCAGGATCTTCTCCGCGACCACCCAGGCGCCGTCGGTCGCGGCGTGCAGCCGTTCCAGGTAGGTCGCCGGGTCGGCCAGGCCGTCCGGGTGGTCCACCCGCAGCCCGTCGACCAGGCCGTCGCGCACCAGACCGCAGACGAGGTCGTGGGTCGCGGCGAACACCTCCGGGTCTTCGACCCGGATCGCCACCAGGGTGCTGATGTCGAAGAACCGGCGGTAGTTCAGCTCTTCGTCGGCGACCTTCCACGAGGCCAGCCGGTAGTGCTGGGCCCTCAGCAGCTCGGTGAGCGGCAGGTGCTCGGTGCCAGGGCGCACCGGGAAGACGTGCGGGCCGTAGGCCAGCACCGGACGCCGACCGGTGCCGTCGACCTCTGCCAGGTCCAGCCGCAGCTCTCCTCGGGCCAGGACGGTGCCGAGCCGGTCGCCGAGCACGGGCATGAGGATGCCGTCCGGGCTGGACCAGTCCAGGTCGAACCAGCGGGCGAACCGCGACGGCGGACCCTCGGCGAGCACCGACCACAGGGCCTTGTTGTGCCAGGCCGGGGTGGGAACCGCCATGTGGTTGGGGACGATGTCGAGCACCAGACCGAGCCCACGCTCGTGGGTCGCTGCTGACAACCGGGCCAGACCGTCGTAGCCGCCCAGGACCGGCGAGACCTCGTCGTGGGCGACGACGTCGTACCCGTGCGTCGACCCGGGAGCAGCCCGCAGCACCGGGGACAGGTACAGGTGGGTCACGCCCAGGGCGTCGTAGTACGGCAGGCGGCCGGCGACGTCGTCGAACCGCAGGTCGGGGCCCAGCTGGACCCGGTAGGTCGAGACCGGCCCGGCCCCTGCACGTCGGTCCACAGGTCGGGCCCTCACCGGGCCGGTGTGCCGGGGGTCCGTCGTGCCGTCGGTGCGCCGCGCCCGGGCAGAGCGCCGGTCGCCAGCTCGGCGGCGGTGACCAGCTCGGCCGCCGGGGCAGTGTGCGGCGGCCGGGTGAGCAGCACGACCGAGCGGTGCTCCAGGGTCAGGCGGGCGCGAGACCGGTACTCGTGGCCGGCGTGGGCGTCGGCAGTGTCGAACACCACGGTCCACGTCTTGCCGTAGTCGACGGGCGGCAAGGTGAAGTGCACCTTCTCGTAGTTGCCGTTGAACAGCAGCAAGAAAGAGTCGTCGACCATGCGCTGGCCGCGGGCGTCAGGTTCGACGATGGCGTCGCCGTTGAGGAACACCTGCATCATCCGAGCCTGGTCGCCGGACCAGGCGGAGTCTTGCATGAGGTGGCCGTCGGGCTGCAGCCACACCACGTCGCCCAGCGCCGACTGACCACCGTGCTCGGCCGCGCCGGCGAAGAACCGACGACGGCGGAACACCGGGTGGGCGGCACGCAGCCCGACGACCTTGCGGGCGAACTCGAGCAAGGCCGTGCGTTCGGCGTCCAGGTCCCAGTCCACCCACGAGATAGCGTTGTCCTGGCAGTACACGTTGTTGTTGCCGGCCTGGGTACGGCCCAGCTCGTCGCCGTGAGCCATCATCGGCACCCCCTGCGACAGCAGCAGGGTGGCCAGGAAGTTGCGCTGCTGCCGGGCCCGCAGCGCGGTGACCTCCGGATCGTCGGTCGGGCCCTCGACCCCGCAGTTCCAGGACCGGTTGAAGCTCTCCCCGTCCCGGTTGTCCTCGCCGTTGGCCGCGTTGTGCTTCTCGTTGTAGCTGACCAGGTCACGCAGGGTGAACCCGTCGTGGGCCGTGACGAAGTTGATGCTGGCCAGCGGTCGTCGCCCGGAGTGGGCGTACAGGTCGGAGGAGCCTGACAGGCGGCTGGCGAACTCGCCGAGCGTCGACGGCTCGGACCGCCAGAAGTCGCGCACCGTGTCCCGATACTTGCCGTTCCACTCGGTCCACAACGGCGGGAACCCGCCCACCTGGTACCCGCCGTCGCCGAGGTCCCACGGTTCGGCGATGAGCTTGACCTGCGAGACGATCGGGTCCTGCTGCACCAGGTCGAAGAACGCCGAGAGCCGGTCCACCTCGTGGAACTGCCGGGCCAGCGTCGCCGCCAGGTCGAACCGGAATCCGTCGACGTGCATCTCCTGCACCCAGTAGCGCAACGAGTCCATGATGAGCTGCAGCACGTGCGGGGATCGCATGAGCAGCGAGTTCCCCGTGCCGGTGGTGTCGAAGTAGTGCGTGCGGTCCGAGTCGACCAGCCGGTAGTAGTTGGCGTTGTCGATGCCGCGGAAGCTGAGCGTCGGACCCCTGTCGTTACCCTCGGCGGTGTGGTTGTAGACCACGTCGAGGATCACCTCGATGTCTGCCTGGTGCAAGGCCTTGACCATCGCCTTGAACTCTTGCACCTGCTGACCGGACGACGCGAAGGCCGCGTAGCCGTTGTGCGGGGCGAAGAACCCGATGGTGTTGTACCCCCAGTAGTTCGTCAGCCCCTGGGCGGCCAGGGACGAGTCGTTGACGAACTGGTGCACCGGCATGAGCTCCACGGCGGTGACGCCCAGGGACGTCAGGTGCCCGATGACGGCCGGGTGGGCCAGCCCCAGGTAGGTCCCGCGCTGGTCGGGCGGCACGTTCGGGTGCCGGGCGGTCAGCCCTTTGACGTGCGCCTCGTAGATGACCGAATCGTGGTACTCGTGGCTCGGCGGCCGGTCGCGTCCCCAGTCGAAGTACGGGTTGACCACCAGCGACACCATGGTGTGGGTGGCTGAGTCCAGAGAGTTGCGTCTCGTCGGGTCGGCGAACCGGTACGAGTACAGCGACTCGTGCCCGTCGATCTGCCCGGCGACGGCCTTGGCGTACGGGTCGAGCAGCAGCTTCGACGGGTCGCAGCGGTGCCCGGCGGCCGGGTCGTAGGGGCCGTGCACCCGGAAGCCGTAGTGCTGGCCGGGGGCGACCGCGGGCAGGTACCCGTGCCAGACGAAACCGTCCACCTCGGGCAGGTCGACGCGGGCCTCGGTGCCGTCGGAGTCGATGAGGCACAGCTCGACCCGGGTGGCGACCTCGGAGAACAACGCGAAGTTGGTACCGGAACCGTCGTACGTCGCACCGAGCGGGTAGGGGTGACCTGGCCAGATGTGCATCAGACTACCTAACCACGCCCGACGGCCCGATGCCTGCGCGGTACCCCCGTCGGCCGGTGCTCAGACCCGGACGACCGACCCCTGAGAGGTGATGAGGTCGGCAGCGTGGTCGTCGAACCAGCGACCGCCGTCGGCCAGGTAGCGGAACGTCACCTCGGCGCCGGTCGGGACGGTGACCTGGACGCTGGCTGTGCCGTTGGACCGGGTGCGCAGCGTGTGCGTGCCCGGGGTCCAGTCGTTGAACGTGCCGACGACGCTGACCGGTCCGTTCATCTGGTCGGTGGGCAGCGCGAAGGTCAGCGAACGAGTGCCGTCACGGGTCGGCTTGGACATCTTGAGCACAGCAGGTCCTCTCGGTGGCACGAGGTCGGGCGACGGCATCGAGACGGCCGTCTTATGACAAGGTACCTGTGACTGCCGTGAGGGCGAGGTCGCCGCGCCGAGCGCGCGCCCCACGGTCGGAGGCTCGGTTACCGTCGTGCCGATGACGGCTGGTCGAGGGTCCGAGGCTGGGGCGGGACAGCGACGCGCACTGCCCGCGCTGCTCGGCCCCGCCTTCGTGGCGGCGGTGGCCTACGTCGACCCAGGTAACGTCGCGGCGAACGTCACCGCGGGGGCCCGCCACGGCTACCTGCTGGTCTGGGTGCTGGTCTGCGCGAACGCGATGGCTGTGCTGGTGCAGTACCTGTCTGCCCGGCTGGGGCTGGTCACCGGCCGGACGCTGCCCGAGCTGGTCGGCGACCGGCTGCGTCGCGGCCCGCGGCTGGCCTACTGGGCGCAGGCCGAGCTGGTGGCCGCGGCCACCGACCTGGCCGAGGTGATCGGCGGGGCGCTGGCGCTGCGCCTGCTGTTCGGCGTGCCGCTGCCGATCGGGGGTGCGATCGTCGGGCTGGTCTCGATGGGTCTGCTGGCCGTGCAGTCCGAGCGCGGCCAGCGGCCCTTCGAGCTGGTCATCATCGGGTTGCTCCTCGTCGTCGCCGCGGGGTTCCTCGTCGGTCTGCTCGTCGCCCCGGTCAGCTGGCCGCAGGCCGCCGCAGGGCTGGTACCGAGGCTGGCTGGCCCGGACACGGTGCTGCTCGCGGCCGGCATGCTGGGCGCCACCGTCATGCCGCACGCCATCTACGTGCACTCGGCGCTGGTCCGCGACCGGGGGAGCGGTGGCACGCCCCTGCCCCGCCTGCTGCGGGCCACCCGGTGGGACGTGGTCGGCTCGCTGGGCCTGGCCGGGACCGTCAACCTCGCGATGCTGGTGCTCGCGGCCGCGGCGCTGTACGGCGTCGACGGGACCGACACCATAGACGGCGCGCAGGCCGCGATCAGCCAAGCGCTCGGCCCGGTGGTCGGGGTGGCGTTCGGCATCGGGCTGCTCGCCTCCGGGTTCGCCTCGACGTCGGTCGGTGCCTACGCCGGGGCGACGATCATGGCCGGGCTGCTGAGGGTCCGCGTGCCGCTGCTGGTGCGTCGGGTGGTGACCCTGATACCGGCCCTGGTGCTGCTCGCCGTGGGCATCGATCCGACCTGGGCCCTGGTGCTCAGCCAGGTGCTGCTCAGCCTCGGCATCCCGTTCGCCCTGGTCCCGCTGGTCCGCCTGAACGGCGACCTTGGGCTCATGGGGACGCACGTCGCGTCGAGGCGGCTGAGGGTGGCGTCGTGGACGGTGGTCGCGGCGATCGTCACGCTCAACGTCGCCCTGGTCGTCACGGTCCTGCTGGGCTGACCTCGGCCGCCGGCCTGCGACGGACCCGCAGCCTCAGCACGACGATCGAGGCCAGGCACGCCACCGCGGACCCGACGAGGACGCCGAGCGTGCTGGCGTCGCTGAGCGTCGCGTCGACGAACGACAGATGCGCCATGAGCAGCGACACGGTGAACCCGATCCCGGCCAGCAGGCCCACCGGCAGCAGGTCGGCGGTGTGCATGCCGCGCGGCAGCCGGAGCCGGCCGAACCGGGTCGCCAGCACGGCCGTGCCGAGCACCCCGACCGGTTTGCCGAGCACCAGGCCGGCGGCCACGGCGACCATCACCGGGACGGCCGCCGGGTCGTCGCCGTGCCCGCCGAGGCTGACCCCGGTGGCGCAGAAGGCGAACACCGGCAGCGCCACCCAGGTCGCCACCGGACGCAGGGCCTCCTCGTACTGCCCGGCCCGGCCGCGTCGTTGCTCGTGCAGCGGCATGACCGGCACGGTGAGCCCGAGGACCGCCCCGGCGACGGCGGGCGGCACCCCGGAGCTCTGGACCGCCGCCCAGGTGACCAGCGCCACCGGCAGCAGCGACCACCACCGGGCCCAGGGCTGCCGCACGAGCAGCGCGAAGACCGCAGCCGCGACGACCGCGCCGACCAGGGCCCACGGGTCCAGCCCGTCGGTGTAGACCACGGCGATGACGATGACGCCGAGAAGGTCGTCGACGACGGCCAGGGTGAGCAGGAACATCCGCACCCCGCCGGGCAGGCCCCGTCCCGCGACGGCGAGCACGGCGAGCGCGAACGCGATGTCGGTGGCGGTGGGGATCGCCCAGCCGTGGTGCGCTCCCGCCCCGGTGACGGACACGACGACGGTGTAGACCACGGCGGGCACGACCATCCCGCCGACCGCGGCGATCACCGGCAGCGCCGCCCGCCGCCGGTCACGCAGCGCGCCGACCCGGAACTCCCGCGCCAGCTCGGTGCCGACGACGAAGAAGAAGAGCGTCAGCAGGCCCTCGGTCGCCCATGCCTCGACCGACAGCCGCCACGGCCCCGGTCCGAAGGTCGTGCCGAGCAGCCGGTGGTAGGCGTCCTGCGCGGGGGAGTTGGCCACGACCAGCGCTGCGACGGCCGCGAGCAGCATCGCCGCACCGCCGAGACGTTCGTCTTCCACAGCCCGCCGCAGCCGGCTCCAGGTCAGGTGTGCCATCACGATCCCAGGTGTCTCTCGTCCAGCACCCGGGCAGCGGACGGCTGCCGGGTGGCCGACCAGGCTTCCCGGCACACCGCTTCCAGTCTACAGACGCCGGCCGGCTCGTCGTGCCTCGGTGCGTCGCGCTGGAGCGCGCGCTCCACGACCGGCTGCGCTGCTGCCGGCTGCTGCGCGGCCGTCGACCAGGACGCACGAACCGTGCCGTGCGGCGCTGGCTCACCTCTCGGCGACGACGGCCATCTCGTCGAAGAAGGTCTGCCACCCGGCGATCGTCGCTTCACGCTGCTCGGTGCTGAACCCGGGTGCCGCCTGCGTCATGTGCATGTGCGTGCCTGCGGCCGTGGGTGCGAGCTCGGCCGTGACGGCCAGGCGCTCCGGCTCGGTGGGCTGGTCGGTCAGCGTGAAGACAAAACGCTGGTCCCGCACGATATCGACGAACTCCCCGGCCCAGTCGATCGTGCGGCCGTCGGGCAGCACCATCGTCGCGGACCATGCGTGGCCGACAGCGGGCTCGTAGTCGAGCCGGTCGCTGGGCACCTGCACGCCTCTTCCACCGAACCAGCGCGCGAAATGTCCGGCCGTGGTCCATGCCGCAAATACCGCGGACGGCGGTGCAGCAAAGTCGCGGTCGATCTCGAACCCTTCTGGCGTGATCCCCGTCATCAGACCCTCCCTGTCGTCTGGAATGCCGGATCGTTGTCGCGTCGCGGACGCTGCGCTGCCCTGGTCGTCCGGTTCGGCCGGGCAGGTGTCCCGACGGTGGTCGGGCCTTTGTCGCCATCGTTCCACGGCTGCCACCGGCGCGACCTCCCGGCCGGCCGGTGCCTGGTCCGTTCGAGGGAGCCCGGCGGCCCGTCGGACGACGACGTGACATCTGTGCGGGCGGAGCGGTCGACCGGTAGCCTGAAGTCTGTAGGTCGAGACCGACACGATGCCTGGTGGAAGCGAGTGGTCGAAGTGCCTGAGACAACAGCGCCGCGTACCCGTCGTCATCTGTTCGCACTAGCCACGGTCATCGCCGCAGCCCTCGTTCTGGGTGGCTGCATGAAGATGGAGATGGGTGTCGACATCAAGTCGGACGACGACATCCGGGTCTCGATGATGGTCGGGATCGAAAGAAGCGCCGCCGCTGCGATAGCTGAGAATGGTGGCGGGGAGCTGACGCCTGAGGATCTCTGCGGCCAGGCTGGCGGGGACACCGGGGTCAAGGACGCCACGGTGAAGGACGTGTCGAACGACGACTACATCGCGTGCCAGATGTCGGGAACCTCTGACCTGAAGGCGATGGCTGACAGCCTGGAGCATGCAGACGGGAAGTACACCTTCGCCATGACCTCTGGTGAGGACGACTCCCAGCTCAGCGCGGACATGTTCGACTCGTTCAAGGTCTCGGTCACCTTCCCTGGCGACGTCCAGGAGCACAACGGTTCTTCGACGGTCGACGGTACGACGGTGACCTGGACCGACCCGAAAGACCTGTACGGGTCTGAAGGTCTCAGGGCCGTCGGCAACGACACGGCCTCGTCGTCCGTCTGGATGTGGATGCTGCTCGCCGGGGCCGTCGTGCTCGTCGTCGCCGCTGTCGTGGTGCTGCTGCTCGTGCTCCGCAGCAGGCGCGGAAAGCGCGCTGCACCCATGCAGCCGTACCCAGCGCCGGCCGGACCGCTGCCTGCCCCGCAGGCCCAGCCCCCGGCGCCACAGTTCAGCCAGCAGCCACCTCCGCAGCCCGTTCCTCAGACCCAGCCCCCGGCGGCAGAGCCCGCCGCACAGCCTCCCGCCCCACAGCCCGACGTGCCGCAACCCGGGCTACCGCAGCCTGTTCCTCAGGCCCAGCCCCCGGCGGCAGAGCCCGTTGCGCAGCCGCCTGCCCCACAGCCCGACGTGCCGCAACCCGATCTCCAGGCCCAACCCCAGACGGCAGAGCCCGCTGCGCATCCGCCTGCCTCGCAGCCCGACGTGCCGCAGCCCGATCTCCAGGCCCAGTCCTCGGCGGCAGAGCCCGCTGCGCAGCCGCCCGCCCCGCAGCCCGACGTGCCGCAACCCGATCCACAGGCCCAACCCCCGGCGGCAGAGCCCGGTGAACAGCCGCCCCCGCCCACGACCGACCCGCAATGACACCCTTCGTGTCATGACAGCAGCATGGCCTGCTCGGCGCTGCCAAGACTTCACCTGCCAGGGTCGGTGCCAGGCGGCCTGACCAGCCGGAACCACAGGGCGCGGCACTGAGCGTCTGAACCGACCGGACACGGGTCTCGGTGCGGATCGGGGAAACGGGGTCGGGGGACAGGCCCGGGACGCCTCAGCCACCCACGATCGCGCTGGTGCGGAGGCATGCCGAGAGGGAGCCATGTGACGCTCACGGCCCGCCGGGGGTTCGCTCCGACAGGGCGGACAGCCTCCACCGCTCGAAACCCAGCATGACCACCCAACCTGGCCACCACCCACCGGGGGTGCAGGGGGCTCGCCCCTGGCGGGTGCGGGGCTGGGCCCCGCACAACATGACGAGAGCGACGAGGCTTGCGTTCCGCAAGCACACGTCGCTCTCGATCTCGTGGGCGATACTGGGATCGAACCAGTGACCTCCTCGGTGTGAACGAGGCGCTCTACCGCTGAGCCAATCGCCCGGCTCGGGCATGCTACCCAATCTTGGGCCTCGATGCCGAACTCGTTCCACGATGAGTGCGGGGAGGTCGTGTCGCAGTGGAGCGAGCGGGGCTGGGCGGCTGGGCCGGTCAAGTCCTCATGGGGCGCCGGGAGGATGCCGATCGGACGGGGGTCGATGTACCGTCGGACACCGTCGCACCGTCGTTCGTGCGGAGGTTCGAGGCCCTGACCTGTCGGGGTCGTCGACCGTCGCGGGGTGTATCGCGGCACGCAGACTGCACTATTCGGGCATATCGCACGCCAAACGGGGGACCCGCCCACCCCCAGTGGGTGAAACCCGGGCCAAGGTCCTCGCCCGGAGCTCGCCACCTGCCATGATGGGCATCGAAAGGAGGCCGGATGACGCAGCCGCAGCGCCCTGACGTGGTCGAAGTCATCGCCGTCCAGCTCATCGGTTCGGACGCGAGCGTCATTCCCGTCAGTACAGAGTTCTCCTTCCGTGCGAACGACCCCTACACCGTCCGGGCTGTCTTCACCGGCGCGCAGTCGGTCTCGGCATGGCTGCTCGGCCGCGAGCTGCTGGCTGACGGTCTGAACGCCGCCGCGGACGACCCTGCGGGTAACGGTGACGTCCAGGTGTGGCGGGACGAAGACCCTGACTACGTCCTGATCTCCTTGTCCGGTGTCGAGGGCAACGCCCTGCTCGCCGCGCCGACCGAGCCGCTGCTGCGGTTCATCTCGCGCACTGAGGCGCTGGTACCGATCGGTGCCGAGAGCGACCGGATGGAGTCTGAGGTAGCCGCGCTCATCGCCGCGTTGCTCACCACCTAGGTCGCAGCCGAGGCTCTCTGGCCCTTACGGGTCCAGGTCGTCGCGACGTCGGGCGTCGAACAGCTCGCGTGCGCGCCGTGCCAGCACGGCATCACGGGTGGCCTGCCCGTCGAGCTCCACCACGGGCACGACCGTGCGCAGCGTGCTGCTCACCGCCAGCCCCGCCCGCCCCGCGGCCACGTCGTCGAGGACGGTGTACGGCATGGTCTGCTCTCGGACCGGCACGTCGGGCGTCGACCATTCCAGCAGCAGGGCCCGGGTGACCCCACCCAGGCAGCCGGCTGCCAGCGGCGGGGTGAGCAGAGCATCGTCAGTCTCGAGCAGGACGTTGGACGTCGTGCACTCGCACAGTTCACCCCGGCCGTTGGCGAGCACCGCCTCGTCGGCCCCTGCCTGACGCGCGGCCCGCGCCGCCATCTGGTTGTCCGCCGTGGATGTCACCTTGGCACCGACCACCGCCGACCGTTCGTTGCGCACCCACGGCACCCGCACCACCCGGACCTGCTCGACTGCCCGTGCCGGGCTGCCGACGACTACGAGCACGCCCGGCGCGTCGTCGGTGCCGGCCGTGACGGTGATACGCAGACGGCCGTACGCCCACCCACCCGCCTGGGCAACCTCGTCGGCGGCACCGCGCAGCACGTCGTCGCCCGCCAGACCGATACCGACCACCTGGGCCGAGTGCGCCAGCCGCTCCAGGTGACGGGTCAGGGCGAACACCCGCCCGTCGAGCACCGCCAACGACTCGTAGATCCCGAGCCCGCTGGTCAGCCCCAGGTCCGTCGCCCTCACCACCGGTGTACGAGGCGGAACGAGCCGTCCGTCATACCACACCACTGTCTCGTCCACACCACCAGTGTGACGCCTGCGCGCCCTGGTGAACACGGCGGATCTGGTTGGACTATGTGCGGGGGGCTCGGATAGAGTCAGGGACGCACCCCGCGGCCTCGGTCGCAGCGGGTCGCGCGGATGTGGCTCAGTTGGTAGAGCATCACCTTGCCAAGGTGAGGGTCGCGGGTTCGAGTCCCGTCATCCGCTCGGAGGTTGGAACTGTCGGCGTCAACGCCGCGGTCTCAAGGTGGAGTGGCCGAGTGGCGAGGCAGCGGCCTGCAAAGCCGTCTACACGGGTTCGAGTCCCGTCTCCACCTCGACAGGCACTACCTGCACGGGCGATTGGCGCAGCGGGAGCGCGCTTCCCTGACACGGAAGAGGTCACTGGTTCGATCCCAGTATCGCCCACCAGCATGTGAGGGTCTGACCTGCAGATACGCGGGTCGGAGTTCTCGTTTTCGTCGACGTGCAACACCTTGCGATCGGCACGCGAACGACGTGCACGCGAATCTGGCGACCTAACGAGTGGCGAAGGTCCTGTCGACGTCGCTTCCTGACTGCCGCCGACGCGTCGGTCGTTGAACGATCGTTCAGGGCCTTGAAGGACAACGTCGTTGCCCCCTGGCGCGCGCTGCCTCTGGGTGGATCTGCTGCGCCCACAGGACTGTGAGGTTGCCCGTGGAGCGGACGTCGGGGGATCTACTGGCGCGTGCGACAGAGTCGTCCAGTGGCTCTGGAACCGGATCCCGCGTCCCGACCCGTCGGGCGGGTGCTACCCGTTCACCCGTCCGTCACGCGGCGACGTGGGCGCCGACGAACACCGGCTGCGTGTCAGAGCTTGGCGGCGGCGAAGGTGTCGCAGGCCGCGATGGTGCCCTTCTGGTAGCCGACCATGAACCAGTACTCGCGCTGCTGGGCCGAGCCGTGGGTCCAGGTGTCCGGGTTGACGCTCACACCGGCGTTCTGCTGGATCCGGTCGTCGCCGACGCCCTGGGCTGCCGCCTGGGCGTTGGCCAGCTGGTCCGCGGTGATCGGGTCGAGGAAGGTGACACCGGTGTCGGGGTCGACCGTCGTGGCGGCCTTGCCGGCCCACATGCCGGCATAGCAGTCGGCCTGCAGCTCCAGGCGGACCGAGCCGGAAGCGGCACCCGTGTCCTGGCCGACCTGACGCATCGTGCCGAGCAGGTTCTGGATGTGGTGCCCGTACTCGTGCGCAGTGATGTACTCCTCGGCCAGCGGGCCGTCCTGAGCGCCGAACTCCGACGACAGCAGGTCGTAGAAACTCAGGTCGATGTAGATCGTCTCGTCGGCCGGGCAGTAGAACGGACCGACCGCCGACGTGGCGTTACCGCAGGCTGTGCCCGTCGAGCCGGAGAAGCTGAGCACCTCCGGCCTGACAAAGACGACGCCCCGGTTGTTCATCACCGGCTCCCAGTAGGCGTCCAGCGCCTGCACCGTGGCCGAGAGCCGGCAGTCACGAGAGGTGTTGGCCTCCTCGGCGGTGCAAGCGCCGATGCTGCCCGCCGCCTGCTGGACCGGCTGCTGGCCACCGCTGACCGCCTGGATCACGTCGGATGCGCCGCCGCCCTGGAGCAGGACGAACAGCACGACCAGCACCAGGCCACCGAGCCCGCCGCCGACCGCCATCCCGCCGCTCAGACCGCGGCCGCCACCCCCCGACTGGACCCGGCCACCGTCGAACTGTCCACCGCTCGAGAACGTCACGGGTGCAGCCTACGGCTCAGGCGAGAGAAAGGAACAGTTTCTCCAGCTTTGCGAAGTCCAGGGCAGGTGCGTCGTCGTCAGACCGGGCGATGCACTGCTTCATGGACGTGGCGATGATCGCGAACCCGGCCTTGTCCAGGGCGCGGCTGACCGCGGCCAGCTGGATCACCACCTGCTCGCAGTCGCCGCCCTCCTGGACCGCCCGTCGCACGGCAGCCAGCTGGCCCTCAGCCCGCCGCAGCCGGTTGACGACCTGGGTGAGCTGAGCGGGGTCGAGATCCATGTGAGCTCCTTCGTGCGGCGACCTCGGTCCAGTATAGGGGAGTAGACGAGATACCCCCAGGGGTATACGCTCGTCTGCGTACCAGGGCCGGTAGCGGCCGTCCCTCAAGCCGGTGAGAAGGAGATCAGCATGTGCAGTGCAGCGCGGTGCGGCAAGTGCGGCAAGACCACCTGGAGCGGATGCGGCAAGCACGTCGACCAGGTGATGGCCGGGGTGCCTGAGTCGCAGCGGTGCACGTGCCGGTGAACCGGCGACGCCTCGTCGTGGTCGGCGGGGTCGCGGGCGGGATGAGTGCCGCCGCCCGCGCCCGCCGGCTCGACGAGAACCTGGAGATCGTCGTTCTCGAGGCCGGGCCGCACGTGTCGTTCGCCAACTGCGGGCTGCCGTACCACCTGGCGGGAGACGTCGCCTCGGCCGACCAGCTGCTGCTGCACGACCCCGCCTCGCTGGGCGCTGTCTTCGCCGTCGACGTACGGGTGAACCATGAGGTCATAGCGCTGGACCCGGCCTCGAGGCACCTCACCGTGGTCGACAGGACGACGGCTGAGACACAGACCCTCGCCTACGACGCACTGGTCCTGGCCCCCGGCGCCGTCGCCGTCGAACCGCCGGTCCTGGGCCTGGACGCGCCGAACGTGCACCGGCTGCGCACCGTGCCCGACGTGCAGGGGGTGACCGCCTGGCTGGACCAGATCACCTCACCGGCTCCGACGGCCGTCGTCGTCGGCGCCGGGTTCATCGGCCTGGAAGCCGTCGAGGCGCTGGTCCGACGGGGCGTCACGGTGCACCTGGTCGAGCTGGCGCCGCAGGTGCTCCCGCCCTTGGACGCCGAGCTGGCGGCACAGGTCGCCGACGAGTTGTCGCACGCCGGTGTGGTGCTGCACCTGGGCACCGCGGCGACGCAGGTGGGGGAGCAGGTGACGCTGTCGGACGGCACGACGATCCGGGCCGACCTGGTGCTGGTCAACGTCGGGGTGCGGCCCAACAGCACCCTGGCCGCCGAGGCGGGTCTGGAGACGGGCGAGCGCGGTGCCATCGTGGTGGATGCCGACCAGCGCACCTCCGACCCGCACATCTGGGCGGTCGGCGACGCTGTCCAGGTCCGGCTGCACGGTGCCGACACCTACGGTGTGGTGCCCCTGGCCGGGCCAGCGGTACGGCAGGGCCGTCGGGCGGCTGACGCCGTCTGCGGGCACCGCACCACCCCGCAGGCACCGGTGCTGGGTACCGCGATCGTGCGCGTGTTCGGGCTGACGGCCGGCATGACGGGCCTGTCGCAGCGTCAGCTCGACCTGATGGGCATCGAGCACGAGGTGGTCCGGGTCCACCCGGCCCACCACGTCGGCTGGCTGCCCGGGGCGCAGACCATCCACCTGGTGGCCTCTTTCGCCCCGGACGGCAGGCTGCTCGGAGCCCAGGCGGTCGGTGCCGCCGGGGTGGACAAGCGCATCGACGTGCTGGCCACCGCCCTGCGGGCCGGGATGCACGCCGACGACCTGGCCGAGCTGGAGCTGGCCTATGCTCCGCCCTACAGCGCCGCCAAGGACCCGGTGAACCTGCTCGGCATGGTCGCCCAGAACGTCCTGGACGGCACCATGCCTCAGTGGCAGCCGGACGAGCTGGACCAGGTCATGGCCGACGAGCTGGTGCTTGACGTGCGCAACCAGGCCGAGTACGACCGCGGGCACCTGCCCGGTGCCCTGCTGGCGCCGCACACCACGGTCCGCGACGGGATCGAGGAGATCCGGGCGGCGGCAGCCGGTCGTCGCGTGGCTGTCCACTGCGCCGGGGGTTTCCGGGCCTACCTGGCCGCCCGGATCCTGCTCGCCCACGGCATCGACGCTCGCAACCTGTCGGGCGGCTGGCAGAGCCTGGTGGTCGCACGTCCCGACGCCGTGGAGCGCCTCTCGGCCTGACGTCACCTCCGCCCGGCGACGTGGCCGCCGCACAGCGCTGGGGCCGGCCACCCGGGCGTCGGCGGTCCGGATCAGGCGGTCGGCTGGGAGCGGGCCTGCTGGACGGCACTGCGGACGAACGCCGTCTTGGCGTCGGTGTAGGCGTCGCGGTCGTGCACGTAACGCGCGGCCAGGCCCTGCTTGAGCGCGGCGTAGTCGGCCTGGGCCTGCGGGTGGGAGCGCAGCCAGTCACGGAACCGCAGCTCGTCGTGGTCGCCCGGGTGGACGACGTGCAGGTGGAAGACCTGGTCGGCGAAACCGGTCGGGGTGTAGCCCTGGACGATGTCCAGCCTCAGGTGGGGCATCGTGGCCTGACTGACCAGTCTCCAGCCGTCGGCACCGAGGGTCGCGACGACACCCTGCGGGTCGCAGGCGGGGTCGAGCTCGGCCAAGATGTCGACGATCGGCTTGGCCGTCAAGCCCGGGACGCTGGTGGATCCGATGTGGTGGATCCGAACTAGCTGGTCGCCCAGCAGCTCCCGCAGCCGGGCAGCCGCCTCGTCGTACCACCGGGGATAGTCAGGGCTGCCGTCGCGCAGCTCGACCGGGAACAGCCGCCACAGCTCGGCGACCGACCGGCAGCCGGACTGGTCCAGCATGTCCCGGAGCGCCGCCGCGGCCATGCCTTCGAGCCGGTCGGCGGTCTGGTCGGCCGTCATGGCAGCGAGGTCGGGACGTGTGCCTCGATATCGGCGAGCCAGGCGGCCGCAGAGGCGTCCGACGGCATACGCCAGTCGCCGCGGGGAGACAACGTGCCGCCCGCGGTGACCTTGGGGCCGTTGGGCAGGGCAGAACGCTTGAACTGCTGGGAGAAGAACCGGCGGACGAAGACCTCCAACCAGCGACGGACCGTCGGCAGGTCGTAGGCGACCTTGCGCTCGTCGGGCCAGCCCGGCGGCCACGGACCCTCTCCGACGTCGCGCCAGGCGTGCCAGGCGAGGAAGGCGATCTTCGACGGGGCGTAGCCGCGGCGCAGCACGTGGAACAAGGTGAAGTCCTGCAGGGCGTACGGGCCGACGACATCCTGCGTGGACTGCGGTCGCTCGCCCGGGGCGACCGGGATCAGCTCGGGGGTGATCTCCTGGTCGAGGACCGTCCGGAGCACCTGGTTCGTCGCACCGTCGAACCGACCCTGGTCGATCACCCAGCCGATGAGGTGCTGGATCAGCGTCTTCGGCACCCCGGCGTTGACGCCGTAGTGGGACATGTGGTCGCCGACCCCGTAGGTGCACCAGCCCAGCGCCAGCTCGGACAGGTCGCCGGTGCCCAGGACGATCCCGCCACGCTGGTTGGCCGCACGGAACAGGTAGTCGGTCCGCAGGCCGGCCTGGACGTTCTCGAAGGTCACGTCGTAGACGGGCTCGCCGTCGGCGAAGGGGTGGCCCAGGTCGGCGAGCATCTGTCGCGCCGCCGGCCGGATGTCGATCGTCTCGCCCGTCGTGCCGAGGGCCGCCATCAGAGCCAGGGCGGCCGACTTCGTCTCCGCCGACGTGGCGAACCCCGGCAGGGTGAACGTGAGGATGTCGGAGCGGGGACGGCCCAGCCGGTCCATGGCGTCGGCCGCGACGATGAGCGCGTGCGTCGAGTCCAGCCCGCCGGAGACCCCGAGGACGACCTTGGGGGCGCCGATGGCCCGCAGGCGCTGCACCAGCGCGCTGACCTGGATGTTGTACGCCTCGAAGCAGTCCTGGGCCAGACGCTCGGCGTCGTCCGGCACGAACGGGAACCGGTCGACGGTGCGGCGCAGGCCCACGTCGCCGGTCGGCGGGTCGAGCCGGAAGCCCACCGTCCGGTGCCCTGGGACGAGCGCCGTCGTCGTGGCTGCGTGCCTGTCCGGGCCATGCACCCCGAGCGCACGACGGTTGTCGTCGAACGTGCCGACCCGCATCCGCTCCTGGCGCAGCCGGTCCAGGTCGACGTCGACCACCGTCCGCACCGCGCCGTCGGGGAAGCGCGGGCCGACAGCCAGCAGGTCGCCCATCTCGTACACCATCGTCTGGCCGTCCCACGACAGGTCGGTGGACGATTCGCCGGTGCCCTGCGCGGCGTACACGTAGGCCGCCAGGCAGCGGGCGGAAGCCGACCGGGCCAGCAGGTGACGGTCGTCGGCCCGGCCTACGGTGATCGGGCTGCCCGACATGTTGACCAGCACGGTCGCACCGGCCAGGGCCGCCGTCGCCGACGGGGGCACCGGCACCCACATGTCCTCGCAGACCTCGACGTGGAACACCAGGCCCGGGACGTCCTCAGCCTCGAACAGCAGGTCCGGACCGATCGGGACGCGCTGCCCAGCCACGACCGTCTCGCCGCGCACGTCGTCACCCGGGGCGAACCAGCGCCGCTCGTAGAACTCCCGGTAGGTCGGCAGGTACGACTTGGGGGCGACACCCAGCACACGGCCGCGGTGCAGCACCACCGCACAGCTCAGCAGCCTCGACCCGTACCGCAGCGGCGCACCGACCACGAGGACCGTCCGCAGGTCGGCAGTCGCGCGGACCACCCGGTCCAGCGCGTCGTCGACAGCCCGCAGCAGCGGGTCCGCCAGGAACAGGTCGTCGACGGCATAGCCGGTCAGGCACAGCTCGCCGAACACCGCGACCGCCACGGCGTCGTCATGACAGGCCCGAGCGGCGTCGAGCACCGCGTCGGCGTTGGTCGACGGGTCGGCGACCCGCACCGGCACCGTGCACGAGGCCACCCGGGCGAACCCGTGGGCATAGGTCGAGGCGAAGTCCACGGTCGTGAGTCTGCCACGGTCGGCCGAGCCGGGACGTGCAGCCGTCGGTGGCCTCCGCAAGCGCGGTCGCGCGACACTGCGCCGTTAGGGTTAATGAACCGTTGCCGAGCTGCCGATGGGCCTCTGGTAGCCGCGTCAAGGAGCTCGCATGGTGCACGAAGAAGTACTCAGCGCCGTCAGGCGCCGCAACGACCAGATGAGTCTGGCCGTCGAGGACTTGTCGGAGTCGGTAGCCTCGATCTCCGGAGCGGCGCAGGAGGCCGTCGGGTCGGCGACCTCGGCCGCCGAGTCCACCGACAACGTCGCCGGTGTGGCAGCGTCGGTCAGCGCCGCCGCTGAGGAGCTCGAAGCCTCGATGCGCGAGGTGGCGAACACGTCGTCGACCTCGCTGCGGGAAGCCACCCTGGCCGGTGCGACCATGACCGACGTCCTCGAGCGGGTGAGTCACCTCAACGAGTCCGCCGACCAGATCTCGTCGGTCGTCGGCGCGGTGTCGCGCATTTCCTCCCAGACCCGGATGCTGGCGCTGAACGCCACGATCGAGGCGGCCCGCGCCGGTGAGGCCGGACGAGGGTTCGCCGTGGTCGCTGCCGAGGTCAAGGAGCTGGCCGGGCAGACCGGCGAGGCGACCGTCGAGATCACCCAGCGTCTGGAGTCGCTGGCCAGCGACACCGCCGCGGTGAGCGCCGCCGTCGACTCGATCGGCGCGGTGCTCCAACGGATCGAAGAGCTCCAGCACACCATCGCAGCAGCGGTCGAGGAGCAGACGGCCGCGATCGGCGAGTTCAACCGCTCCGCCACTGCCTCGGCGACCGCGGCAGGCGAGCTCAGCGCGTCGGTGGCAGCCTCGGCCCACGCCGCGCAGACCGTCTCCGAAGCCGTGCTGCGCTCCCGAGCCTGGCTGGACCGCGTCGAAGAATCTGTCTCCGGGCAGACCAAGGACATCGACACGCTCACCGAGGGCGTCCCGCGCGGGCCGCTCGAGGCCGCCGTCGTGGCGCACGCCGCCTGGAAGGCACGTCTGCGGCAGGCCATCGACACCCGTCGTCTGCCGGAGGGCACGACGGTGGAACAGGCCCGTCGGGACGACGTCTGCCCGTTCGGTCGCTGGCTGCACGCCGGCGAAGGTGCCAACCTCGACGCAGCTCGCAACGCCCAGGTGATGGCCGGGCACGCGGAGTTCCACCGGGCGGCTGCCGGGGTGCTGGCAGAGGTCTCTGCCGGGCGGATCGACGCGGCCAAGCAAGCCCTGTCCGATCCGGACGGCTACGCCGGGGTGGCACGCAGCCTCACCGATGCCCTGCTCGCCTGGATCCAGGCGAGCAGCCAGAAGGCACCGCCGGCCCGCGCCGCGTGACCACGGCATCCACCGGTCCTGCGGAGTACGGTCAGCGCATGGACGACCTGACCTCCGACCCTTCCGCCGAGCGCCTGGCCGTGCGCCCGCTGGCCGAAGCCGACCTGGCCGCCGTCGACGCCCGGGTTGGCGGACGGCCCGACCAGGCCCCGGTCTCGTTGTCGGCGGCCGAGCTGGAACCCGACGACGAAGCGGTGGCCAGCCTAGAAGACTGGGACGACCCCGCGAGGCTCTAGCCGGCACCCCGCTGCCGGGCCCGCCCTAACCGACCAGACGCGCCCTGCGGGCCGCGTCGAGCAGGGCGAACCCGTCAGGTCCGGCGAGCACCGGCACCCGGCGGGTCGGTCGCGACGTGCCGTCTGGTGTCGGAGGCGTGTAGTGCCGCCCTGTCGGCGACGACAGGACGTGCTCGGCGAAGGTCAGCTGGCGCAGCAGGACGGCCGCCACGTGGTCGCTGTGCCGGCCCAGCGCACCGGCGTAGATCCGCGGGTCGTGCTGCCCGTCGTCGCCGACCAGCGACCAGTGCACCCCGGGCAGCTCGTGGAACAACCGCCGCAGCTGGGCGACCTTGTGCCGTGGCCCAGAACGGAACCACCCGGTGTTCGTCGGACCCCAGTCGGTGAGCAGCAGCGTGCCGGGCGGGAACCCGTGGACCCGCAGGAAGCGGGCCACCGTCGGCGCGGTGTCCCAGGCGCCGGTCGACAGGTACACCACCGGGCCGTCCGGCTCGCGGTCGTGCAGGGCACGCAGCAGACCAGCCATGCCCGGCACCGCCTCGCGGGCGTCGGCGCGACGCACGAACGAGTTCCAGGCCGCGATGAACGGACGGGGCAGCCGGGTGACCATGACGGTGTCGTCGATGTCGCAGACCACCCCGGTGCGCGCGGTGCCCGCGACCACCTGGACCGGCGCCATGACCGGTACCGACCCGGCGGCACGCAGGGTGACCTCCTGCCAGCCGGGGTCCAGGTCGCCGGCCAGCAGCTGGTCGATGTACCCGGCGCGGTCGGCGAACACGTGGTGCCGCTGGTCGCCGACCCGGACCTCGACCCGGGTGCCCGCCACAGGGGCGGACAGGAACGACCGCCAGCCGCGCACGTCGGCCAGGAGCCGGTCCGGGTCGTGGGTCTGAGCGGTGGCGCCAGAGTCGGGCAGGTCGTCGTCGGCCACCGCAGGAGCGGCCAGCACCGTGCGAGCCAGGACGCGCACCCAGCCAGGACCGCCGTAGCCGGCGTAGGGCACGACCCGGACCGTCCAGCCCCGCCGGACCAGGTGCCCGGCGATCCGGGCGTCGAGCGCGTCCTCCATGCGTGCCGCGACGTGGGGCCGCTCGACCCGCGACAGCGGGTTCTGCGATCCCCGCCGGGCCTCCGACCGTCCGGCGAGCAGCGGGTCAGGACTCATGACCTAGGGCTCATGATTCTTGGACCTCGACCCATCCCTTCTTGATGTTCGCCTCGAACGCCGCGTGGCACAGCTCCATGATCTGCTCCCGCGACGACGAGACCCGGACCTCGTGCTGCAACGGGTCCTTCCGGTCGGACGAGAAGTTCGTGTAGGCGAACACATAGGCAGGGTAGCCTCGGGCCTCCTTGTGGGTCGCCCAGACCAAGAACTTCTGCACCATGAGCTTGGCACCGAGCTGCTTGGTGTACACCGTACGGATCAGCACCTCCGAGGCTGGTGCGTCCGCCTCGGCGGTCGCACCAGGCGGCACCGGCGCGACGGCGAACTCCTCGATCTGCGTGAACCGCACGTTCACCGCGTCGCACGTCTTGTCCTCACGCACCCGCACGAAGCTGGGGAAGACGATGGCGATGCCGTTGACCTCGCAGGTACGGACCCAGCCGCCGTCGACCACCTCCAGGCGCGGGTTGCGGATCGTGCCCGACGTGGACTCGAACAGCACGTCGTTGATCTTCGCCTCGATCACCATGGTCGGAGCGACCATGCGGAAGGCGACATGGTTGGAGTCGGTCTCGATGTACGCCGACGGGACCTGCGTGGGAGCCAGCGCCGCGAACAGGTCACGCCGCTCGGACTCGGTCAGACCGCCACCGACGTGCCCGACCACCTGGAACTGGCCGTCGGCCGGCATCAGCGCCACCAGCAACGACCGGACCTGGCCCTTCATCTCGCCAGCACCTTCGGAGTAGCCGACGACGGCGAAGTCCACCGAGTGGCGGGGCTTGACCTTGTAGACCAGCGGCAGCTCGGAACGGACCACCAGCCCCTCGGCGCCGTCCTCGGTCACCCAGCGGTCGTACAGGTCGGCCACGGCCTTGCGAGAGCCCGCCGACTGCAGCCGGACCGGACGGCACAGCTCACCCGAGCCGAACAGCTGGTCGAGCCGGGCGTGGACGTCCAGGTACCCGTTGACCCGCGGCGGTTCGCCGTCGATCGAGACCAGGTCGTAGGGGGCCAGGCGCAGCTGGTCCAGCTGCGCGGCGTCGGCCAGCGCCGCCAGCGCGTCGAACACCCGGGTGCGGCCGCCCGACTCCTCCCGGTACAGCTCGGCCGGCACCATCGCCTGGCGCACCCCGGCGGCGACGAGAGCAGCACGGGCCTCGTCCAGGCACGGCAGACCGGTGCGGACGGTGCCGCCGGAGTTGACGATGGCGATGTCGGTGCCGTCCCAGCAGATCACGGCCATCTCGCCGTCGTACTTGCGGGTCACCTGGAGCTCGGTGCCGCCCAGCCGCTGCTCGATCTGGTCCGGGTTGATCGCCAGGTAGTTGGCGGCCACCTCACGCTTGTAGGCCAGCACGGCAGCCAGCGTCGCGGCGTCCACCGCGTCGCCACGACCCTCGAGATAGCCGTGGACCTCGGACAGCCGGGTACGGTCCAGCATCACGCGCCCTCCTCGGTCGGCAGCGCCTTGAGCTCCAGGTTGGTCAGGTGCAGCACCAGGGCGTAGCGGTCGCCGTCGACCCGGCCTTCCAGGAAGCCTCGGTACGGCTCGCCACCGGTCGTCAGCACCAGCGGACCGGTGCCCTTGGGCCCCGAGCCGACGAACATCAGGGCGTCGGCGTCGTGCAGCTGCTCGGCCATGGCGTACAGGAAGTCGTAGGTCAGGCCCGAGCTGTGCCGCACCTGGTACGCCCTGGTGAAGACGAACTTGCGCAGCGCGTCACGCTTGTCGAACAGGCGGCCGCTCCACCGGACGGGATGGTCCTCCAGAGCCACGTTCGAGGGCACCTTGGTGGCGTCGCGGCGTTCTTTTTCTGTCCCGTCCGGACGGTGGATGACCTGCTGCAACGTCACCCGGTACGCGATGGAGCCGTCGGCGGTGACGTAGATCCGGTGGGTGTTGGTCAGCGGGCGGCCGACCTGCTCGATGTCGACCTCCGGGTCGCCGTCGACGATCGCCTGGCCCAGGGCGAGCAGGTCACCTGCTTCGGCGACGAGCCGGTCCAGCCGGGCGGTGGTCTTGAGGAACTTGAGCCGGACCGGCGAGGTGCCGTCAGGCAGCACCATGGTCACCTGGGTCGTCGTGGGGGCGTTGTCGAAACCGACGACGGCGTCACGCTGGTGGTCGTTGGCGAGGTTGAGAGAACGAAGGGACACCGGCTACCTCACAGCATCGAGAAGTCGATCTCGTCGTCGTCCTCGACCTCGGCCTCGTCGTCCACGACGACAGCAGGCTGGTCCAGGCCGGCGAGCTCGAACGGGGTGGGCTGGCCGACGAGGAAGAACACGACACCGTCGCTGACCATCAAGAACGCAGGCGACGTCGTGTAACCGGCGCGGAAGGCGTAGTCGAACCGGAAGATGGTGTCACCGACCGCGGCGACGAGCTCGGCCGGGGCGTCGACCAGCTGGTACACGGCCGTGACCGCGTGGGCCAGCAGGTCGTCCGGCGTGGCCTCCTCGGTCAGGGAGATCGGGCCGTCGAAGCTCGACGGCAGGAGCGCAGCGTCAGCACCGTCCGAGGTCACCGCGTGCAGTGTCGACCGCTCCACCCACCGCCCGTCGGTGTCGAGCATCCCCAGGCCGACACCGCCGGACGGGATGACGATGGTTCCCGTGGCATCGACGGCCGCCACCTGAAGCGTGCTGCCGTCGTCGTCTACGGCCACCGTCTCGGACCAGCCGTACAGCTTCTTGCGGTCGACCTTGGTCGGCGCACCGCTGTAGGTCTGGCCGCCGAGCTCGAACTCCAGCGTCCTGGCCATCACACCCCCATTCCTGCGTTCGTGAGCACGGCAAGTCTGCCACGCACCGGTGTCAGCGCGGTGCTGGCCTGGTCCGGCGTGGCCCCGGTCGGCGGGGCCGGTCGGTCCGCTGGGGGCGGTCGGTCCGCTGCCGGTCGCCGTGCGGTCCGGTGTCCGGACGCAGGTTGAGCCGACGGCCGGCCACCCGGGTCCGGGAGATCCGTTCGGCGGCCTCGTCGGGCAGCCCACCGGGGATGTCGATGAGGGAGAAGCTGGAGAACATGTGGATCTTGCCGATCTGGTCGCCGACCAGACCACCTTCCCCGGTGAGCGCACCGACCAGGGAACCCGGGCCGATGCCGTCGCGGTGACCCACCGAGACGCGGTAGACCGTCCGGTCTGACGACGGCAGCCGAGGGCGGCCGGACCGGTGACGGCCGGGCCGGTCAGACTGGTCGTCGAAACGGTCGTCGCGCCGACGCTGCTGGTCCGGGCCACGGTCGGCCTTGCGTCGGGCGCTGGCCAGGGTGATGTCCAGCTCGGCCTCGGCGGCAGTGTCGGCGGCCGTGCCCTGGGTCGCCACGGCGGCGACCCGGGCCAGCAGGTCCAGCAGGTCGGTCTCCTCGGGCTGGCCGGCCAGCGCTGCGGCCACCGCGTCGCGGTAGCTGCCCAGCGCCCGGCTGTCGTCGACGGTGAAGGCCCGCTCCAGCAGCCGGGTGGTGCGTGCGGCAGCGACCTCCTGGGCCGTGGGGACCGTCGTCGCGACCAGGGTCAGCCGCAGCGCCCGCTCGATGCGCCGCAGGCGACCCAGCTCGGCCGGGGTGATGAAGGTCAGCGCCTCGCCGGTGCGTCCGGCCCGGCCGGTGCGGCCGGTGCGGTGCACGTAGGCCTCCGGCTCCCCGGGCAGGTCCAGGTTGACCACGAGCCCCACCCGGTCGACGTCCAGCCCCCGGGCTGCCACGTCGGTGGCGACCACCACGTCCAGGGCCCCGTCGCGCAGCCGGGACACGATACGTTCCCGCTCGGCCTGGGCGACGTCGCCCGACAGGTAGGCAGCGGCCAGCCCGTGCTCGACCAGCTCAGAACCGACCTGCTCGGCGGCCTCGCGGGTGCGGACGAACACGATCGTCGCCGCGGCCTCGGTCATCGCCAGCACCCGGCGCAGCGCCGCCGCCTTGGCCCGGTGCGGGACGGTGGCGTACTGGTGGGTGACGTCCGTCGTCGTGCCGACCTTGCCGCCGACGTCCACCCGGACCGGTGCGGTCAGGTGGGCGTTGGCCACCGCCTGGATGGCCGGCGGCATGGTCGCGGAGAACAGCGCGGTCTGCCGGTCGGCCGAGGCTCCGGCCAGGATCCGGTCGACGTCCTCGGCGAAACCCATCGCCAGCATCTCGTCGGCCTCGTCGAGCACCAGGAACCGCACCTGGTCCAGGCGCAGCGTGCCGCGCTCCAGGTGGTCGATCACCCGCCCCGGGGTGCCGACGACGACCTGGGCGCCAGCAGCCAGCGCCCGCTTCTGCGGCAGGTAAGGGGCGCCGCCGTAGACGGCCACGACCTGCACGTCGGTGATCTGGGCGGCGAACGACGCCAGGGCGTCGGCCACCTGGAGGGCCAGCTCGCGGGTCGGGGCGAGCACCAGGCCCTGCACCGCGTCCAGCTCGGGATCGACCGCGGCCAGCAGCGGCAGGCCGAAGGCAGCGGTCTTGCCGGTCCCGGTGCCTGCCACGCCGATGAGGTCGTGGCCGGCCAGCAGCTGGGGGACCGCAGCGGCCTGGATCGGCGTCGGGGTGGTGAAGCCGAGCCGCGCGGTCGCGGCGACCAGGGCCTCGGGCAGGCCGAGCTCGGCAAAGGGGGCGTCGTCGTCGTACGCCGTGGACAGGTCAGGCACGTCAGGGCCGATCGCGTGGGGGAACCCTGACCGATCACCGGGTGGCGGTCGGGCGGCCGCACACGCTGGACGCCTCTGGACAACGGTGCGGGGGCACCGGTAGGACGTCGGGTGGTGTCGGTGCGACGAGCTCCGTGTGGGCTCATGCTACCGGGTGGCACAGGCGCCACCCGGCCGACACCCTCGCCAGGTTGTCCGGTCGGGTGGCTGCGCTGGTCGGCTGACCACGACGGTCCGGCTCAGTGCCTGTGACGCCCCTGGTCACAGGCACGGTCGACGCCGCGGGCGGCCCTGTCGCCGCGACTGGCTAGGATCGGTGGCGCCGCGGTGAGGAGGGCCATTGGACGACGTCGCGACCGACCGGGTGCTGACCGTGCCCAACGCGATCTCCGCCGCACGGTTGCTGATGGTCCCGGTCTTCGCCGTGCTGCTGGCGCGGCGCCAGGACGTCGCCGCGCTGGTGGTGCTCGCGGTGTCCGGGGCGAGCGACTGGTTGGACGGGGTGCTGGCGCGCAGACTCGGCCAGGTGTCGAAGCTGGGTCGGCTGCTGGACCCGGCAGCGGACAGGTTGTTCATCGTCGTCACCATCGTCGCGCTGGCCTGGCGGGACGTGGTGCCGTGGTGGCTGGTCGTGGCGCTGGTCGCCCGGGACGTGGCGCTCGGCGTGGTGCAGCTGGTCGTGATGCGGGCCGGGTGGGCGCCGCTGCCGGTCCACCTGGCGGGGAAGACCGGCACGCTGATGCTGCTCTACGCGTTCCCGCTGCTGCTGCTGGCGCAGCTGACGGCCGGTGCACCGGCGGCGGTGCCGGTGGTGCTCACCGCGCTCGGCTGGGCGACGGCACTGTGGGGCGTCGCGCTGTACTGGACCTCCGGTGTGTTCTACCTGGTCCAGGCGCGGCGCCTGCTCGGCGGCACCGCATGAGCCCGCGTCACGGCCTGCCGGCGGCACGAGAGCCGTCGGCGTCGATGACGTTGCTCGACGAGGTGTACCGCCGGCCGCTGGACCCCGGCTACCGGGAGGCTGCCCGACGTCGTCAGGTCACGGGTGCCTCCGCCCCGCCGGTGCGTCGGGGGGTGAGCCTGCTGCTGGCCGCGCTGCTCGGCCTGGTGGTCACGGCCGCCGCTGTGGACCTGCGGCGCCCCGAACCGGGTGCCGTCCGGGCCCGGACGCTGCTAGAGGGGGAGATCGCGACCCAGCAGGAGCGGGCTGCCGAGGCCCGGTCGACCATCCGCACCACCACCGCCCAGCTGGGGCAGCTGCATGCGGCGGCGCTGGCCGACGAGGACCCGGCGCTGCTGGCCCAGCTGCGCCAGGACCAGGTGCCGTCCGGCGTCGTACCGGTGACCGGTCCGGGCGTGCAGGTCAGGCTCACCGATGCCGCCGACGTGTCCGACCCGGCGAGCCGGGTGCAGGACGTGGACCTGCGGGTGGTCGTCAACGCCCTGTGGTCCGGAGGGGCGGAGGCGGTGGCGATCAACGGCGCCCGGTTGACCAGCCTCACCGCGATCCGTTCCGCCGGGTCGGCGGTGCTCGTCGACCTGCAGCCGCTCGCCAGCCCCTACACCGTGGAGGCAGTCGGCGACGCCGACGCTCTGTCCCAGGCGCTGGCCGGGCCGGCGGCGGGACAGCACCTGACCACCCTGCGCGGGACCTACGGCATCGGGGTCAAGGTCAGCGTCGACGAGAAGCTGTCGCTGCCGGGAATCGGGCAGGTGACGCTGCGGTACGCCTCCGACCCGACCGGCGCCGTACCCAGCGCACCCGTCCCGGAGACGACCGCACCACCGGAACCAGAGGAGAACAGATCATGATTCCGCTGATCGGGCTGGCCGTCGGGGTGGTCGTCGGCCTGGTGCTGCAGCCGACCGTCCCGGTCGAGCTGCGGCCCTACCTGCCGATCGCCGTCGTCGCGGCCCTCGACGCGCTGTTCGGCGGTGTCCGGGCGCGGCTCGACGGCATCTTCGACGACCGGGTGTTCGTCATCTCGTTCCTGTCCAACGTCGTGATCGCCGCTCTGCTGGTGTTCCTCGGCGACCAGCTCGGCGTGGGGTCGCAGCTGTCCACCGCCGTGGTGGTGGTCCTGGGCATCCGCATCTTCGCCAACGCGGCGGCCATCCGACGGCACGTGTTCAAGGCATGACGATGAGCGAGCCACCCAGCCCCGAGCCTCAGGCGGACGCCCCGGTGTCCGACGCCTCGCCGTCCGGTCGTGCCGAGCCCGGCCAAGGCCGTGCGGGCCAGCACCGAGCCGATCAGCACCGGGCCGACCAGCGCCGAGCAGATCAGCACCGGGCCGCCGCGCCGTCCGGCTGGGCGGCGCTGAAGATGCTGCTGCTGCCCCGCTCCGGGCGCAACCAGCTGGTCATCGGCGCGCTGTGCGCTGTCCTGGGGTTCGCGGTGGTGGTGCAGGTCCGCCAGACCTCGGAGACGAACCTGTCCGGGCTGAGCCAGGCCGAGCTGGTCCGGATCGCCGACGCGGCCGGGGAACGGGCTGACGCCCTGAGCCGAGAGGTCGACGACCTGGAGGCTGAGCGGTCCGCGCTGGAGTCGGGGTCCGACACCCGGGCGGCCGCGCTGGCCGCTGCCGAGCGCAACGCCCAGGTGCAGGGCATCCTTGCTGGTCGGCTGCCTGCGGTGGGGCCGGGCGTGGTGGTGACGGTCGCCGATCCGGACGGCCGGGTGCGTCCGTCGACCCTGCTCAACCTGCTCGAAGAGCTGCGCAACGCCGGTGCGGAGGCGGTGAGCCTGAACGACGTGCGGGTCGTGGCGAGCACCGCGTTCACCGGGTCGGCGGGACGGGTCGCGGTCGACGGCCGGCTGCTCGACGCCCCGTACGTCTGGTCGGTGATCGGTGACCCGACGACCATGGCCACGGCCCTGGAGATCCCTGGCGGTGCGTCCGCCGCGGTCCGGCGCGACGGGGGAGAGGTCACGGTCACGCAGGTGGCACAGGTCGACGTCACGGCGACCACCACCCCGCCAGAACCGCGCTATGCCACCCCCGTGCCGGAACGTAAAGGCTGAGGTGGTGGAGCCGGGCGACGGTACGTTGTCCTCCAGGGCCCTGGGGGCAATAGGGTAGGTCCGGACCGACGTACGCCACGCCTGACCCAGGAGGTGACATGGAACAGCCCGACTACCGGACCAGCGAGCCCGACACCACGATCAACCTCGGCGGTGTCGAACCGGTGGAGTCTGACGCACCACCGGTGAGGCTTTCCGCAGACGAGGCCGCAGCGGTCCAGGCGCTGCCTGCGACCTCGGCGTTGCTGATCCTCCACCACGGCCCCAGCGCCGGGGCGCGGTTCCTGCTCGACGCCGACACCACCGTGTCGGGACGCTCGACGTCGTCCGACATCTTCCTCGACGACGTCACCGTGTCGCGGCGGCACGCAGAGTTCGTCCGTGAGGGCACGTCGTTCACGGTGCGCGACGTGGGCTCGCTCAACGGCACCTACGTCAACCGGGAACGGATCGAGACGCACCTGCTGCGCACCGGGGACGAGGTGCAGATCGGCAAGTTCCGGATGGTGTTCTACCCCAGCCCGGCGCGCGAGGCGGCCGGATGACCGCTGAGCCGCAACGGGTCGCACGTCCCGCCCCCGCGGCCGTGCGACCGACGGCGCAGCCCCGACCCGAGCCTGAGCCCTGGCCCCACGGCATCTCCCGGCGCGCCACGATGCGGATCTCGGACGCCCTGGCCGCGCTGCGGGTCGAGTTCCCGACGATGACCCCGTCACGGCTGCGCTTCCTGGAGGACCAGGGCCTGGTGCACCCGGTGCGGACCCCGGCCGGCTACCGGCAGTACTCCCCGGCGGACGTCGAACGCCTGCGCTACGTGCTGCGCCAGCAGCGTGACCGCTACCTGCCGCTGCGGGTGATCGCCGAGCAGCTGGCCGCGCTGGACGCCGGTCAGGACACCGAACCGGTGCCGCGGGCCCGCCTGGCCACACGGGACGGGGTGTCGACGACCAGGCGACGCTGGTCGGTCACGACCCTGGCCGCTGACGCCGGGGTGAGCGACTCCTTCGTCGCCGACCTGGTCGACGCCGGGGTGCTGCGGCCCGGCCCGCGGGGGATCTTCGAGGCGGGCGACCTCGAGGTGGTGCACGTCGCGGTCCGCCTCGCCCAGCACGGCATCGACCCGCGGCACCTGCGGGCCTTCCGCAGCGCCGCCGACCGTCAGGTGGACCTGGTCGAGCAGGTCGTGGCGCCGCTGCGGGAGCAGAAGGTGGGTGCCGGTGCGGCCCAGGCAGGCACTCTCGCGGCTGAGCTGGGCGAGCTGTGCGCCCAGATGCACACCGCGCTGCTGCGGTCGGCTGTCGCTCACCTGGCCTGATCGCGCCGAGCGTATCGCTCCTGGTACGCGTAGCGTGGCAGGTATGACCAGCCAGGCGTGGGTACCGGTCCAGCTCGTCGGGGTCCGTGCTGCGGACGACGAGACCGTCGTGCTGCTGCTCGACGGTGTCGCCGGGCTGCTGGTGCCGATCCTCGTGGGCCGTTCTGAGGCGGCTGCGATCGCCGCGGCGCAGGCGGGTCTGGTCCCGCCCCGGCCGATGACCCACGACCTGCTCCGGTCGGTCATCGACGCGTTGGGGGCTCGCCTGGACCGGGTGGAGATCGCCCGGTTGGAGCACGGCGTGTTCTTCGCCGAGCTGGTGTTCGCCGACGGCAGCCGGGTGGACTCACGGGCGTCCGACGCGATCGCCCTGGCGTTGCGGGCGCGCTGCCCGATGCTGTGCGCCTCCGGCGTGCTCCAGACGGCCGGCGTGACGGTGCAGGTCAGTCCGTCGGAGGACGACCTGGAGGAGTTCCGGGAGTTCCTCGACGAGGTCAGCGCCGACGACTTCGGCGCGGCACCGGAGGAGAGTCCGCACGAGGAGTGAGTGTCGACTTCAGGTTGAAGGTGAGACATGAAGTGTGCGACACGCCAACCGGCGCTCGTTGCACCGGTGCCCCCGGACCCCTAGCGTAAGGCAGGACGAGGAGGACCATCTGGTGAGCAGAAACGAGCAGACCACGCCTGTCCCGGCGGTGTCTCCGGCCGAGGTGCCGGCTGGCGCGCAGGGTCTGCTGTTCACCGACGACCTGCCCGAGCTGGACGCCCGTGCCGGGTACCGGGGGCCGACGGCCTGCCGGGCCGCCGGGATCACCTACCGTCAGCTCGACTACTGGGCGCGCACCGGCCTGGTCGAACCGTCGGTACGGTCCGCGTCCGGGTCAGGCACCCAGCGGCTCTACTCCTTCCGCGACGTCCTCGTGCTCAAGGTCGTCCAGCGGCTGCTCGACACGGGCGTCTCCCTGCAGCAGAGCCGCACCGCCGTCGCCCACCTGCGCGAACGTGGGGTGGACGACCTGGCACAGATCACGCTGATGTCTGACGGCGCCTCGGTGTATGAGTGCACCTCCGCCGACGAGGTGATCGACCTGGTGCAGGGCGGCCAGGGTGTGTTCGGCATCGCCGTCGGCCGGGTCTGGCGCGAGGTCGAGGGCACGCTGTCCACCCTGCCTGCCGAGCAGCCGGCGACCCCGGTCGCGCCTGAGGCTGCGCACCACGACGAGCTGGCCGAACGGCGGCGGCAACGGTCGGCTGGTTAGCCGACCCGGCTGGTGGCCGGCTCAGCAGCTGCTGGCCGGTCTGACGGGGCCTCGTGGCGGCGGGGTGCCCGCAGGGCCCGCTCCAGCAGCTTGTCGAAAGCCGCAGCCAGCTCGTGGGCGGGTTCACCCGGCCAGGCGTGGATCGGCCTGGCGGCACCCTGCGCCTGCTGCAGAGCGGCGCGCTCCGGGATGGTGGGGGACAGGACCAGCGGACCGTACATCTGCTCCAGCTCGGCCAGCCGGTACGACTGCTCGGTGGACCGGGCCCGCACCCGGTTGACCGCGATGCCCAACGGTTGCAGGTCCGGTGCCGGGCCGCGGCGCATCTCGTCGATGGTACGCAGCGCCCGGCCAGCCGCCATGACAGCGAACAGGCCCGGTTCTGTCACGACCAGGGCCCGGTCGGCGGCAGCCAGCCCCGTGCGGGTCAGGGCCCCCAGCGACGGGGGGCAGTCGATGACGACGAAGTCGTAGCCGGTCGTCGTCGCCAGCGCGGCCCGCAGCCGGTCGGTGCGACCGCCGGGCCGGTCGTGCTCGATCGACCGTTCGGTGCCGAGGATGACGTCCAGACCGGTATCGACCCAGGTCGAGGGTGATATTGCGGCACGCACGGTGGCCGGTGAGGGATCGGCCAGCACATCGGCCCGGGCGGCCCTGGCGGGCTGGGGCTGGAGCGCCATGGTGGCGTCACCCTGCGGGTCCAGGTCGACGACCAGCGTCGTGAGGCCGTGCTCGAGCGCGGCCGACGCCAGACCGAGGGTGACCGAGGTCTTGCCGACCCCGCCCTTGAGACTTGTCACAGCGACTACGAGCACGGTGCAACGCTAGCCGTGACTGCCCCTAGATAGGAAACCGAGAGATCGACGGCATGATAGGAGGGTGGAGATGAACCTCGAACGTCGTGGTCACTCGTGCGTGGTGGTCCGTGCGGCCGGGACCCTGGTGATCGACCCCGGGACCTGGTCGGATACCGCCGGAGCCCTCGACGGGGCCGACGCCGTGCTGATCACGCACGAGCACCCGGACCACGTCGACGTCGGTGCTGTCGTCGCCTCGGGCCTGCCCGTCTGGGGGCCATCACCGGCCCTGGACCTGCTCACCAGCGCCGGAGCGGCGGCCGAACGCCTCAACCCGGTGCACGACGGCGACAAGATCACCCCCGCCGGTGTGCCGGTGCGGGTGCTGGGGGAGTGGCACGAGCCGATCCACCCCGATGCGCCATGCTTCGCCAACGTCGGCTACCTGGTCGCCGACCGGGTGCTGCACCCTGGCGACGCCTACGTGACGGTTCCGGACGAGGTCACGGTGGACCTCGCGTTCGTCCCGGTCAGCGGACCGTGGCTGCGCATCTCCGACGTCGTGGACTGGGTCCGCCGGCTCCAGCCCCGGCGTATCCTCCCGATCCACGACGCCCTGGCGTCACCCGCGGGGGTCACACTGGCCTTGCAGTGGGTCGAACGTCTGTGCAAGGTTGAGGTCGTCGACCCGGGCGTCGTCGTCCCGGTGGTCTGGGAGGAGTCGTAGCCGTGCGGATCGTCCGGGTCGGTGAACGAGACTGGGAGCAGGTGCGCGAGATCCGGCTGCGCGCGCTGCGCGAGAATCCCGAAGCGTTCGGCGTCCGCCCAGAGCGCGAGGAACGGTTCGGGCCCAAGCACTGGCAGATGCGGCTGCGCAGCAGCCCGACCTGGTTGGCCCTGTCGGACATCGGCGATCCGATCGGCGTCGTCACGATGATCTCCGAGCCTGCCTCGCCGGTGGACGACCGGCACCTGCTCGGTCTGTGGGTGGCTCCGGATGTCCGCCGCAGCGGCGTCGGCTGGGCGCTGCTGGACACCGCTTGCAAAGCAGCCGCCGACGAAGACGCCCGAACCTTGTCGTTGTGGGTCGACGACGAGAACGCCCCGGCCATCGACCTGTTCGTGCGCGCCGGGTTCGTCCGCACCAACGAGCGTCAGCGTTCGCCCCGTGACGAGTCCCGCGTCGAGGAGCGCTACGTCCGCACCATCCAGTAGGGGCTGGTTCAGGTGGGGCGAGAACGCTGTTATGTCATAATGCTCCTTATCGGATTCACGCGAGAAGGGTCAGACACCCAGCGCATGTCCGACACATCGCCTGGACGTCGACGCTGAGCGACCGCTGCGTCGGTGCGGCTGTCGCTCGTCCGGCGGCCGGGTCGGTGGAGTAACCTGTCGCGCATCGGCAGGCCAGCTGCCTGGCCACAGCGGTGCGTTCACCCGGACGGTCCAACATGGGACGTGCACCCAACCGCCAGGCAGCGCACACGGAACCTTCACGTGACGATGGAACAGTGGATGGCAGTCGGCCGTTGACTACCTGACGACTTCGAACACCTGGAGGCTGCGATGGCGAACCGGTCGCTGCGCGGGATGCGGATTGGCTCCAACAGCCTGGAGACCGATGACGGCGTCGACTTCGCGCCGCGCCTGCAGGCGCACTACGACTGCGCCAACGGGCACACCGTCGTGCTGCCGTTCTCGATCGAGGCCGACCCGCCGGTCACCTGGGAGTGCCGGTGCGGTTCGCTGGCGCTGCTGCGCGACGCGGACGCTCCCGAGGAGAAGGCCGGGCGACCGGTCAGGACCCACTGGGACATGCTGCTCGAGCGCCGGACGGTCGGCGAGCTCGAAGAGCTGCTGGACGAGCGCCTCGACCTGCTGCGCTCGGGCAAGCTGCGGCGCAGCGCCTAGCGTCACCAGATCCCGCCGACCAGTCCCCCGCACGACACGCCTCGCAGAGGGCGGTCGGATCGAGGCGCGGTTGGGCGGGACCTGGCGCACACCGGCACCAGCCGGCACCGGCTCGGTGCCGGCCGAGACATGCTCAGGGCCTCACCCTGAGACGTCCTCAGGCCTTCCCAGACAGCTGGCGACGTGACGTCGACGCCCGACGCCCACGGCGGAACAGGTCGGCGACCTGACGGGACCGGTAGGCCGCGGCCCACCGGGCGACCGAGACCATCGCCTCGACGATGATCCCGCGGCTCATCTTCGAGGCGCCGGCGGTGCGTTCGACGAAGACGATCGGCACCTCGACGATGCGTGCCCCGGCCTGCCGAGCCCGCCACGTCATGTCCACCTGGAAGCCGTAGCCCTGCGAGGTCACCTCGGACAGCGGGAGGCGTCGCAGCAGGTCAGCGGAGTAGGCGCGAAACCCGGCCGTCGCATCTTTGACACCCAGGCCGAGCAGCACCCGGATGTACAGGTTGGCCCCGCGGGACAGCACCTCACGGTTCTTCGGCCAGTTGACCACCCGCCCGTCGCGCACCCAGCGCGAACCGATGGTCAGGTCGGCGTCGGTGGCCAGCAGCAGCGGCAGGTCCTGGGCTCGGTGCGACCCGTCGGCGTCCATCTCCACGACCGTGTCGTACCCGCGTTCCAGCGCCCAGGCGAAACCAGCCAGGTAGGCCGTGCCCAGCCCCAGCTTGCCGGTACGGCGCAGCACCGCCACCTGCCGCCCGGAGGAGTCCTCGGCAGCGATCCGCTCGACCAGGTCGGCCGTGCCGTCGGGTGAGGCGTCATCCACCACCAGGACGTCCGCATCGGGCACATGCTCCGACAGTCGACCCAGCGCGCCGCCGACGGTCGGCGCCTCGTCGTAGGTCGGGATGACGACAAGGACACGTCGTTGTGGGGTGGTCACGAGGCTGGGCTCCGTTCGTCGTCGCGCTCTTCGGGCTCTTGTCGGCCGGAGAGCGGGTCGAGCGCGGGCGGGGCGGCCGCCGGCCAGCGCAGCGGTGAGAGGGGGGGGGGGCGTAAGCCAACGGTTCGGGGCGCCACG
>JAVBSR010000070.1:0-54457 GCA_031556715.1 Cellulomonas sp.
GTCGGCCGCCCGGGTCCGGGTCAGCCTGCCGCTGACCGGCACGCTCATCTCCGGCGACCCACCGGTCGCCACGGCGCTCAAGCTGACGGTGCTCGACGTCTCGGCCTCGGGTGCCAAGCTCCTGGTCACCGACAGGCTCCCTCTGGACGCCAGGGTGGCGTTCGCGTTCCCGATCGACGACGGCGAGGTCGTGGACCTGGTGGCCGAGGTGGTCTGGTCCGAAGAGTCGGTGTCCGGGTGGCGGCAGGGCTGCCGGTTCGTCGGTCTCGGCCCGAAGGAGACCGAGCTGTTGTTCCGCTACGTCCTGCTCACCCAGGGTGCCCAGCTGCGCCGGGCCCGCGCCGCCGACGGCTGAGCTCAGGCGTCCGCGGCCAGCCGGGCCGCACCGACGATGCCCGCCGCGTTGCGCAGCGCCGCCGGCACGATCGGGGCGTGCAGGTCCAGCAACGGCAGGAACAGCTGGTGCTTCTTGCTCACACCGCCGCCGACCACGATGAGGTCAGGGGAGAACAACCGTTCCACGACGTCGAAGTAGCGCTGCAACCGGGCGGCCCAGGCATCCCAGTCGAGGTTGTCCCGCTCCCGGGCGGAGTCGGCAGCGTGAGACTCGGCGTCGATCCCGTCGATCTCCAGGTGACCCAGCTCGGTGTTCGGCACCAGGTGCCGGTTGACGACCAGCGCCGAGCCGATCCCGGTGCCCAGGGTCACGACCAGCACCACCCCGTGCTCGTGCCGGGCCGCGCCGTACACCACCTCGGCGTAGCCGGCCGCGTCGGCGTCGTTGACGACGTGAACCTTGCGACCGGTCGCCGCGCCGACCACCTCGCGCACGTCGGTGCCGATCCACGCCGGGTCGACGTTGGCGGCCGACCGGGCGATCCCGTGCTGGACGATCGCCGGGAAGGTCACCCCGACAGGCACGTGGTGGCCCAGACCGAACTTGTCCACGACCTGCGCCACCGTCGCCGCGACCGCTGCAGGGGTGGCGGGCTGCGGGGTGGGGATGCGCACCCGGTCAGCGGCGAACTCGCCGGTGGTCAGGTCGACCGGGGCGCCCTTGATGCCAGAGCCGCCGATGTCCACGCCGAAGGCGACCGTCGGTTTCTTCTTGCCGCTCATAGTGCTTCCTCACAACAGGTCAGGATCTCGGCGCCGTCCGGCGTGACGAGCAGCGTGTGCTCGAACTGGGCCGACCACCGGCCGTCGGCGGTGACCACGGTCCAGTCGTCGTCCCACATCACCCAGTCAGGGGTTCCCAGGTCGAGCATCGGTTCGATGGTGAACACCATGCCCGGTTCCATCACCGTATCGTAGGAAGGCGCCGCGTCGTAGTGGGGGATGACAAGGCCGGTATGGAACGCCGGGCCCACGCCGTGACCGGTGTAGTCGCGGACCACGCCGTAGCCGAACCGGTCGGCGTACTTCTCGATGACCCGGCCGATGACGTTGATCTCGCGGCCCGGCCGCACCGCCCTGATCGCGCGGTTCAGCGCCTCGCGGGTCCGTTCGACCAGCAGCTGGACCTCGGGATCGACCTCCCCGACCAGGAAGGTGGCGTTGGTGTCGCCGTGCGCCCCGTCCAGGTAGGCCGTGATGTCGATGTTGACGATGTCGCCGTCGGCGATGACGGTCGAGTCGGGGATGCCGTGGCAGATCACCTCGTTCAACGACGTGCACAGCGACTTGGGGAAGCCCCGGTAGTCCAGCGTCGACGGGTAGGCGCCGTGGTCGACGAGAAACTCGTGCCCGACCACGTCGAGCGCGTCCGTGGTCACCCCCGGGGCGATGTGCCGCCCGACCTCCGCCAGGGCCTGCGCAGCCAGCCGGGACGCGGCCCGGACCCGGCCGACCGTCTCGTCGTCCAGCACGTCAGGCCCGGTGTAGGGGGCCGGACCGGGCCGGCCGACGTACTCCGGAGGTCGGATCGAGGCGGGGACAGGGCGGCGTGGCGAGACTTTTCCGGGAGTGAGTGGGCCTCGTCGGCCGTGCGGGACGCTCATACCTGGCAGTCTACGAAGTGTTGGTCCGCCGTCGGCCGCGAGCGCCCCGAGACGGCCAGGTCCGACAGAGAGGGCTGGGCGGTCGTGTTCGGGAAGAAGAAGTTCTACTACAACCTCAAGACCGGTGAGGTCGAGGAAGGTCGCCAGTCGAGCTGGACGGACCTCATGGGGCCGTACCCGACGCGCGACGCCGCCGAGCACGCGCTGGAGATCGCCCGCGCCCGGACCCAGGAGTGGGACGACGTCGAGCAGACCTGGGCTCCGTCAGGCCCGGACGGCGGGCCGAGCAAGCATGGTCCGGCACGCGGCTGGCCCGACGACGACTGAGGCTGCCGAGCCGCCGTCCGCCGGGCCGACCACAGGCCGCTGATCTACGGCGGCGGTCTGCCGTGACCGGCGGCCGCGAAGATCACTGGGCGAAGGAGTGGTCGTCGTCCGGGAAGGTGCCGCCGCGCACCTCGTCGACGTAGGCCCGGGCGGCATCGCCCAGCGCCCGACCGACCTCGCCGAAGCGCCGGGCGAACCGGGGCGACCAGTCGGTCATCCCCGCCATGTCCACCCAGACCAGCACCTGACCGTCGCAGTCAGGTCCGGCGCCGATGCCGATCGTCGGCACGTTCACCCGCCAGGTCACCATCGCGGCGACCGGCGAGGGGACCATCTCCAGCACGACGGCCACCGCCCCGGCGTCGGCCAGGGCCTGGGCGTCGACCAGCAGGCGCTCGGCCGAGCTCTCACCCCGTCCCTGGACGTGGGGACCGCCCAGCAGGTGCTCGGACTGCGGGGTGTAGCCCAGGTGCCCGACGACGGGTATCCCGGCCTCGGTCAGAGCCTTGACCTGGGGGACGACCCGTTGGCCCCCTTCCAGCTTGACCGCGGCGACCTGAGCCTCCTTCATCAGCCGGACGGCGCTGGCCAGGGCCTGGGCGGGTCCGGCCTCGTAGGTGCCGAACGGCAGGTCGGCGACGACCAGGGCCCGCTGCGCACCCCGGGCCACCGCCCGGGAGGCCACGACCATCTCGTCGAGGGTGACCGGCAGGGTGGTGGTCTGGCCGTGCATGGTGTTGCCCATCGAGTCGCCGACGAGCAGCAGGTCGACCCCGGCGTCGTCGAAGATCCGTGCGGTGACCGCGTCGTAGGCGGTGAGCATGGTCAGCTTCGTGCCGTCGGCCTTGGCCTGCGCCAGGTGGTGCACGCGCACCTTGCGGGGCCGTGCCGCAGCGGTCTGGTCCATGAGAGAGCCTCTCTTCTTCCACCCTGCTGATGACCTGCATCCTATAGCGGCCCACTTTCGGGTCGCCGTGGGTCTGGGGCCGCTGCGGAGCCGACGATCCGGCAGGATAGGTCCATGGACAGGCAGCAGGACTACGTGCTCAGGACCGTCGAAGAACGCGACATCCGGTTCATCAGGCTCTGGTTCACCGACGTCCTCGGCACCCTGAAGTCGGTCGCGATCGCCCCGGCCGAGCTCGAGTCGGCGTTCGTCGAGGGCATCGGGTTCGACGGCTCTGCGATCGAGGGGCTGACCCGGGTCTACGAGGCCGACATGATCGCCCACCCCGACCCGTCGACCTTCCAGCTGGTGCCCTGGCGGGGCGACGAGCACAGCACCGGGCGGATGTTCTGCGACCTGTTCACCCCCGACGGCGAGCCGTCCCTGGCCGACTCGCGCCAGGTGCTGCGCCGCATGCTCGGACGGGCCTCGGAGCAGGGCTTCACGTTCTACACCCACCCCGAGGTCGAGTTCTACCTGTTCCAGGCACCGGCGGACCCCGGGAACCTGGTGCCCGTCGACTGGGGCGGCTACTTCGACCACGTCCCGCGGGGCGCCGGCCAGGACTTCCGGCGCGCGGCCATCACCATGCTGGAGTCCATGGGCATCTCGGTCGAGTTCTCCCACCACGAGGCCGGGCCGGGCCAGAACGAGATCGACCTGCGCTACGCCGACGCGCTGACCACCGCGGACAACATCATGTCGTTCCGCACCGTGGTCAAGGAGGTGGCGCTGGAGCACGGTGTCTTCGCCTCGTTCATGCCCAAGCCGATGGCCGACCACCCGGGGTCGGGGATGCACACCCACGTCTCGTTGTTCGAGGGTGACCACAACGCCTTCTACGAACCGGGCAAACCGCTGGAGCTGTCGAAGGTCGGCCGGTCGTTCATCGCCGGCCTGCTGCGCCACGCCGCCGAGATCACCGCCGTGACCAACCAGTTCGTGAACTCCTACAAACGCCTGTGGGGAGGTGCGGAGGCCCCGTCGTACATCTGCTGGGGGCACAACAACCGTTCGGCCCTGGTGCGGGTGCCGATGTACAGCCCGGGCAAGGGGCAGTCCAGCCGTGTCGAGTACCGGGCGCTGGACTCCGCCGTCAACCCCTACCTGGCGTTCGCGGTCATCCTCGCGGCCGGGCTCCAGGGCGTCACCCAGGGCTACGAGCTGCCCGAGGGCGCGGAGGACGACGTGTGGGAGCTGACCGACGCCGAGCGGCGGGCACTCGGGATCGAACCGCTACCGACGTCCCTCGACGAGGCCATCTCCGTCATGAAGTCGTCCGAGCTGGTGGCCGAGACCCTCGGTGAGCACGTGTTCGACTTCTTCCTGCGCAACAAGCGCCAGGAGTGGACCGACTACCGGGCCCAGGTCACCCCCTATGAGCTGGCACGGTTCCTGCCGACGCTGTGATGACCGGACCCGCCGGTCGGACCGGCCGCCACCGCCCCTCGCTCGCCTCCCGTCTGAGCCGTGCCGGGGTGCGCGACGTCGAACGTACCGAACGGCTGCTCGCCGACCCCTCGTTGGCCGCGGTGCCGCAGACCACCGACCTGCCGGGGCTGCTGGGGGAGGTGGCCGACCCTGACCTGGCGGCGCTGGGCCTGGTCAAGGTCGCCGAAGCGGTGCGCTCCGACCCGGCGGCCCGCCAGGCGAGCGCTGCGCTGACCCAGGCGCTCGCCGACCCGGGGCCCGCGGCGGCGCGGCTGCTGGCGGTGCTCGGGGCCTCGTCAGAGCTGGGCAACTTCGTCGCCACCCACCCGCCCGCGGTGGAGGCGGTGCTCGACGACGACCCGGCCCTCGGGGTCGACCCGCGGGCGGTGCGCGCCGAGCTGCTGGCTGCCGTCGGCGCCGACCCCGACGCTGACGTGCCCGTGGCGGTCCCGGGCGGGCCCGACGGTGTCGACGCGATGCGCGTCGCCTACCGCACCCGGCTGGTGAGGATCGCGGCGGCCGACCTGGTGGCGTCCGACCTGCTGGGCACCATGCCCGGTGTCGCCGCGGCCCTCGCCGACCTTGCGGCCGCCGCCCTGGAGACCGCCCTGGCCCTGGCCCGCGCCGAGCTGGACGACCACGGGGCGGGGGTCCGGCTGGCCGTCGTCGGCATGGGCAAGTGCGGCGGCCTGGAGCTCAACTACGTGTCCGACGTGGACGTGGTCTACGTCGCCGAGCCGCAGGACGGCTGCCCGGAGGACGAGGCGATGGTCGTCGGCGCGCGCCTGGCCGCGTCGCTGGCCCGGGCCTGCTCGGCGGTGTCCGGGGAACCAGCGCTGTGGCCGGTGGACGCCGCGCTGCGCCCCGAGGGCAAGGACGGGCCGCTGGTGCGCACCCTGGCCAGCCACCGCACGTACTACGAGCGCTGGGCCCGCACCTGGGAGTTCCAGGCCCTGCTCAAGGCCCGTCCGCTGGCCGGGGACGCCGAGCTGGGCCGGGCCTACGTCGAGACCACCCAGCCGTTCGTGTGGTCGGCGGTCACCCGCGAGCACTTCGTCGAAGACTCCCAGGCCATGCGGCGCCGGGTCGAGGAGCACCTGCCCCGAGGCCAGGCCGACCGGCAGATCAAGCTCGGCGTCGGGGGCCTGCGCGACGTGGAGTTCACCGTCCAGCTGCTCCAGCTGGTGCACGGGCGGGCCGACGAGACCATCCGCTCCGGCACCACCCTGACGGCCCTGGCGGCGCTGGCGGCCGGCGGGTACGTCGGCCGCGACCACGCGGCCCAGCTGGCGCGGTGCTACCGGTTCCTGCGGGTGCTGGAGCACCGGCTGCAGCTGACCCGGATGCAACGGACCCACCTGCTGCCCACCGGGCAGGCCGACCTGGAGCGGCTGGCCCGGTCGGTGGGCATGCGCGTCGAAGGGGCCGAGGGGCTGACCGAGCGCTGGCGGTCCACCCAGCGCGACGTGCGCCGCCTGCACGAAGAGGTCTTCTACCGGCCGCTGCTGCCGGCCACCGCCCAGCTGTCGACCGACGAGGCCCGGCTCGCCCCGGAGGCTGCGCAGGCCCGGCTGGCGGCCATCGGCTACCGCGACCCGGCCGGTGCGGTGCGGCACATCGCGGCCCTCACCGAGGGGCTGTCCCGGCGGGCCGCCATCCAGCGGCAGCTGCTGCCGGTGATGCTCGGCTGGTTCGCCGACGGTGCCGACCCGGACGCCGGGCTGCTGGCCTTCCGGCTGCTGTCGGACACCCTGGGCACGACCCACTGGTACCTGAAGCTGCTGCGGGACTCCGGTTCCGCCGCCCAGCGTCTGTCGGTGGTGCTGTCGACCTCGAGGTACGTCGCCGACGCCCTGACCCGGTCGCCGCGGTCGGTGATGTGGCTGGGCGACGACGCCGAGCTCGAACCGCGGTCGTTCGACCGGCTGTGGGCCGAGGCCGAGGCGATCCTCAGCCGGGCCGACGCACCCGCCGCGGCGGCGGTGGCGCTGCGGGGGCTGCGGCGTCGCGAGCTGGCCCGGGCGGCCAGCGCCCAGGTGCTGGGCCAGGTCAGCGAGGACCGGGTGTCGGCGTCGGTGACCGTCGCGGCCGACGTGCTGCTCGCCGGGGGCCTGCGGATCGCCCGCTTCCAGGCCCGCCAGGCGCTGGGCCTGGAGACCGACCCGGCGGAGCTGACCGTGGTCGCCATGGGCCGGCTGGGCGGGGCGGAGATGAGCTACTCGTCAGACGCCGACGTCATGTACGTCTACGACCCCGGCGACGACGCGACCCTGGCCCAGGAGTGGGCGCTGCACGTGGCCACCGGCCTACGGGCGCTGCTGGCCGACACCGCGACCGAACCGCCCCTGGAGATCGACACCGACCTGCGCCCCGAGGGCCGCAACGGCCCGCTGGTACGCACCCTGGCGGCCTACGAGGAGTACTACGGACGTTGGTCGTCGGTCTGGGAGGCCCAGGCCCTGCTGCGCGCCCGCCCGGTGGCTGGCGACGTCGGGCTGGGGGAGCGCTTCGTCGCCCTGGCCGATCCGGTGCGCTACCCGTCGGGCGGGCTGAGCCTGGCTGACGTGCGCGAGATCCGGCGCATCAAGGCCCGGGTCGAGTCCGAGCGCCTGCCGCGCGGCGTCGAACCGGCCCGGCACCTCAAGCTCGGCCCGGGTGGGCTGGCCGACGTGGAGTGGACCGCCCAGCTGTACCAGCTGCGCCACGCCCACGAGGTACCGGCCCTGCGCACCACCTCGACCTCCGGGGCGCTGGACGCGGCCAGCCAGGCTGGTCTGCTGGCGCCGGACGACGCGCAGGTGCTGCGCACCGCCTGGGAGCTGGCGCTGCGGGTCCGTGACGCCAACACCCTGTGGTCGGGCCGCACCGATGCGACGCACGTCGACCAGCTGCCGCACGACCGTCGCACCCTGGCAGGGGTGGCCCGGGCGATGGGTTACGGTCCCGGCGGCGGTACCGCCCTGGAGGAGGAGTACCTGCGCTCGGCCCGTCGCGCCCGGGCTGTCGTGGAACGGGTCTTCTACGGCTGAGCCTCGGCAGCACCAGGTGGGGGACACCGTCCGTCGGGGCGGACCGGCCCGGCTAGGCTGGAGGTGCACGAGAGGAGAAGACGCCGATGCCAAGGGTCCTAGGGGTGGTCGTCGCGTTCGCGCTGCTCGTCTACTGCCTGATCGACTGCATCCAGGCCGACGAGAGACGCGTCCGCAACCTGCCGCGGCTGCTGTGGATGGTCGTCATCGTCGCCGTCCCGGTCGTCGGGCCGATAGCCTGGCTGGTGGCGGGCCGCCCGCAGTGGCAGGCGCCGTGGCGCACCCCCGAGCAGCCGACCCGCTCCGCCGCTCCGGACGACGACCAGGAGTTCCTCGCCTCGATCCGCGCCTCCGACACCCGCCACGAGGAGATGCTCGCCGAGTGGGAGGCCCAGCTGCGCGAACGCGAGCGTCGGCTCCGGGACCGTGATCCCGACGAGCCAGAGGCCTCCGACCAGGGACGTTGACCGACTTCGCCGCCGGTCGGAGTCGACAGGGCGGCACGGTCGCGGCTCACCGGAAGACGGCCGGTCGACTCCTCTGGCATGGCGTTCCGCACCGGCGCGGCGCCCTGGCCCGTGGTGGCCCGTCGGCGTCCCGACGTCCACCACGACCCGGCAACCGCCGACAGCCTCACCAGCGACGCAACGAACCGAAGAAGTCGGGTATCGGCAGGTTGATCCCTCGCTCGACCGCAGTGCGGTGGACCCAGCGCCCGACGGCCAGGTCCAGCACCCCCAGACCGAACGGCGAGACCACCACGCCCAGGTCGGGGTCGATGGTCAGCGTCCCCGCCAGCAGCTGGGGGATGGTCCCGGTGATGAAGTCGCGGTGGCCGCACATCTGCTCGGCCAGGTGGGGCGAGGTCGCGGCCTTGAGGCAGTGGTCGACGTCGTCGACGATGTTCTGCACGGTGACCAACGACTGCGGGGTGAAGTCGCGCAACGAGACGTTGAGGTAGATCTGACCCGGTACTGGCGCGCGGTCTACGTGGGGGACACCGGTGTTGGTGGCGGTGAGGACGGTCGTGGCCTCGACAGCCTCGGCGTGGCTGACGACGGCCGCTCTCCTGCCGCTGTGCTCGACGTACTCGGCCAGCGCTGCCGCCGAGCCCGGGTCGGGGTCGTGCACCAGGACACGCTCCAGCCGCACACCGGCCGTGACGAGGTAGTCCACGACCGTCCGCGCGATGACCCCGGCACCGAGCACGCCGACGGTACCGTCCGACGGGTGGGTGGCCTGCAGGGCCCGCACGGTGATCGCGGCGCTCGCAGCCGTGCGGGCCGCGCTGATCCCTGCCGCCTCCAGGCAGGCGTAGGGGTAGCCGTCGGTCATCGAGCTGAGCAGCAGGACGGCCGACGCCCGGGGCAGGTCGCGCTCGACGTTCTCGGGGAAGCTGGCGATCCACTTGATGCCGGCGATGTCGCAGTCGTCGCTGCTCAGCCTGGCAGGCAGGGCGATGATCCGGTCGGCCGGCCGGTCGGCGAACCGCAGGAAGTACGAGTCGGGGTTGACGGTGCGACCAGCACCGTGGGCCAGGTAGGCCTCACCCACCAGGTCCATCACGGCGGCGCGGTCGTCCAGCAGCTCGGAGACGACGGAACCTGGGATGACGTCGAAGGTGTGCACGGCGGTCCTTTCTCGGGGTGTCAGTCGGACGTGCTCGAGCTGAGGTACGACAGGTAGACCTTCGGCACCCCCCGGTCCGGGGTGACGTCGGCGTCGGGTTCGAGAGCGGTCTCCGCCGTCGGCGGTGGGCTGGGCGTGTCGTCGGGCGGCGTCGCCTCGTCGTGGTCGGCCTGCGGGCGCAGGCGGGACACCGGTCCGGGCCACCAGGTCGACCGGCCGGTGACCAGGAGGATGGCCGGCAGCAGGAAACCGCGCACGACGATGACGTCGAGGAGCACCGCCACACCCAGACCCACGGCCAGCTGTTTGAACTCCGCAAAGCTGAGCGCGCCGAACACGGAGAACACCGCCACCATGACGACGGCCGCGCTGGTCACCACGCCGGCTGAGCGGACGATGCCGCCGCGGACGGCGTCGCGGTGGGGCGTACCGGACCGTGCCGCCTCGTGGATCCGGTTCAGCACGAACACGTGGTAGTCCATGGACAGCCCGACGAGGACCACGAACAGGAACAACGGCACCCACGACACGACGGTGCCGGTCGTGGTGTAGCCGAGCAGCCCGTCGGCCCAGTGGTGCTGGAAGACCAGGACCAGCACGCCGAAGGCCGCCCCCGTGGACAGCAGGTTCATCACCAGCGTGGCCACACCGACCACCAGGGAGCGGAAGGACGCCGCCATGACCAGGAAGTTGAACAGCAGGACGAAACCGACGACCCAGACCAGCGTCGACCGCATGTTCTGGTCGTAGTCGTAGTCGGACGCGGTGTCGCCGCCGACGACAGCCTCGGCACCGGGCACGTCGCCCAGCGCCTCGGGGACGAGCCGCTCGCGCAGCGCCAGCAGGTAGTCCTTGGCGGCGTCCGAGGTCGCGTCGCTGGCCGACAGGACGGTGACCGTCGAGACACGCCCGTCGGCCGAGGTGCGGACTGCTGCCGGCGCGCCCGGATCGCCGGCCTGGGTGGCGACCAGACCCTCCAGCGCGGCCCGGACCTGGGGGGCCTGTGCCGGCTCGGCCTGGACCACGACGGCGAAAGCCGAACCGACCTGCGGGAAGACGGTGTTCATCGTGTGCAGCGTCGTGACGGCAGGGATCGAGGCAGGCAGGTCCTCGGCCTTGGGGGTGGCCAGCGCGAGAGAACGTACCGGCAGCGCCAGGGCCGCCAGGGCCAGCATCGTGACGACCATCGTCAGGGCGGGTCGGGCCAGGGCGGGTCGCAGCAGGGCCGGCCAGAATCGGGCCGGACGGTCCTCGGTCTGGGCCCGGTTGGTCAGGCGCCAGACGAACGGGACCCGGGGCCGGTCCAGGAACCGTGCGAGCAGCACCAGCAGGGCGGGCAGCACCGTCAGGGAACCGACCACGGCGACCGCGACCACGAGGATCGCCGCCGAGGCCAGGGACATGAAGGCCGTGTCGCCGACCAGGTACAGCCCGGCCAGCGACACGATGACCGCGGCGCTGGAGAACACCACCGCGTGCCCCGAGGTGGCGGCAGCGGTCTCGATGGCGTCGATCCGGCTGGCGCCCTTGCGGCGTTCCTCGCGTTCGCGTCGCAGGTAGAACAGCGAGTAGTCGACCCCGACGGCCATCCCGATGAGCAAGATCATGTTCGACGACATGCCAGAGTCGGGCACGACGTGGGACACCAGGGCCGACAGGCCGACCGCACCGACCACCGCGGTCAGCGCCAGGACGACCGGGACGACGGCCGCGACGAAGGCACCGAAGACCACGAGGAGCACCAGCAAGGTGACCGGGATGCTCAACGTCTCGGCCGTGACGAAGTCCCGGTCGAGCTGGTCGGCGGTCCCGGCCATGAGCGAGGCTGCCCCGGTCTGCTCGACGGTGACGTCCGGGTGGCGGTCGGCGACCCGGACGGTCGCGGTGCGGACGGTGTCGACCCGTTCGTAGGCCGTCTCCGGGTCGCCCCTCAGGGTGAACGGCAGCAGCAGCCAGGTGCCGTCGTCGCTGGGGAAGGGCTGGCCCACCTGCTCGACCTGGTCCTGACGGCCCAGCTCGTAGGCCAGGTCTCTGGCGGTCGCGTCCAGCCGGGACGGGTCGACCGAAGCGCCCGGTCGAGGTCCGACCAGCACGTACTCGGTGGCGCTGTCGGTCAGGCCCGCGTCGTGCAGCAGCTCCGCCGCTCGTCCGGACGGTCCCACCCCCAGGTCGACCGGTGTCGCCGAGACCGTCCCGACGACCTGAGCCGCTCCGACGCAGGCCCCGATCAGCACCAGCCAGCCGCTGACCGCCCACCCCGGATGCCTGGCGCTGGCTCGGGCCAGGCTCAGGGTGAGGTGACGTCGTGGCCTCGTGCGTCCGGGACGTGCGGTGCGGTGCGCGAGGCGGGTGGCCAGGATCGAGGCCACGCCGGCGACCACCACGACGAAGACCAGCGCGACCACCTTCGGGTGGGTCGCGGGCCAGGCCTGCGAGGTCGTCCCCGTCGAGGTGCCCCACAGCTGGCGGCAGGTCGTGGTGACCGCGCTGACCGGGTTCCAGCTGGCGACCTGCCGGACACCCGACGGCATCGTGTCAGGCGAGAGGAAGGCGTTGGAGACGAACGACAGCACCACGAGGATGACCGCACCGACGGGTTCGAGCGTCTCAGGGTTGCGGATCACCAGCCCGAGCAGGATGCCGACCCAGATCATCGCGACGTAGAAGGCGAGCAGCACGACGTACGCCAGCGCCGTGTCGACCGGCGAGCCGTGCGGCCGCCAGCCGATCACCAGCGCCAGCGCCGTCACCAGCGCCAGGGCCACCACGGCGGCGGCCAGGTCGGCGACGACCTGCGCAGCGAGCACCGACCATGACCGCACCGGGAGGGTCTTGGAGCGCACGACCAGGCCAGAGGTCTGGTCGACGGCGGTGGTCACCGCCGACGGCCCGATGCACGAGAGCCCGACCTGGAGCGCGACACCGGCCACCATGTAGGCGCGGTAGTCCGTCCCGTCGGGCACGACGACCGCCCCGACGAACAGCACCCCCAGCGCCAGCGTCATCACCACCGGGTTCATGGAGATGCCGATGAACTTGCCGGGGGAGCGCATCGTGCGCCGCAGCTGCCGGTAGCACAGCGCGGTGAGCTCGCCTCGGTGCGGCCTGGCCGACGTGTCCATCAGCCCGCCGACCGGGAGGCTGCCGGCTGGGTGAACGCGGTGAACACCTCGTCGAGCGACGGCTGGCGCAGGGCCAGGTGGACCACCTCGACCCCGGCGTCGCGCAGGCGGGCTGCGGTCTGCAGCAGCCCGTCCAGGTCGTCGTCGGTGCGGGCCGACAGGCGGCACTGGGCGCGGTCCGTGGTCAGGTCTCGCAGCCCGGCGGCGGCCAGGACCCGTGCGGCACGCTCCAGGTCGTCGACCGTCCCGACGGTCGCCTCGATCCGGTCGCTGTGCCCGATGGTGCGCTTGAGCTGGGCGGGTGTCCCGCGTGCCACGACGCGCCCGTCGTTGACGAGCACGACCGTGTCGGCGAGCGAGTCGGCCTCGTCGAGGTACTGGGTGGTCAGCACGACGGTCGTGCCGGTTTCGACGAGCTCTCGCACGATCGTCCACAGCTCTTGGCGGCTCGTCGGGTCCAGGCCGGTGGTCGGTTCGTCGAGGAACAGCACCTGCGGGTCGCCCAGCAGGCACATCGCCAGGTCGAGGCGACGACGCATCCCGCCGGAGTAGGCGGCGACGCGTCGGTCGGCGGCGTCGGTCAGGTCGAGACGCTCCAGCAGCCGGTCGGAGCGGCTGCGGGCCGCCCGTGACGTCCAGCCCAGCAGGCGGGCGCCGATCTGCAGGTTCTCCCGGCCGGTGAGGAACAGGTCGACGGTGGCGTCCTGCCGTGCGACCGCGATGTGGCGGCGCACCGCGTCGCGGTCGCGGACCACGTCCAGGCCGAGGATCTCCGCGCGGCCGCCGTCGGGGGCGGTCCGGGTGGTGAGGATGTCGACGGTGGTCGTCTTGCCGGCGCCGTTAGGGCCGAGCAGAGCCTGGACTGTTCCCGCGTCAATGGTCAGGTCGACGTCGTCGAGCACCAGGTGCGTGCCGTACGCCTTACGTAGACTGCTGGCTTCTACGGCTGCAGCCATGTCCCAACCTTCTGGTCGTGGTTCTCTTGCCGACCGACGTGCCGAGGACGCGTACGGAAGGCTCCGTCGATAACCTGACGGCACACCTCTTTCTGACGGGCGGGAACCGTCAGATGACTCGGAATGTTAGGTCGGGTTTGTGTCGAATGTCAAGCCGGGAGGCGTGTCGGACGCCTTCTTCGCCCGGAGCCGGTGTCAGATCCTGAGACCGGCCTGACCTGCACAGTCTCGTCGGTGACGCCGGCGATGGCTGGGCGATGAGCGTGGCTTGATCGGTTTGCACCACTTGTGGTACGGTGCGCGAACGCCCTGCATGCCGGCGTCGCAAGTCTCTTCTGGTGCTCTGGCTGACAATTTCCGTTGGGGACGCTGTGACAGTTATCGTCGATCCGGTAGATTTTTATATCTCCGGCCTTTTCGTCGATCTTTCAAGGCTCGTGCCTCACCCTTTGCTTCTTAAGTGCGAGGGGTTCAACTTCGGCGGTTCGGTCAAGATGAAGGCGGCGTCCCGCATGGTCGCTGCAGCCGAGGCCTCTGGTGACCTGAGACCCGGTCGGAAGATCGTCGAGTCGTCGTCAGGAAACCTGGGCGTCGCCCTGTCCGTCATCGCCGCCAGCCGCGGTTATCGATTCACCTGCGTCACCGACGTGCGGTGCAACGCCATGACGACGGCCACGATGCGAGCCCTGGGAGCCGAGGTCCTCGTCGTCGAGGAACCCGACCCGGTCCGAGGTCTGCTGGGCGCCCGGCTCGACATGGTCCACCAGCTGTGCACCACCGGCGACTACCTGTGGCTCAACCAGTACGCGAACCCCGCGAACTGGCAGGCCCACTACGAGACGACGGCACCGGAGATCCTGGCCGAGGTCCCCGACCTCGAGGTGCTGTTCGTCGGCGCCGGGACCACCGGCACCCTCACCGGGTGCTCCCGGTACATGGCCGAGCACCGTCCTGACGTGCGCGTGGTCGGCGTCGACTCCGTCGGCTCGGTCAACTTCGGCGGCCCGTCGCTGCCGCGGTACATCCCCGGTCTGGGTTCTGGCGTGCCTCCGACGATGCTCGACCGGAGCCTGCTCGCCGACGAGGTGACCGTCGACGAGGCGGACACGGTGCGGATGTGCCGCCTGCTCGCGTCAGCCGGGTACCTGTTCGGCGGTTCCACCGGGACCGTCGTCGCCGGGGCGCTGGCCTGGTTCGAGGCTCACCCGTCGACCCGTCCGTGGCGAGCCGTGGGTGTCGCGGCCGACCTGGGTGAGCGCTACCTGTCGACGGTCTACGACGACGACTGGGTCGCGGCCGCCTATCCCGGGTACGGCCAGCCGGGGGGCGTCCGCTCGGCGGTGGAGGCCTCGGCGTGAACGACCCGACCGCCCTGCCCCTGATGAGCGGGCAGTACGGGATGTGGCTGGCCGACCGTGACCGCCCCGCCAACCCTGCGCTCTCCGTCGCCGGGTGCATGGACCTCGACGGTGCGGTGGATGTCGAGATGCTGCTCGCGGCCCTGGAGGCGACGTTCGCCGAGGTCGGGTGCCTGCACGTCGTCGTCGACGTCGTCGACGGGGTCCCCGTGCAGCGCCCCCGGCCGGCCTCGTGGACGCCCGAGCAGGTCGACCTGAGCAGCGCCGCCGACCCGGCCGCCGCCCTGGACGACTGGTGCCACGAGCGGCTGCGTCACGGCATCGACGTGCGCCGGGAGACCTTCCGCTGCGCCGTGGTCCGCCTGGGAGACCAGCGGTACTCGGTCTACTTCGAGGCCCACCACCTGTTCTTCGACGGGCTGAGCGCCGGCATCCTCGTCGCCCGGGTCGCCGAGCGGTACCGGGCCCTGCGCTCGGGCGCCGAGGTCCCGGCCATGCCCGGCTACGCGGCCCTGGTCGCCGAGGACCTCGAGTACTCCGGCTCGGCGCAGGAGGCGGCCGACGCCGCCTACTGGGCGGCGACCGTCGACCCGTCCCTGCCGGTCACCCTGCTCAGCGACCGGCCGTGGGTGCCGCCGGAGGGCGAGCTGCGGGTCGCGGCCCGTCTCGATCCCGACTGGATGGCCGGGTTCCGGGCGCGGTCCACCTCGGTCGGCGTCCCGTGGCCCGTCGTGGCCTTCGCGGCCTCGGCGGTGCACGTGGCACGGCTGGTCGGACGGCGCGACATCACGCTGACGCTCCCGGTGGCCCGTCGCAGAGGTCCTGTGGCCCGTCGTGTGCCCGGGATGCTGGCGAACTTCCTGCCGCTGGTCGTGCCGGTCAGCCCGTGGGACGACGTGCCGACGGTGGCCCGTCGTATCGCCGGCGACGTGCAGGCCCTCCTGGGCGCGCAGCGATGCCCCGCCGGGTCGGTGCGGCGGCTGGCCGGCCTGGCCTCCGACGACCTGCGCCCGCTCGGTCCGTCGGTCAACGTGCTGAGCCACGGAGGAGAGCTGGACCTGGGGGACGTCCGCGGTGCGGTCCGCGACGTGTCGACCGGTCCCGTGGACGACGTGCAGGCGCAGTTCCAGAAACGGGCCGACGGCGGCCTGGACGTGCGCTGGAACGTCAACCCGCAGCTGTACTCGGCCGACGAAGCCCACGCCCAGCTCGGTCCGCTGGTCGACCTGCTCGACGACTTCGTCGCCGGCCGACGGCAGGGCCCGCCACCGGGCCGCCGTCCGGACGGGCCTGGTCGGCAGAGCTCCGACGAGCCTGGCCGCCAGGGGCCGGACCAGCAGGCCGACGGTGCCCGTGACGGCGTCCTGGTGGGCCCGCAGACCGCACCCGGTCGCGACCTGTTCGCCGCCCTGGCCCAGGACTGCGCCGCGCTGCCGACCGCCCCGGCGGTGACCGACGCGAACGGCACCATGGACCGCCAGAGCCTGTGGCACGAGGTGCGCGCCGTGGCCGCCGGGATGCGTCGCCACGGCTTCGGCCCCGGCGACGTCCTGGTGGTCGAGGGCCGCCCGGACCGGCAGGTGCTGGTCGCGATCCTGGCCGCCTGGGCCTGCGGGGGCGCCTACCTGCCGGTCGATCCCGACGCCCCGACCGCCCGCACCACCGGCGTCGTCACCGCGACCGGGGCCCGGTACCTGCTCGTCGACGACCCGGCCGCCGGTGCCGCGCTGGTCGCGGCCTGCGACCGCCCCGAGATGACCGTGTGGTCGACGGCCGCCCTGCCGCGCGGCGACGTGGCCGACGGTGAACCGGCGCCCCGGGACGGGCGCAGCCTGGCCTACGTGATCTTCACCTCGGGCTCGACCGGCCGGCCCAAGGGGGCGATGCTCGACTGGGCAGGGATGCACAACCACCTGTGGGCCAAGGTGGACGACCTGAGGCTGAGCAGCGACGACGTGGTCGCCATGACCGCGCCGCTGACCTTCGACATCTCGGTGTGGCAGATGGTCGCGCCGTTGCTGGTCGGGGCCAGGCTCCGGCTGGTCGACCGCGCCACCTCCCGGGACCGTGACGCCCTGCTGGGGCTGGTCGCCTCCGAGCGGGTGACGGTCTGGGAGCTGGTGCCGTCGCTGCTGCGCACCGTCGTCGAGGCGTGGGAGGCCGGCGACCGGCTGCCCCTGCCCACCGCGGTGCGCTACCTCCTGGTCACCGGCGAAGAGCTGACCGCCGAGCTGGTCGGCCGCTGGTCCCGTTGGATGCCCGAGGTGCCGGTGGTCAACGCCTACGGTCCCACCGAGTGCTCCGACGACGTCACCCACGCGGTCATCACCGCCGCCGACGTGACGGCCGGGCTGGGTGCCAGGGCGCCGATCGGGCACCCGGTGCGCCTCACCCGGCTGTACGTCCTGGACGAGTTCATGCGTCCGGTGAGGTGCGGGCAGGTCGGCGAGCTGTACGTCGGCGGGCCCGGGGTCGGCCTGGGGTACGCCGCCGACCCGGTTCGCACGGCCTCGGTCTTCCTGGCCGACCCGTTCGCCGACCGGCCAGGACGTCGGATGTACCGCACCGGCGACCTGGTGCGGCAGCGCGACGACGGTGCGCTGGAGTTCGTGCAGCGCAACGACCACCAGGTGAAGGTGCGCGGGCACCGCATCGAGCTCGGCGAGGTCGAGGTGGCGGTGCGGTCGGTCGCCGGGGTGAGCGACGCGGTGGTCGGCGTGGTCGGCGAGGGTGACGACCAGCGGCTGTGCGCCTGGATCGTCGCCGACGTCCCCGCCGAGGCGGTGCGGACCGAGGTGGCACAGCGCCTGCCTGCGGTCATGGTGCCCGACGCCTGGGCCGTGGTCGAGGCGTTCCCGCTGACCCGTCACGGCAAGGTGGACCGGGCGCGGCTGCCGCGACCGACCGCGGACCGTCGGCCCGTGCACGACACGCCTGACCGCAGCCACGACCAGACCGACCCGGGCACACCGGAGCAGGCCGCCGTCGCGGCGGTCTTCGCCGAGGTGCTCGGTACCGACCAGGTCGGCCTGCACGACGACTTCTTCGCGCTGGGCGGCAACTCGTTGCTGGCCACCCGGGTGGTCACGCTGCTGCGCACCCGCCTGGGCCTGGCGACGAGCCTCGGCCAGCTGTTCGACCACCCGACCCCGGCCGGCGTCGTCGCGCAGGACGAGCCGGCACGGGTGCGAACCGGTCGTGTCGAGCCCGCCGGGTCCGCCGAGCCGGTGGTCTCCTCCGGGCAGCTCCGGTTGTGGTCCCTCCAGCAGGTGCTGCCCGACGACGCCGGGTACCACCTGCCGATGCTGCTGCGGTTCGCCGGGCGCACCGACCTCGAGGTGCTGGAGCGGGCGCTGGTCGACGTGCTGGAGAGGCACCCGTCGTTGCGCACCGTGCTGGTCGAGCGCGACGGCGAGGTGCGGCCGGTGGTCGTGGACTGCCCGTCGCGGGTCCTGACCCGCGGGTCCGACGGCAGCGACGACGACCTGGACGACGCTGCTCTGGACAACGCGGTGCAGGCGGAGGTCCGCCGTCCTTTCGCCCTGGACCGTGACATCCCGGTGCGGGCCCGGTGGTGGCGCGCCGCCGACGGCGACGTGCTGCTCGTGGTGGCCCACCACGTGGCCTGCGACGGCTGGTCGTTCCGGATCCTGGCTGCCGACCTCGCCGTGGCCCTGGAGGCCCGGGCCGCAGGCCGGGCACCTCGCTGGGAGCCGCTGCGGCTGGGGTACCAGGACTACGCCGCCTGGCAGGCACGGTGGACCGACAGCCGTGGCGAGCCCGACCCCTGGCTGGTGCGCTGCCAGGAGTTCTGGAACCGGCGGCTGGCCGACCTGCCCGCCCCGATGGTGCTGTCGCGGCGGCAGACGCCCGGCGCTGCGGAGACCGGCCTGGTGGTCCGCCAGGGGCAGACCTTCGACGTCGACGTCCCGACCGCACTGTGGCAGCAGGTCCGACAGCTGTGCGCACGCGCGCAGGTGACACCGTTCATGGCGGTCCAGGCGGCCCTGGCCGTCGTCCTGTCCCGGGCCTCGGGGACCACCGACCTGATGCTGGGGACCGCGGCTGCGGGCCGCCCGGACCCGGACCTGGACAGCGTCGTGGGCTTCTTCGCCAACGTCGTCGTCCTGCGCACCGACGTGGCAGGCCACCCGACCTGGACGCAGCTGCTGCACCGGGTCCGGGCGGCCGACCTGTCGGCGCTGGAGCACGGCGACCTGCCCTACGACCAGGTGCACGCCCTGGCCCGCGACCAGCGGTCCGGTCTGCGCCCCCTGGTGCAGGTGGTGCTGGCCATGCAGCAGGACGCCGCCGAGCTGGCACCGTCGGTGCCCGGTGCGACGGTGCAGATGCTGCCCACCGGCGGGGCCCGCTTCGACCTGTCGCTCGAGCTGGAGGAGACCACGACCGGTCAGCAGGCGCGGCTGCACGCCCGGGTCGAGCACGCCACCGACGTCCTCGACGCGGTCGAGGCGCGGCGACTGTGGGACCAGACGATGGTGGCGCTGCAGCTGATGGTCGCCGACCCCGAGGCGGTGTGCGACACCGCCGACCTGCTGCCGCCCGACCGCGTCGCCCACGCCCTGCGGCTGGGGCGGGCCCCGTCCGTGAGCACGGTGGCCGACCTGCTCGCCCAGGTCGCGGTCGACCGGGCGGACCTGCCCGCCCTGGTCGGCGTCCCGCTGGCGGCCAGGGACGACGAGACCGCCGTCACGATGAGCTACGCCGAGCTGGACGCCACCACGTCCCGCTGGGCCCGCGAGCTGGCAGCCCGGGGGATCGGGCCGGGCGACCTGGTGGCCGTGCTGGTCCCGCGCTCGACCGACCTGGTCGTCGCGCTGCTCTCGGTGCTCAAGTCGGGTGCCGCCTACCTGCCGGTCGACACCGACAACCCGACGCCGCGGGTGCGGTCGTTGCTGGCCGACGCCGCTCCCGCGCTGGTGCTGACCACCACCAGCATCGACGCCGACGCGCTCCCCGAGACCGCCGTGCTGGCCAGGGTCGACTCGGACGGTTTCCAGGCGGCTGTCGCCGACCGTCGCGACACCCCGGTGACCGACGCCGACCGGACCGCGGCGCTGTCGCCGCTGCACCCGGCCTACGTCATCTACACCTCCGGGTCGACCGGCCGGCCCAAGGGAGTGGTGGTCCCGCACCGGGGCGTGGTGACCCTGCTGCACTTCCAGCGGCGGCGTTTCTGGCAGCCCGGCAGCCTGCGGGTCGCCCAGTTCGCCTCGATCGGATTCGACGCGTCGGTCTGGGAGATCGGCACGGCGCTGGCCTGCGGCGGCACGGTCGTGGTGCCCACGGCGGCCCAACGGATCCCCGGCGAACCCCTGGTCCAGTTCCTCGAGCAGGAACAGATCGACCTGCTGTGCGTCCCGCCGACCGTCCTGACCGCCGTCCCCGTCGGCACCGACCTGCCCGAGCGGCTGAACGTCGTCGCCGGCGGTGAACGGCTGACCCGCGAGCTGACCGCCCGGTGGGCGGACGGACGCTTCATGTTCAACGCCTACGGGCCGACCGAGGCGTCGGTGTGCACCACGCTGGCCGGCCCCCTCGTCGCCGGGAGCGAACCGTCGATCGGCACACCGATCGACGGGGGCGTCGTGCGGCTGCTCGACCAGGCGCTGCGACCGGTGCCGCCGGGGGTGGTGGGCGAGATCTACGTCGCCGGTGACCTGGTGGCGCGCGAGTACCTGGACCGGCCGGCCCTGACCGCCTCCCGGTTCGTCGCCGACCCCTTCGACCCTGCCGGGGGGCGGATGTACCGGACCGGGGACCTGGCCTGGTGGACCGACAGCGGTGAGCTGTCGTACGTCGGTCGCAGCGACGACCAGGTGAAGATCCGGGGCTTCCGCATCGAGCCCGGCGAGGTCGGGGCCGCGGTCGCCGCACAGCCCGACGTGGCCGACGCCGTCGCGGTCGTCCGGGAGGACCGGCCCGGTGACCGTCGGATCGTCGCCTACGCGGTCGGCGCACCTGGAGCCACGCTGGACGGTCCGGTGCTGGTCCGACGGCTCGCCGAGAACCTGCCCGACCACCTGGTGCCGCGTGCGGTCGTCGTGCTCGAGGCGCTGCCGCGCACCATCAACGGCAAGCTCGACCTGTCCCGGCTGCCCGCCCCCACGTACGGGCCGGCCCAGGTCCGTGCCCCCCGCACCGCGGTCGAGCAGGTGCTGTGCGAGGTCTTCGCCGACGTGCTGGGCCTGGACGCCGTGGGCGTCGACGACGACTTCCTGCTCAGCGGCGGCGACTCGATCCTCGCGGTGACGGCGGTCGCCCGGGCCCGCGCGGCAGGCTGGGCGGTCACGGCCCGGCAGGTGCTCGAGCTGCGGACCCCCGCCGCCGTCGCCGAGATCGCCACCGCGACGACCGCCCAGCCGGCCGACGACCCGCAAGGCCGGGTGCCGACCCTCCCGGTGGCAGCCTGGCTGCGGTCACGCACCCGCGTGGTCGGCGGGTTCAGCCAGGCCATGCTGCTGGAGCTGACAGCGGGGGTCGACGAGCACGAGCTGCGCCTCGTGCTGGGCTCGCTGCTCGCCCGGCACGCCCTCCTGCGCGCCACGCTGGTCGACGACGACGACCGCTGGGCCCTGTCGGTGCCCGGACCGGCCACAGCCGAGCAGCTGGCCGCGCAGGTCGAGGCGCTGCTGGACGTACGCCCGGCCGACGAGACGAACCCCGGACCGTCCCCCGAGGCGTGGGGCACCGCACCGTTGGACCCCTGGTCGGGCCAGATGGTGCGCGCCGTGCTGTGGCCCGGCGGCACGCCGCGCCTGGGCCTGCACGTGCACCACCTCGTCGTGGACGGGGTCTCGTGGCGCATCCTCCTGGAAGACCTGACCGACGGGCTGCGCCGGGTGCGCGCCGGCGCCGCGCCCTCGGCAGCGCCGGCCGGCACGTCGTACCGGCGCTGGGTCGAGGTGCTCACCGCCGACGCGGCCAGCCCCCGGCGGACGGCCGAGGTGGACCACTGGGTGAAAGCCCTGGCCGAACCGCTGCCGCGGGTGGCCGCGCCCCTGGACCCGGCCCGTGACGTCGCCGCCACGGCCGGACGGTGCGAACGGGTGGTGTTCGCCGACGTCACCGCGGCTCTGCTCGACCCGCGCAGCCGGATCCTGGACGCCGACCCCGCCGACCTCCTGCTGGCGGCCTACGTCGCCGCGCTCGGCCGGTGGGCCGGGCGACCTGCCGGACCGGACGAGGTCCTGGTCAGAGTCGAGGGGCACGGTCGCGAGGACGTGGCCGACGGCGTGGACCTGTCGACCACCGTCGGCTGGTTCACCACCGAACGGCCGGTCCGGCTCGCCACGGCCGGGCTGGACCTGGACGCGACGCTGGCCGGCGACACCGAGGCCGCAGCGGCACTGGTCGCGGCCGTCACGGCCGAGACGGCCGCCGTCGCCGACCACGGCCTCGGCTACGGGACCCTGCGCTACCTGGCCCGCCACCCCCGACTGGTCGACCTGGGCGAACCCGACGTCGGGTTCAACTACCTCGGCCGGGCCGACACGGCATCCAGGTCCACGGGCCTGCGGGCCGTCGGCCGGCCAGGCACCGGTCACGAAGACCCGGACATGCCGCTGCACCACGCGGTCGAGCTGACGGCCGTCGTGGAGGACCGCCCCGACGGTCAGCGCCTGGTCACCCGGTGGACCTGGGCCTCGCGCCTGGTCTCCCAGCAGGACGCCGACGACCTGGCCGACCGGTTCGTCCAGGCGCTGACGGCGCTGACCGCACCCGGGGACGGGCCGTCCCCGGTCACCCGTACCGGCCTGGTCGACCTCGATCTCGACCAGTCCGAGATCGACGAGATCGGCGAGCAGATCCTCGCCGACCTGGGCCCCGATGCCTGAGCCACGCCTGAACACGAGAGGACGAGCATGAACCCCTTCGACGACGAGTCCGGCACCTTCCACGTGCTGACCAACGACGAGGGCCAGCACTCGCTGTGGCCGACGTTCGCGCCGGTCCCGGCCGGCTGGCAGGTCGTGGCGACCGAGTGCACCCGCGCCGAGGCCGTCGAGTACGTCGAGCGGGAATGGACCGACCTGCGTCCCATCAGCATCCGCTGAGTCTGATCAGCATCCGCTGAGCCCGGTCAGCATCCGCTGGCCCGTCCCGACCGCACACCATCTCACTCCCACCGGAAGCCGCCATGCCTGCCGTACCAGTGTCCGCTCCGAGGATGTCCGACATCCTGCCGCTCTCGCCGCTGGCGGAAGGGCTGCTGTACCACGCGACCGCGTCTGACGGCCTCGACGTCTATGCCGTCCAGCTGACGGTGGACCTGCGCGGAGCGCTCGACCTGGCAGCGTTGCGCGCCGCCGCGGACGCCGTGCTGGACCGGCACGAGCTGCTGCGCGCCTCGTTCCGGCGCGACCGTTCGGGTCGTCCCGTGCAGGCGATCGTGGACGGGATCACGATGCCGTGGCGCGAGGTCGACCTGCGGGACGCCCCGCACGAGGCCGAGGCGGTCGCCGATGCCGAGCGGGTGCGGCCGTTCGACCCGGAACGTCCCCCGCTCGTGCGGGTGGTGATGATCCGCCTGGCCGACGACCTGCACCGGATGGTGCTGACCGTGCACCACCTCGTGGTCGACGGCTGGTCGATGCCGGTGCTGGTACGAGACCTCTTCACGTTCTACGCCGGGGGCGGGCAGGACCTGCCGCTGCTGCCCCGGTACCGCGACCACCTGCGGCTCGCCGGGACGGTGGACGCCGACCAGTCGGCCGCCGTGTGGGCCCGCCACCTGGCCGGGATCGAGCCGACGCTCGTCGCCGACTCGTCAGGCCACGACGAGGCCATGCCGCTGACCGCCTGGGTGCCCCGCGGCGAGCAGGCGCTGGCCCAGGCCGAGCAGTGGGCCCGCACCCAGGGCCTGACCACGAGCACCGTGGTGCACGGGTGCCTGGCGGTGGCGCTGGGGGTGTGCCTGGGTCGCCGCGACGTCGTGCTCGGCTCGGCTGTCTCGCGGCGGCGGCCCGAGCTCGACGGCTACGACGCGATGGTCGGCCTGTTCCTCAACACCGTGCCGGTGGCGGTCCGGCAGGATCCGGGCGACACCCTGGCGCAGACGCTCGTGCGCCTGCGCGACGAGCAGCGGACCACCGAACCTCACGTCGACCACCCGCTGGCCGCCATGCAGCAGGCGGCGGGCGCCGCCCTGTTCGACACGATGCTGGCCTTCGAGAACTACCCGCTGGACGCCGGCGACCTCGCCAGGTCGGTCGCCGGGCTGACCATCGAGCGGGTCGAGGGGCGTGACGCCACGCACTATCCGCTGGCGGTCGTCGTGATGCCCGGTCGGGGCATCCGGTACGACCACGACCCGCGGCGCCTGTCGGCCGCGCGGGCCGAGGAGATCGTCGGCCGGTTCGTCGCGCTGCTGGAACGCCTGCCGGAGGTGGCCGACCAGCCGCTGTCCACCCTGGACCTGCTCACCGCGACCGAACGGTCCTGGCTGGCGCAGGTCGGCACCGGGCCGGACCGACCGGCCGACCGGACGACCTGGTCGGCGCTGTTCGAACGCTCGGTCGAGCGCCATGCCACCCGCCCGGCGGTGCGAGACGCCGACGGCGAGCTCGACTACGCCCGGCTGGCGGCCGCGGCGCGACGGCTGGCGCGCGAGCTGGTGGCCCGGGGGGTCGGACCGGAGTCGGTCGTCGCCATCGGCGGGGCGCGGTCGTCGGCCCTGGTGGTCTCGGCGCTGGCTGTCGCCATGACCGGTGCGGCCTACCAGCCGCTGGACCTGGACCACCCGGCCGACCGGTTGGCCTACGTGCTGGCCGACGCCGCCCCGGCGGTGCTGGTGGTCGACTCCGCCGCCTCGGCGGCCCGCCTGCCGGCCGCGGTGCTGGAGGCTGTCGAGCTGGTCGTCCTCGACGACCCCGAGACGCGCCGTGCCCTGGCGGCCCGCCCGGACGTCCCGCTGAGCCCTGCCGAGCTGGTGGGTCCGGTCAGGCCGGGCTCGGCGGCATGCATCATCTACACCTCCGGCTCGACAGGTCGGCCCAAGGGCGTGGTCCTCACTCACGACTCGCTGACCAGCATCATGCTCGACTGGGGCGGCCGTCTCGGCCTGGGTCCGCGGTCGCGGCTGCTCGAGGTGGCCACCTTCGCCTTCGACCTGGCCATCTACGACCTGGTCGGGGCGCTGCTGACCGGGGCGTGCGTGGTCATCGCCGAGTCGCAGGACGTCCTGGACGTCGACCGCCTCGCAGCGCTGGTGTCCGAGCAGGACATCACCACCATGCAGGCCACCCCGTCGCTGTGGCAGGTGCTGCTCGACGAGCACCCGGAGGCCGTCGACGGTCTGGTCGTGATGACCGGGGGAGAGGCCTGCTCACGGACCCTGGCCGAGGGCCTGACCGCCCGGGCGACGCTGGTGCTCAACGCCTACGCCCCGGCCGAGACCACCATCATCTCGACCTCGGCGCAGGTGAGCCGGGTCGACGGTCCGCCGCCGATCGGCCGTCCGGTCGCCGCGACCCGCACCTACGTGCTGGACCACGCGCTGCGGCTGGTCCCGCCGGGGGTGCCCGGCGACCTCTACATCGCCGGGGACGGGGTGTCCCGGGGCTACCTGGGCCGGCCGTCGCTGACTGCTGGACGGTTCGTCGCCGACCCGTTCGGCCCGCCCGGAGGGCGCATGTACCGCACCGGCGACGTGTGCCTGGTCGACCCTGACGGGCAGCTGCACCACCTGGGCCGCGACGACCACCAGGTGAAGCTGCGCGGCCAGCGCCTGGAGCTGGGCGAGATCGACGCGGTGATGGAGTCGTACCCCCAGGTGCGCCGGGCCGTCGCCCACGTGGTCCAGGCCGAGGGCCAGGAGATCGTCGGCTACGTGGTCGAGACCGCGCCGGGCGCGGTCGACCCGGCCGCGCTGCGCGACCACCTGCGGGCCGCGCTGCCGGGGTACATGGTGCCGACCGAGATCATGGTGCTGGACCAGCTGCCGATGACCGGGACCGGCAAGGTCGACCGTGCGGCCCTCCCGGAGCCCCGGCGGGGCCGGGGTGCAGCCCAGGCTCTCGGCGTCGTGCCGTCCACCGACCCGCTGTGCGACCTGGTGCGCCAAGAGTTCGCCCTGGTGCTGGGCCTGCCCGAGGTGGGCGAGGACCAGGACTTCTTCGCCGCCGGTGGTCAGTCGCTGGCCGCCGCGCGGCTGGTCTCCCGGTTGCGCCGGGTGCTGGGCAAGGACCTGGCGCTGCGTACCGTCTTCGAGCTGCGCACCCCGCGTGCGCTGGCCCGGGCGGCCCGGGGTGCGGCCGCCGTGGCCGATCCCCCCACGCGGCGCAAGACCGCTCGCGGTCCGCTGTCGACCGCGCAGTGGCGTCTGTGGTTCCTCGACCAGATGGGCGGCTCCGACCGGGGCGTCTACAACGTGCCGGTCGTCGTCGGCCTGGACCATGCTGTGGACCTGCCGGCGCTGCGGGCCGCGGCGGCCGACGTGGTCGGCCGGCACGAGGTGCTGCGCACCGTGTACCGGCGTCGTGACGGTGCCGACCTCGACGGGACCAGGCCGTCCGACATCGTCGAGCAGGTCGTCCTGCCGGCGGACGAGGCGGAGGTCCCGGTCGTCGAGCTCGACGACACGGACGCCGCGGTCGTCATGGTGCTGCGTCGGCCGTTCGACCTGGAACGGGACCTGCCGGTGCGCATCGGCGTGCGCCGCAGGCCCGACGGTCGCGACCAGGTCGTCGTCTCGGCGCACCACATCGCCGTCGACGGCGGCTCGATGGCGCCGCTGCTGCGCGACCTGTTCGGCGCCTACGCGGCGCGGCGCGAGGGACGCCCTCCCGTGCTGCCCCCGCCGGGGCTGCAGTACCTCGACGTGGCGTGGTGGGAGCACGAACGAGAGGTCGACAGCGAGGCTGCGGCCTGGTGGGGCGAGACCCTGGCCGGTCTGCCCGGCGAGCTGGCGCTGCCCTACGACCGTCCCCGCCCGACGGTCGAGACCCACCGCGGCGAGGTCGTCAGCCTGGTCGTGCCCGACCGGGTCTACCGCCGGGCCCTGGCGCTGGCCGGGCGCACCGGGACCACGCTGTTCATGGTGGTGCAGGCCGCCCTGGCGGCCACCTACGGTGCGCTGGGCGTCGGCGACGACATCCCGCTGGGGACGGCGGTCTCGGGCCGCGACCACGAGGCGATGCAGGACATGGTCGGTCTGCTGGTCAACACCGTCGTCCTGCGGACCGACCTGTCAGGGAACCCGACGTTCACCGAGCTGCTGTCACGGGTGCGCACCGGTGACCTCGAGGCGTTCGACCGTCAGGACGTCCCGTTCGAACGGGTCGTCGAGCTGCTCGCGCCGGCCCGTGAGGTCGGCCGTCACCCGCTGTTCCAGACGTTCCTCGGTCTGTCGACCGACGACGGCACCGGCGCCGTGCCGGGGGTCGAGTCGCTCGGCGCGCTGCACACCGGCGCCGCGAAGTTCGACCTGTCGTTCGAGCTCGTCGAACGGTGGGCCGACCCGGGGCAGCCCGCCGCGCTGGAGGTGAACCTGGAGTACGCCACCGACCTGTTCGACGCCACGACCGCCACAGCGCTGGCCGCACGGTTCACACAGGTGCTCGAGCACCTCAGCGCTGAACCCGAGACCCGGCTGGCGGCCGTCGACGTCGTGCTCCCGGCCGAACGCGACTGGCTGGCCGCCCACGGCCGCGGAACCGTCGGCCCCACCGAGACCGACCTGCTGGCGGCGATCGCCACGACCGCCCGCACCGACCCGGCACGCGTGGCCGTGCTCGACGCCACCGGCACCACCGTGGTCCCGGTGACCTACGCCCGGCTGGTGGCCGACGCCCGGCTGGTGGCCGACGACCTGGCGGCCGCCGGTGTGGGCCGCGGCGACCTGGTGGCCCTGGTGGCCCGCCCCGGACGCTCGGCGGTCGCCGCCGTGCTGGGCATCTGGCTGACCGGAGCGGTCTACGTCCCGCTCGCGCCCGACGCGCCGCCCGCGCGCGGCTCTGAGGCTCTGCGCGAGTGCGGTGCCCGGGCGGTCCTGGCCGCGCCGGCGCACCTGGAGGCTGCGCGGGCGGTGGTGGCCGGTTCCGAGGCCGTGGTCGTCGCGCTGCGCGCGGACCAGGCCCTCGACGACCCCGACGGCGGGGACGACAGCCGTGACGCCTGGACCTCGCCGCCTGACGCCCGGGCCGCCTATGCGCTGTTCACCTCCGGGTCGACCGGTCGGCCCAAGGCCGCGCTGGTCCACTGGCGCGGGATGGTCAACCATCTGCTCGCCAAGGTCGACGACCTCGCGCTCGACGAGAGCGCGGTCCTGGTCAACAACGCCGCCCTGACGTTCGACATCTCGGTGTGGCAGATGTTCGCCGCCCTGCTGGTCGGCGGGCGGGTGGTCGTCCCGGCCCCGGCGACGGTCATGGACCCGGCTGCGCTGTGCGACCTGGCCCGGGACTGCGACGTCACCGTGCTGGAGATCGTGCCGTCGTTGCTCGGGGCGATGCTCGACGCCTGGGACCGGGGGCTCGACCTGCCACAGCTGCCGGCCCTGCGCCATCTCGTCGTCACCGGCGAGGCTCTGGGTGCCGACGCCTGCCGCCGCTGGTTGCAGCGTTTCGGCCAGGTCGCGGTGGTCAACGCCTACGGCCCCACCGAGTGCTCCGACGACGTGACCCACGCCGTGATCACCGGGGAGCAGGTGCTCGACAGGTCGACGGCCCCGATCGGCCGGCCGGTGCGCAACACCGTCCTGTACGTGCTCGACGACGCGCTGCGACCGTGCCCGCCCGGGGTCGTCGGCGAGCTCTACGTGGCGGGGGAGGGCGTCGGCCCGGGGTATGTCGGCCGTCCGGGCCGCACCGCCGGCACCTTCGTCGCCGACCCGTTCGGCCACGGCGACCGGTTGTACCGCACCGGTGACAACGTGTGCTGGCGGCCCGACGGGCAGCTGGAGTTCCGTGAGCGCCGTGACCACCAGGTGAAGGTCCGTGGCCACCGCATCGAGCTGGGCGACGTCGAGGCGGGGCTGCGCCGCCTGCCAGGGGTCAGCGCGGCGGTGGTCAGCGCGGTCCGGGCCGACGCCGACGGCCCGGTCAGCCTGGTGGCGCACGTCGTGGCGACGAGCCCGGTCGACGAGCTGGCCGCCGCCGCCCGGGCGGCTCTGCCCGCCGCGATGGTCCCGGCCGCGTGGGTGGTGATGGACGCCCTGCCGCTGTCGGCCAACGGGAAGATCGACCGGGCCCGGCTGCCGCAGGCGGTGCTGGTCTCCGCCGACGAGACCGCCGAACCACCCCAGACACCGGTCGAAGAGTTCTTCTGCACCGCGTTCGCCGAGGCGGTCGGCCGGGGCACGGTCGGCCGCAACGCTGACTTCTTCGACGTCGGCGGGGACTCCATCCGGTCGATCCGGGTCGTGGCCGCCGCCCACGCCGCGGGCTACCCGATCAGCCCGGCCCACCTGTTCGCCCAGCGCACCCCGGCGGCGATGGCACGGCTGGTGACCACGCGTGGTGCGCGGGCCGGTGCCACGCTGACCGGCGAGGTCACCGCCGACCCGTTCACCCCGGTGCTGTACCTCCAGCCCGACGGCGACCGCACACCGCTGTTCTGCCTGCATGCCGGGGTGGGCCTGGCCTGGCCTTACCTGGCGCTGGTCCCGTACCTGCCGACCGACCAGCCTGTGGTCGGGTTGCAGGCGACCGGGGTGAGCGACGCCGACCTGTCGTCGGTGAGCGAGCTGGCCTCTGCCCAGCTGGCCCGGATCCGGGCGATCCAGCCGCACGGGCCGTACCGTCTGCTCGGCTGGTCGTTCGGCGGTTACATGGTCCACGAGATCGCGGTCCAGCTGCAGGCCGCGGGCGAGGCGGTCGAGCTCCTGGCTGTCCTCGACGTCTTCCCCGACCAGGCGGACGACGGTCCCGACGACGTCGCGCTGCTGCGCCTGCTGCTGGAGGAGGTCACCGGCACCTCACCCCTGGACGACGAGCTGGCCGAGCCGGCGGCCAGGCTCGACTTCGACGGTGTGGCGCAGGTCGCCGCCGCCCGCGGCGGCATTCTGTCGGCGTTCAGCTCGACCGACATGAGCCGCATCATCAGGACCACCCGTCGCCACGGCGACCTCAGCCTCGAGTTCGAGCCGGGGGTGTTCGTCGGCGACATGGACCTGCTGGTCGCAGAGCCGACCAACCCGCCCGGCGACCGACCGGACCTGCGGTGGGCCAGGTACGTCGACGGCCAGGTCCGCACCCTGCGGATCCCCGCCGACCACGAAGAGCTGCTCGACCCGCCCGTCGTCGCGACCTACGCCCCGCAGCTGCTGTCGGCGCTGAACCAGGAGGCCCCAGACCAGGAGACCGCAGACCAGGAGACCCCGGCGGACGCCAGGTAGCACCTGCCGGAGCGGTACCCCTGCCGAGCCCTGGAAGGGGCCACGGCAGGGGTACGGTGCGACGGGCTGAGCCGAACCGGTCACACGTCGAAGTAGAGCTCGAACTCGTGCGGGTGCGGGCGCAGGCGCAGGGCGTCGACCTCGGCGGAGCGCTTGTAGTCGATCCAGGTGGAGATCAGGTCACCGGTGAAGACGTTGCCGATGGTGAGCCAGTCGTGGTCGGCCTCGAGGTTGTCCAGGACCTCGGCCAGCGAGCCGGGCACCTGGGCAATCTGGGCGTGCTCCTCGGGCGGCAGCTCGTACAGGTCCTTGTCGACCGGCTCCGGCGGCTCGATCCGGTTCTGGATACCGTCCAGGCCGGCCATGAGCATCGCGGCGAAGGCCAGGTACGGGTTCGAGGACGGGTCCGGGACGCGGAACTCGACGCGCTTGGCCTTCGGGTTGGAACCGGTCACCGGGATGCGGATGCAGGCCGAACGGTTACGGGCCGAGTAGACCAGGTTGACCGGGGCCTCGAAACCGGGCACCAGGCGGTGGTAAGAGTTCACCGTCGGGTTGGTGAAGGCCAGCAGCGACGGGGCGTGGGCCAGCAGGCCGCCGATGTACCAGCGCGCCAGGTCGGACAGGCCGCCGTAACCCTTCTCGTCGAAGAACAGCGGCTTGCCGCCCTTCCACAACGACTGGTGCACGTGCATGCCCGAACCGTTGTCGCCGAACAGCGGCTTGGGCATGAAGGTCGCGGTGCGGCCGTCGGCGGCGGCGATGTTCGTCACCACGTACTGGAACAGCTGGACCTTGTCGGCCGAGGTGGTCAGCGTGTCGAAACGGTAGTTGATCTCGGCCTGGCCGGCGGTGCCGACATCGTGGTGGGCCCGCTCGACGCCCAGGCCAAGCTCGTCCAGCTGCAGGGAGATCTTGTCGCGCAGGTCGGCGAAGTGGTCCACCGGCGGAACCGGGAAGTAGCCGCCCTTGTACGGGGTCTTGTGGCCGAGGTTCGGCTGCTCGTCGCGGCCGGTGTTCCAGGCCGCCTCGATCGAGTCGATGTAGTAGAACGAGGCGTCCTGACGGGTCTGGAAACGCACGTCGTCGAAGATGTAGAACTCCGCCTCGGGGGCGAAGAACGCCGTGTCTGCGATCCCGGTGGACCGCATGTAGGCCTCGGCCTTGGCGGCGACCTGGCGGGGGTCGCGGCTGTACGGCTCGTCGGTGTAGGGGTCGACGATGGCGAAGTTGATGTTGAGGGTCTTCTCGGTCCGGAACGGGTCGAGGTAGGCCGTGGTGATGTCAGGGATCAGCTTCATGTCCGACTCGTTGATCGCCTGGAACCCGCGGATCGACGAACCGTCGAACATCTGGCCCTCGACGAAGAAGTCGTCGTCGACCATCGCAGCCGGGACGTTGAAGTGCTGCATGACGCCAGGCAGGTCGCAGAACCGGACGTCGACGAACTTCACGTCTTCACTTGCGATGAACGCCAGTACTTCTTCAGGCTTGCTGAACATCCGCTGCTCCTCCGTCGGTCGTGCTCGCTTCGTTCAACACCCTCGGTCGGCACGAGCGAGATCGATCTCCGCCCACCTCGGTCGGGTGTGCCCGCCGAAGTGCCGACGGACAGTCGTGAGGTTACGGGTCGGTCGTTACCCGCCGGTACCCGCAATGTTTCGGTGTTGTTACGCTACCGGCCCGGCGACCTGGCTGCGCGGCGCCTGCTCAGCGGCCCCTCAGACCCTTGCGGTCGGGCCGTACCCGCATCGGGTCGACGCCCTTGGGCACCGGGAGCTTGGCCCCGCCCACCGAGACGAGGCGTTTGTTGACCGCGGCGACCTCTTGCTTGGTGAGCACCGGCTTGAGCTTGGACAGGTGGCGGGTGAGCTTGCGCAGCGGGACCTGTCCCTCGTCGTCGCCCATCTGCACCAGCGTGACGGGAGTGCCGGCCACCACCCGGGCGCAGCGCTGGCGCTCCTTCTCCAGCAGGCGCCCCACGCGGTGCGGCGGTCCTTCGCTGACCAGGACCACCCCGGGCCGCCCGACGCCACGGAAGACCGTGTCCTGCTGGGGGGTGAAAGCCGTCGGCTCCTGCGCGAACACCCAGCCGCGCCGCAGCGTCGACAGGGCGGCGAACGCAGCACCGGGCTGGCCCTCGATCTGGGAGTAGGCCGCCACCTCGACCCGGCGGGACAGGAAGACCATCGCCCCGACCAGGCCGAACGTGAGGCCGAGCAGGCCCCAGTACCAGTACATGCCGTTGACCAGGCCGCCGACGACGACGAACACCGCGGTGATGACCACGACGATCGCGGCCAGGATCCAGGCGGTGCGCCGGTCGTACCGTTGCGTGATCTGGTAGGCCTGCCACAGGTGGTGGTACCAGCGGGTCTTCTTGGGCTTCTTGGTCTTGGCGGGTGCGGCCGAGGTATCGGCGCTAGCAGACTTGCGGGCCATGGTGCGCAAGTCTAGCGGCGGCGGTGGGGCTGCGGGTGCGTACCGGGCACCGGCACCGCAGGATGGTCGGACGCGGCGTTTCGCGTAGAGTCCTGCCAGGGTTGTCAATAGAGTCGTGGCAGCCGAGTCCGACCGTCGTCCCGGAGGGAAGGTCGTAGTGAGGATCCTGTTGAGCGTCTCGTCGCGGCACGGTGGTACGTCCGAGATCGGCGCGCGGGTCGCGCAAGGTCTTCGCGACGGCGGGCACGACGTCGAGGTGGCCACCCCTGACGATGTGACCCGCGTCGACCAGTACGACGGTGTCGTCCTGGGTACGTCGGTGTACGTCGGGCGGGTCGGGCTGGACATCAAGGACCTCGTCGAGCGGCAGGGCGCGGCCCTGAAGGACCGTCCGGTGTGGCTGTTCTGGTCCGGTCCGGTCAACGACCAGCCCGAACGGATCCCGGTACCGGAGGACGTCGTGGACGTCGCGCACAACGCCGGCGCCCGGCAGGTCCACGTCTTCGGCGGCAAGGTCGTCCGCGAGACGCTGACGGTGACGGAGAAGTCGTTGCTGGCTCGGGTTCCGGTGGAACCGGGCGACCACCGCGACCTGGACGCCGCCTACGCCTGGGGTCGTCGAGTGGCCGAGGAGATGGGCAACAGCCGGTCCGGGTCGCCCGCCGGTTTCTGAGCCTCCCGTACCGCTCTGTCGTCACCGGCTCTGTCCGTCACCCGCTCCGTCGTTCACCCGCTCCGTCGTCACCGCTCGCGGTCCGCGTCAGTGGCGTGAGCGGGGTCGGTGACAGGCACGAGGTCAGTGACGGGTGCGTGGCGTGCGCAGGCAGGCCCTGATCCATCGGGCCGCTGCGGTGATGTCCGGGTGGGAGAAGCGGAAATCTGACGCCCGCAGTGCCGCCGGGTCGACGCGGGTCGACCCGAGCATCTCGCTGGCCAGGTCACCGAGGACGAGCCGCAGCGGCAGCGCGGGCACCTTGAGCACCGCGCGGCGGTGCAGGTGCGCGGCCAGCGTGCTGACGAGCTCGTCGTTGTGGGTGGCGGTGGCGACGAGGTTGACCGGGCCGTGCACGTCGGCGCGCAGCAGGTGCTCGATCGCCCGGACCTCGTCGGCCAGGGTGATCCATGACCAGTACTGCCGCCCGGACCCGAACCGGGCGCCGAGCCCGGCCCGGATCGTCGGCAGCAGACGGGCCAGCGCCCCGCCGTCGGGTGACAGCACGATCCCGCTGCGCAGCAGCACCAGGCGGCAGCCCGAGGCGGTGGCCGGTTGTGCGGCCGCCTCCCAGCGGCGCACCACGTCGGCGAGGAACGTGTCGCCGTAGGGCTCGTCCTCGGTCAGCAGGTCGTCGCCGCGGTCACCGTAGGCGCCCACCGCCGAGGCCTGGACGAACACCGACGGGGGTGCGTCCATCGCGGTGATCGTGCGGGCCAGCAGGCCGGCCGTGCGCACCCGGGAGGTGACGATCTCCCGGTGACGCTCCCGGCCCAGCCCGAGCGGTGCCCCGGCCAGGTCCACCACCGCGTCTGCCCCCTCCAGGGCGGCGGGGTCGAGACGACCCAGCCCGGGGTCCCAGGTCACCTCGTCCGGTTCCTGGGTGGGCGTGCGGACCAGGCGGACGACGTCGTGCCCGCCGTCGCGCAGCACCGGGAGCAGGGCCTGCCCGACCATCCCGTGCGAACCGGCGACGACGATACGCATGACGCCTACAGACCGAGCTCGGACTCGAAGGCGCCCTCTTCGATCCGCGCCTTGACGGCACCGAGGTAGCGGGCGGCGTCGGCACCGTCGACCAGGCGGTGGTCGTAGGACAGCGACAGGTAGCCCCTCGAGCGGATCGCGATCGACTCCGACCCGTCGGTCGCGGCGACGACTGCCGGGCGGCGGACCACCGCACCGGTCGCCAGGATCGCCGAGGTACCCGAGGGCACGATCGGTGTGTCGATGAGCGCGCCGGCCCACCCGGTGTTCGTCACGGTGAACGTGGCGCCGGTCAGGTCGTCCGGTCCGATCTTGTTGTCCCGGGTGCGGGAAGCCAGGTCGTCGATGCCACGAGCGATGCCGACCAGGCCCAGCGTGCCGGCGTCGTGCAGCACCGGTACGACCAGACCGCGCGCCGTGTCGACCGCGATCCCGAGGTTCTCGGTCGCCGGGTAGACGATCTGGGTGCCGTCCAGCAGGCCGTTGATCTTCGGGTAGGTGCGCAGCGCCTCGACGGCGGCCTGCACGAAGAACGGCAGGAAGGTCAGCCGCGCCCCGTGCCGGGCGGCGAAGGCGGCCTTGGCCTGGGCCCGCAGCGTCGCCACCGCGGTGACGTCCACCTCGACCACGGTCGTCAGCTGGGCCTGGGTGTGCAGGGCCTCGAGCATTCGCTCGGCGGTGATCTGGCGCAGCCGGCTCGCCTTCTCTGTGGTACCGCGCAACGGCGAGACCGCACCGACGGTGGTCGGGGCGCCACCGGTGCGCACCGGCGAGGCCGGTGCGGCCGCCGTGGTGACCGCCTGGGCCGCCGTGAGCACGTCTTCCTTGCGGATCCGTCCGCCGACCCCGGTGCCGACGACACGGGCCAGGTCCACACCCTGAGAGCTCGCGAGCTTGCGGACCAGCGGCGTGACGTACCCGGTGCTGGCCACCGCCCGTGGTGCGGGTGCGGGTGCGGGTGCGGGCGCCGGCTGTGGTGCGGGTGCGGGCGCTGCGACCGGGGTCGGAGCGGGAGCGGGAGCGGGTGCCGGCTCGGGTGCCGGCGCAGGAGCCGGCGCCGGAGCGGCCGCCGGTGTCCCGGAACCGATCCGGGCGAGCACGGCGCCGACCTCGGCGGTCTCGTCCTCGGGCACGAGGATCTCCAGCAGGGTGCCGCCGACCGGCGACGGGACCTCGGTGTCGACCTTGTCCGTGGAGATCTCCAGCAGCGGCTCGTCGACGGCCACCTGGTCACCGACAGCCTTGAGCCACTGGGTGACGGTGCCCTCGGTCACCGACTCGCCCAGGGCGGGCAGGAGGATGTCGACGACGTCGCCCGACGCGGCAGGCGCAGGGGTGGGCTCGGCCGGGGGAGCGGCCTCGGCGGGCGGCGCCTCCTCCTGCGGGGCCGCGGGCTGCGGAGCCGCAGGCTGCTCCGGTGCCGCCTCGGGCGCCTCAGGTGCCGCGCCGGTACCGTCCCCGATCACCGCGAGCACAGCGCCGACCTCGGCGGTCTCGTCCTCAGGGACGAGGATCTGCTCGATGATGCCGGCGACCGGCGAGGGGATCTCCGTGTCGACCTTGTCGGTGGAGATCTCCACCAACGGTTCGTCCACCTCGACGCGGTCCCCGACCGCCTTGAGCCACTGGGTGACGGTGCCCTCGGTCACCGACTCGCCGAGAGCAGGCAGCTCCACGTTGTGCGACATGCGTCCGATCTCCTTGTGTCAGGCGTGGGCGTGCAGCGGTTTGCCGGCCAGCGCGAGGAAGGCCTCGCCGACGGCCTCGTTCTGCGTGGGGTGAGCGTGGACCAGGGAGGCCACGTCGTCAGGGTAGGCCTCCCAGGCCACGATGAGCTGCGCCTCACCGACCAGCTCGCCGACCCGGGCACCGATCATGTGCACCCCGACGACCGGGCCGTCGACGCGGCGGACCAGCTTGACGAAACCCTGGGTGCCCAGGATCTGCGACTTGCCGTTGCCGCCCAGGTTGTACTCCAGGGTGACGACCTGGTCGTCGCCGTACTCGGCCTTGGCGCCGGCCTCGGTCAGCCCGACCGACGCCACCTCGGGCGTGGAGTACGTGACCCGGGGGATCGTGGCCTCGACGATGGGGGCGGGCTCCAGCCCGGCGATCTGCTCGGCCACGAAGATGCCCTGGGCGAAGCCGCGGTGCGCCAGCTGCAGTCCCGGCACGATGTCGCCCACGGCGTAGACGCCCGCGACGTTGGTGCGCAGGCGTTCGTCGGTCAGCACGAACCCGCGGTCCATCGCGATGCCCTGCTCCTCGTAGCCCAGGTCGGCCGTGGCCGGGCCACGACCCACGGCGACGAGCAGCAGGTCGGCGTCGAACGCCTTGCCGTCCTCCAGCCACACGTGGACACCGGAGTCGTTCTGCTCCACCCCGGCGAACCGCACCCCGGTGGAGAAGGCGATGCCACGCTTGCGGAAGGCCCGCTCGAAGGCCTTGCAGATCGCCTCGTCCTCGTTGGGCACCAGGTGGGGCAGGGCCTCGACGATGGTGACCTCCGCCCCGAAGGAGCGCCACACGGAGGCGAACTCGCAGCCGATGACCCCGCCGCCGAGCACCACGACCGACTGCGGTACCCAGTCCAGCTCGAGCGCCGCGTCGGAGGTGACGACCCGCCCGCCGATCTCCAGCCCCGGCAGGCTGCGCGAGTACGACCCGGACCCGAGCACGACGTTGCGCCCGACGACCCGTCGCCCGTCCACCTCGACCGTGTCGGGCGCGACCAGGCGCCCCCAACCGGTGACCAGCTCGACCTTGCGCGAGGCGACCAGGCCTTGCAGGCCCTTGTACAGCCGGCCGACCACCCCGGCCTTGTACTGGTTGACCTCGCCGATGTCGATCCGTTCCAGGGTGGTGTGCACGCCGACCGCGGCACCGTCACGAGCGTCGTCGGCCAGCTCGGCAGCATGCAGCAGCGCCTTGGTGGGGATGCAACCGCGGTGCAGGCAGGTCCCGCCGACCTTGTCGGCCTCGACCAGCGCGACCGACAGACCCAGCTCGGCAGCCCGCAGGGCGGTCGCGTACCCGCCGCTGCCGCCGCCGAGGACGACGATGTCGAAGACGTTCTCTTCGGCCACGAGGCTCACTCCTGTGCTCGACAGTATGTTCTCGGGTCCCATCCTCGCACCAGCCACGCCCTGCTGCGTCGCCGCACCGGTGCGAAGGACCGCCGGTCTTTCGTCGTCAGCGTACCGACTCTGTTTCCTCGTGGCTTCCGGGCCCGAGGTCGTCCGGGGTCGGGCGAGGCAGGGGACAGGAACTCTCGCGGGTGACCGTGCCGAACAGCCCCGCCAGGGTCCGCAGCACCGCCGGCCGGGCGGCGAACCAGGCACCGACGGCCAGCAGCACGACCACGGCCATGAGGTGCGGTCCGAGCACCGACGTGTCGTCACGGGCACCGAACATGTGGTTGAGGTTGCGCAGCGCCCCCGTGCCGAGCACCAGGGTGAGGTGGACGACGACGAAGACGATGAACAGCATCTGGACCACGGAGTGCACCGACCGCGTGCGTGCCACCGTGAACCACCGGTTCACCGCGGCGTCGTCCGGCCACAGCGCCGACTGGCGCAGCCCGGTGAGCGCCGCCAGCGGTGCGAGCACGAACACCATCCCGCCGTAGGCCAGCATCTGCAGCGCGTTGTACGAGACCCAGGTGTCGTCGTGGGGCCAGTGCCACGACAGGTACTGCAGGGCGACGGAGGCCGCGTTCGGCACCACGTCCCAGCTGGTCGGTACCAGACGGACCCAGCGCCCAGAGACGAGCATGAGGACGACGAACAGCGCGCCGGAACCCAACCACAGCGCACCGAGCGAGGTGTGGAACCACTGCTCGACCCTGATCTCCGCCGGCCGCTCCTTCTTGGCCAGCCACGGCTGTGCGCGACGCCTCCGCCAGTACCCGGCCGGCCCGGCCGGGCGGCGGGTGCGGCGGGCCAGCAGAGCCGACCGGACCAGCGAGACCACGAGGAACAGGTTCGCCGCGTGCAGCACGCAGACCCACGGGGGGTTGCCTACCCAGGCGGCACCGCTGGCCCTCCCGGGGTAGCGATCGACGAAGTGCTCGACCGCCGGGATGTGCCACAGGCCTCTGGCTGTCAGCACCAGCAGCGCCAGCACCAGCACGACGCCGAGCGTCCAGCGTGCGTGCACAGGCAGGCGAGCCAGACCGCGTCCGGGGGTCGTCTCCACGGCGGTCCAGTCCTCCGTCTCGTGTGCAGGTGGTCGTCTCGTGCAGGTCAGCGGTGCGACTCCAGCAGCCGGACGAGGGTGCGCACGCCCATGCCGGTGCCTCCGGCGGGCGTGTACCCGTAGGCGTCCTTGGCGTTGTAGGCCGGACCGGCGACGTCCAGGTGCGCCCAGGGCGTGGTGCCGACGAACTCGGCGAGGAACAACCCGGCGGTCAGCATCCCGCCCCAGCGTTCGCCGATGTTGGCCAGGTCGGCCACGGTCGACTTCAGGCCGGACCGCAGGTCGTCGGGCAGCGGCATCGGCCAGACCGCCTCGCCCGCCGCCGCAGCGGCGGCCACGACGTCGTCCCGGGCGCCGTCGGTGCCCATGACCGCGGCTACCCGGCGGCCCAGGGCGACGATCTGGGCACCGGTCAGGGTGGCCACGTCGACCACCAGGTCGGGCTCCTCGGCGACCGCCGCGACCAGGGCGTCGGCCAGCACCAGCCGACCCTCGGCGTCGGTGTTGAGCACCTCGACCGTCGTGCCGCCGTGGATGGTCAGCACGTCCGAGGGCCGCTGGGCGGTGCCCGACGGCATGTTCTCCGCCAGGGCCAGCCAGGCGGTCACCGCCACCGGCAGCCCCAGCCGGGCCGCCGCGACGACCGTCGCCAGCACCGTCGCAGCCCCGGCCATGTCGGACTTCATCTCGTCCATGTCGGCGGGCGGCTTCAGGGAGATCCCGCCGGAGTCGAACGTGATGCCCTTGCCGACCAGCGCCACCGACCGCTTGGCCCGGGAGGGGGAGTAGACCACCTTGACCAGGCGCGGCGGCCGCACCGACCCCTGGCCGACACCGAGCAGGCCCCCGAAGCCGCCCGCCGCCAGGGCCTTCTCGTCCAGCACCGTCACCTTGAGGCCCTTGACACCCTTGGTCGCGGCGCGAGCGGCCTCGGCGAAGGCCGCGGGGTACAGGTCGTTCGGTGCGGTGTTGACCAGGTCGCGCACGGCGTGGACGGCCTCGGCCAGCACCTGGGCACGCTCGACCGACCGCGACTCGGCCTTGGTCGGCCGGTGGCCGAGCAGCAGCTGCACCTCGGCGAGCGGCTGGTCGGAACCCTGGCGGTACCGGGTGTACGCGTAGGCCCCGAGCAGCGCACCCTCGGCGGCGGCGGCCAGCGTGGCCGGTTCGTCGTCGGGCAGCACCACCGCGGCGCTGGTCAGGCCGTTCAGCGTACGGGTCGCCGCGCCGACGGCCCGACGCACTGCCTCGGGGGTGTCGGCCGCGCCCGCGCCGACGAGCACCAGGGAACGGGCCCGCAGCCCGACACCGGGCAGCCGGTGCACCTCGTCGGGATGGCCCGTCAGGCCGAGCACGTCGGCGGACGAGGTCACCAGTGCGGCGACGTCGGCGGGGACGTCACCGACCGGGACGGGCACGGTCCGGCCGTCCCGGTCGGTGCCGGGTCGACGAGCGAGGACGACGACGAGCGCGTCGGTCGCCACGGTGGCGGGCTGGGCCTGGGTCAACGAGATCACCAGGCGATTTTAGGGCCCAGCCGTGCGGGTTCGCCGCACCAGTCGTCCGCCCGGCGTCGGCGACCCAGTAGGTTGGTCCGCGTGTACCGGTTCATGTTCCGTCTGGTGGCCCTTCGTGTCGATCCCGAACGGGCTCACCGGTGGGCGTTCGCCCTGATCCGGACCGCGGCGGCGGTCCCGCCGCTGCGCTGGGCGGTGGCCCGGGTGTTCCAGGTGCCGCCCGGGGCGCAGACCACCGTCTGGGGTCGCACCCTGCCCTCCCCGCTGGGTGTCGCCGCCGGGTTCGACAAGGACGCCCGCGGGGTGCTCGGCCTGGTCATGCTCGGCTTCGGCTTCGTCGAGGTCGGCACGGTCACGGCGATGCCGCAGCCGGGCAACCCGGCGCCGCGGCTGTGGCGGGTGCCCGCCGCGCACGCGCTGCGCAACCAGATGGGTTTCAACAACGACGGGTCGGCGCGGGCCGCGGCCCGGCTGCGGCGCCTGCGGGCCACCCGGGCCGGTCGGGCGGCGTTCGTCGGGGTGAACATCGGCAAGACCAAGGCCGCACCGCTGGTCGGCGCCGCTGCCGACTACGCGACCAGCGCAGAACGGCTGGCCCCCTACGCCGACTACCTCGTCGTCAACGTCTCGTCGCCGAACACCCCGGGCCTGCGTGACCTCCAGGCGGTCGAGTCCCTGCGGCCGGTGCTCCAGGCGGTGCGGCAGGCAGCCGACCGCGTCACGGTCGGACGCGGACGCGACCGGGTGCCGTTGCTGGTGAAGATCGCCCCCGACCTGGCCGACGAACAGGTGGACGAGATCGCCGACCTGGCGGTCGAGCTGGGGCTGGACGGTGTCGTCGCGGTCAACACGACGATCAGCCACGACCTGGGTCCCGGTGGGCTGTCCGGTCCGCCGGTCCGTCGTCGAGGCCTGGCCGTCGTCGGGCGCCTGCGCGGGCGTCTCGGCCCGGAGCCGGTGATCATCGGTGTCGGCGGGATCACCACGGCCGCCGACGCGGCCGAGTACCTGGCCGCCGGGGCCACCCTGGTCCAGGGTTATACAGGGTTCATCTACGTCGGCCCGGCCTACGCTGCCCGGATCGGACGGGCGTTGGCAGCGGCGCAGGCGTAGACCTGATGAAGGAGACGGGTGACCGATGGTGAGCGTACGGCCACGCTGGGAGTGGGTCCTGCTCGGTGCCGACGGCGAACCGGCCGACCGGCCGGCCGGTCCGGTGTTCACGGCGCGGTTCGACGCCGAGCAGTGGATCGGTGAGCACTGGCGGTCCCTGGCCGACCAGCAGGTGGCCAGCGCCCAGCTGATGCACGAGGGTGCGCCGGTCGGCGGTCGGCTGGCACTGGCCGAGCCGACCTGAGCCGTCCGGCCTGACCCGTCAGCGCCCGGCCTGACCCGTCAGCGCCCGACCTGGCCCGTCAGCGGTGCCTGTCTGGTCTGTCGCTCGTCTTCGGTGCCTGGTCTGGTCTGTCGCCCGGCGTCTCTGGTCTGTCAGCCCGGCGTCGAGCTGTTGGCCGCCGCGGTACCTGCCTGGTGCTGGTTGTCAGCCGCGACGCCGTCTCAGCGCGGCAGGTCGCCTGGCTTGACCTGTGCCCGCGGCTGCCGCAGGCGGCGCAGCTGGTACGCCCGGGTCACGTAGTAGCCCAGCGTGCCGCGGGCCGTGCCGGACGCCCCGAACTTGCGGGTCAGCTCCGGCTTGAGCTTGCGCCAGCGCCAGATCGTGTCGAGCACGCTGGCCAGCAGGTAGACGTAGGGCAGCGCCATCAGCACCATCGCGATCCGCGCCCCGGCCGTGCCCTGCGACGACAGGGGACCGGACAGGACCATCGCCGCCAGGAGCATCACCAGCGCCAGCGGCAGGAAGTACTCGGCCAGCGAACGGCGCGAGTCGACGACGTCACGCACGTAGCGGCGCACCGGCCCGCGGTGCTGGACGGGCATGTGGGCCTCGTCGCCGGTCTGCATGGCCCGGTACTCGGCGTCGCGCGTCTCACGGGCCTGGGCGCGGGCGGCCGCCCGGGCTTCCTTGCTGGTCCCCGTGGCGCGGCCCTGCGGGACCAGCGGGCGTCGGTTGGCCGACTCGGCCTGTTTCCGGCTCGGGGTCGCACGGCCCTTGCCGCCGCTCTTCTCCTTGACGGCGGTCGGCGGGGCGGGTGGGGTGGGCGAGGTCTTGTCGCGTCCGAACAGCACGTGGCCAGGGTAGTCGAAGTCCACCCGCTTGGGACGCGAGCTGGGCCAGCTCGCTCGTTCGACGGAAAGGGGCCGTGCCGGGGCGCCTCGGGCGTCGGAGAGTGACCGGTGCCGGGGAGGGGTACGGTGCCGACCATGGTGTCGATGCCAGACCCGCCAGACCCCGGTCGGGTCGCCGAGCTGCGCAGGCGGGTGCGCGACGGCTTCCCGGCCCTGCGCGCCGACCTGGAGGCTCTGGTCCGTATCCCCTCCGTGTCCAACGCCGAGTTCGACCAGGCCCAGGTGGCGGCCAGCGCCGCCGCCGTGGCGCGGCTGCTGGAGGGCGCTGGTCTCGAGGTCCAGACTCTCCAGGTCGCCGGTGGTCGTCCTGCGGTCGTGGGTCGCCGACCCCCGGCTCCCGGGGCGCCGACGGTGCTGCTGTACGCCCACCACGACGTGCAGCCTGCTGCTGGGGGCTGGCGGACCGACCCGTTCGACCCCGTGGAGGTCGACGGTCGCCTGTACGGCCGCGGTGCGGCCGACGACAAGGCGGGCATCGTCGTGCACCTCGGGGCGCTGCGGGCGCTGGGTTCCTCCGGTCGGCCGCCGACCGGGCCCGCCCCCGGCGACCACGACGCCGACCAGGCCCCGCAGGTCGGGGTCACCGTCTTCGTCGAGGGTGAGGAAGAGATCGGTTCGCCGACCTTCGGGGCGTTCCTGGCGGAGCATCGCGACCTGCTGGCCGCTGACGTCGTCGTCGTTGCCGACTCGGTAAACTGGCAGGTCGGCGTGCCGGCGTTGACGACCTCCCTGCGCGGGCTGGTCGACCTGGTGGTCGAGGTCGCGGTGGCGGAGCACCCGGTGCACTCGGGGATGTTCGGCGGACCGGTGCTGGACGCGGTGACGCTGCTGGCCCGCCTGGTCGCCACCCTGCACGACGACCGGGGCGACGTCGCCGTGGCCGGCCTGGGCAGCGCCCCGGACCCGACGGTGGGCCTGGACCCGGCCCAGTTCCGGGCCGACGCCCAGCTGCTGGACGGCGTTCGGACCGTGGGCAGCGGGCCGCTGGCCGCGCACCTGTGGACCCGCCCGGCCGTCCAGGTGATCGGGCTGGACGCGCCCGCCGTGGCGACGTCGTCGAACGTGGTCGTGCCGGCGGCGTCGGCCAAGCTGTCGCTGCGGATCCCTCCCGGTCAGGACCCTGTGGCGGCCCGCGATGCGCTGGTGGCGCACCTGCAGGCCCACGCCCCGTTCGGCGCGCGGGTGCGGGTGACCGACGGTGAGACCGGTCGACCGTTCGCCGCTGCGACCGACTCGGCGGCGATGCAGGCTGCCCGGGCCGCGTTCACCGCAGCCTGGGGGCGACCGCCGGTGGACGTGGGGATCGGTGGGTCGATCCCGTTCGTCGCCGACCTGGCCGAGGTGTTCAGCGAGGCGGCGATCCTCGTCACGGGGGTGGAGGACCCGAGCAGCGCCGCGCACGGCCCGGACGAGTCGGTGCACCTGGGCGAGCTGGAGCGGGCAGTGCTGGCCGAGGCGCTGCTGCTCGACGGGCTGGCGGCCGGGCTCTGACCGCAGCGTGGGCTGCTCAGACCGTGAGCTCTGGGTTGTAGTCGTACTGGAGGCGCCGGGCCACCGTCTGGGCTGCCACCGGGTCTTCCAGCCGCCCGACCAGGTGCAGCGCCAGGTCGATGCTGGCGGTGACTCCGGCGCTGGTGATGATGTCGCCGTCGTCGACGTACCGGGCCTCGGTGTCGGCCAGCAGGGTCGGGTCGTACTCGACGAGCTCGTCGAACGCGTCCCGGTGGGTGGCGACCGGTCGTCCGGCGAGCAGCCCGGCGGCGGCCAGGACCAGCGCCCCGGTGCAGACCCCGACCAGCAGCGGCGTGGTCTGGCGTGTGCGGTGCAGCCACGCCAGGTGCGCCGGGTCGGCGGCCAGCGCCCGGGCGCCCGGGCCGCCCGGGTGGATGAGCACGTGCAGCGTCTCCACCTCGTCGGTGGCCGCGTCGGGCAGGAGGCGCAGACCGTGGGCGCAGCGCACCCCGTTGCCGTCGGTGGACAGGGTGCGGATCTCGGGGCGCAGCGGTGAACGCTCGGCCCAGGCGTTGAGCACCCCGTAGGGCCCGACGAGGTCGAGCTCGTCGACATCGTCGAAGCAGAAGATGCCGATCCGCAGCAACCGTATCGTCGCCATGCGGCCAAGTATCGATGCAGTGCGCCGCGCCGGCGAGGCGAGCCGTCACCCGATCGCGCGTCGCCCCAGAACCAGCGGTGGCACGGTACCCGGGACGCCGCCGGCTGGGACCTTGTACCCTGAGGCCTGGCGCCCTGGAACACGGACGGCAGGTTCGGTGTTGGGCTCAGTGTTGAGCAAGGCCGTGCTGGGCACGGCAGCATTCCAGCGACGAGGAGTACCGAATGAGCGAGACCACGCAGGAGACCACGCAGACCGAGGCGCACGGTGTGCTGCTGACCGACGTCGCCCAGACCAAGGTCCGCGCCCTGCTGGACGCGGAGGGTCGTGACGACCTCCGCCTGCGCATCGCCGTGCAGCCCGGCGGCTGCTCCGGCCTGATCTACCAGCTGTACTTCGACGAGCGCCAGCTCGACGGTGACGCGGTGCGCGACTATGACGGCGTCGAGGTCGTGGTCGACCGGATGTCCGTGCCCTACCTGGACGGCGCCACGATCGACTTCGCTGACACCATCGAGAAGCAGGGTTTCACCATCGACAACCCCAACGCTCAGAGCTCGTGCGCCTGCGGAGGCTCCTTCGCCTGACACCGGGCGGACCCGACAGCCGCTCGCAGGGATTTCCAGCTGACCGCGTCGTGCGCGGGATGCCAGGCTGACCGCCGACCAGGACGGACCAGCCATGAGATCCCTGCTGAAGTACCCGCGCACGCCGCACCTGGAAGGGTCGCGCCTGCAACCGGGCGACGAGGACCTGTCGCAGGTGCCGTTCGCCGCGCTCGCCGGGCGGCACATCGTCGTGGAAGAAAAGCTCGACGGGGCGAACTCGGGGCTGAGCTTCGGTGACGACGCCGAGCTGCTGGTGCAGAGCCGAGGCCACTACCTCACCGGAGGGGCCCGGGAGAAGCACTTCAACCTGCTGAAGTCGTGGGGCGCCACCCACGAGACCGCGCTGTTCGACGTGCTGGGGTCGCGCTACGTCATGTACGGCGAGTGGATGTACGCCAAGCACACGGTGTTCTACGACCGCTTGCCGCACTACTTCGTGGAGTTCGACCTGTTCGACACCGAGCGCGGTGTCTTCTTGTCCACCGCCGCCCGGCGCGAGGTGCTGCGCGGGTCGCCCGTGGTGTCGGTGCCCGTGCTGTACGACGGGCCGGCACCGGAGCGTCTGGACGACCTGCTGGCGCTGGTCGGTCCGTCCTTGGCGAAGTCGCCGTCGTGGCGTCGGTCGCTGCGTCAGGTCGCGGTCCAGCACCGGCTCGACCCGGACCTGGTGGCGGCCCAGACCCAAGGCTCGGACCTGTCCGAAGGGCTGTACGTCAAGGTCGAGCAGGACGACGAGACGACCGGTCGGCTCAAGTGGGTCCGGGCCGGGTTCGTCCAGACGATCGCCGCCGACGACACGCACTGGATGTCCCGGCCGGTGGTGCCCAACCAGCTGGCGCCGGGCGTCGACCTCTTCGCGCCGCACCCTGCGACCTGGGCGGGGTGACCGGACCGTGACCGACGACGCGACCTTGCGCGCGCTGGTGCCCGCCCCCGGCGGTGACGTCGACTGGTCGACCCTGGTCGACGAGGTCGACCAGCTGGCGCCGTTGGCCGACACGCCCCAGCAGCCGGAGTTCCACGGCGAGGGCGACGTGCTGACCCACACCCGGATGGCCTGCGAGGTCATGGTCGACCTGCCGGACTACGCGCGGGCCGAGCCGGACGACCGCTTCGTGCTGTTCTACGCGACGCTGTTCCACGACCTCGGCAAGGGGGCGTGCACCGTCGTCGAGGACGGACGCATCTCCAGTGCCGGGCACGGCCGCATCGGCGCCGTCGACGCCCGTCGGATCCTGTGGCAGGCCCAGGTGCCCTTCGACCTGAGGGAACGCATCTGTCGACTGGTCCGCCACCACATGGAACCGTTCTACGCCGTGGCCGGGAACCGTCGGGGCGACTCTCCGGAGTACGTCGTGCGCACGTTGTCGTGGGAGCTGCGCATCCGTGACATCGCCGCGGTGGCCGAGGCCGATGCCAAGGGTCGCCTCTGCGCCGACATGGGAGAGAGCGTGACGGCGGTCGAGCTGTTCCGCGAGGTCGCCCAGGACGAGGGCTGCTACGACACCGAGCATCCCTACGCGGACGCCCACACCCGGTTGGTGTACGGCCGTCGCCGGGGCGCGATCAGCCTGGACTACCCGTTCTACGCCCCGCCGGGTTCGCACGTCGTCGTCATGTCCGGCATGCCCGCGTCCGGAAAGAACACCTGGATCGCAGCCCACGCCCCGGACCTGCCGGTGGTGTCGTTCGACGACGCCGTCGCCGAGCTCGGCCTGACCCACGGCCGCAACACCGGTGCCGCCGCCCACCTGGTCACCGACCGGGCCCGGGCGCTGCTGCGCGACCGCGCGGACTTCGTCTGGAACGCCACGCACCTGTCCAGCCGCATCCGCACCCGCACCCTGGACCTGCTGTTCGCCTACGACGCCCAGGTCGAGATCGTCTACCTGGAGAGTCCCGAACCGGTCGTCAAGCAGCGCAACTCCCACCGTGACGGGACCCTGTCGAACGCCGCCCTGGACCAGATGCTGCGTCGCTGGGAGGTGCCGGTCCCGGCCGAGGCCCACGAGGTCCGCTACGAGATCAGCTCACCCTGAGCGGTGACCGAATTGAGTGTGCTGTGTCGGTCATCGTGGGTACGCTTCAGTGCCGCACCTGCGGTGTGCGCTGTCGGCTCAGCCGGCAGCCCTGTGGGTGTGTCGGTACCCGTGCGCGGCACGCCTCAGCGGCCGAGCGGGCGGGACGGCATCCCGTAGGCCCTGAACGATCGACGGAGACTCATGCTTGGACGTCTGCTGTGGCGCTACCTGCGCCCGTACCGGTGGCTCCTGGTCGGGGTGCTGGTGTTCCAGCTCGCCTCGGCCCTGGCCATGCTCTACCTGCCCAGCCTCAACGCGGACGTCGTCGACAAGGGTGTCGCCGCGGGGGACACCGGCTACATCTGGCGCACCGGGGGGTTCATGCTCGCGGTGTCGCTGGCTCAGATCCTCGCCGCGATCGTCGCGACCTACTTCGCTGCTCGGGCGGCCATGCAGGTCGGGCGGGACCTGCGTGACGACGTGTACGGGAAGGTCGCCGGGTTCTCCGAGCGGGAGATCACCCACTTCGGGGCCGGGTCGTTGATCACCCGGAACACCAACGACGTCCAGCAGGTGCAGATGCTGGCCATGATGGGGGCGACCATGCTGGTCACGGCGCCGCTGCTGGCGATCGGCGGGATCATCATGGCGCTGCGCCAGAGCGTGTCGCTGTCCTGGCTGATCGCGGTGTCGGTGCCGGTGCTGCTGGTGATGGCCGCGATCATCGTGTCGCGCATGGTCCCGCTGTTCCGGTCGTACCAGGTCAAGCTGGACACGGTGAACCGCATCATGCGCGAGCAGCTGACCGGCGTCCGGGTGGTGCGGGCCTTCGTGCGCGAGCCGATCGAGACCGAGCGGTTCCGGGCGGCGAACACCGACATCATGGTGGTCGGCCGCAAGATCGGGTCGCTGTTCGTGATCATGTTCCCGCTGGCCATGCTGGTGCTGAACGTGACCGTCGTCGCGGTGATCTGGTTCGGCGCCGTCCAGGTCGACGACGGCCGGACCCAGATCGGCACCCTGATGGCGTTCATGCAGTACATCGGCCAGATCCTCATGGGTGTCCTCATGGCGACCTTCATGACCGTGATGATCCCGCGGGCCGCGGTCTCGGCCGAGCGGATCGCCGAGGTGATCGGCAGCGAGTCGACCATGACCCTCGCCGACGACCCGGTACGGGACTTCCCGTCGCCGGGGACGCTCGAGCTCGACCAGGTGGTCTTCGCCTACCCGGAAGCGGAGCAGCCGGTGCTGTCCGACCTGACGTTCTCGGTGGAGCCAGGGCAGACCCTCGCGGTGATCGGGTCCACCGGGTCGGGCAAGACCACCCTGGTGTCGCTGCTGACGCGGCTGTTCGACGTCACGTCGGGCGCGGTTCGGGTCGGCGGGGTCGACGTGCGCGACGCGGAGCCGGAGGCCCTGTGGGCCACGACGGGCCTGGTCCCGCAGCGACCGTTCCTGTTCGCCGGCACCGTGGCGTCCAACCTGCGTCTGGGCAAGGAGGACGCGACCGACGCCGAGCTGTGGCAGGCCCTGGAGATCGCCCAGGCCAGCGACTTCGTCTCCCAGATGGACGGCGGGCTGGCCGCGCGGATCGCTCAGGGCGGCACCAACGTGTCCGGCGGGCAGCGGCAGCGCCTGGCGATCGCCCGGGCGGTCGTCCGCCAGCCCGACATCCTGATCTTCGACGACTCGTTCAGCGCGCTGGACCTGGCGACCGACGCCCGGCTGCGGGCCGCGCTGTGGCGCGCGATGCCGCAGACCACCAAGGTCGTCGTCGCCCAACGGGTGTCGACCGTGACCGACGCCGACGCGATCCTCGTGCTCGAGGACGGCCGCGCGGTCGGCCTGGGCACCCATGCCCAGCTGCTCGCGACCTGCCAGACGTACCGCGAGATCACCGAGTCCCAGCTGTCCGTGGAGGTGGGCGCGTGAACGAGCGGCCCGAGGAGAAGAAGAGCCGACGGTCCGGTCGACAGGCCAAGGCGACGGCGCCCGAGCCCGAGCTGACCGAGGACGAGCGGTTCGAGATCGAGATGGGGGAGCGGGCCCGGCTGGCGTCCGACTCCTGGGACAGTGTCGCGCCCGGCAAGGCCGACAACTTCAAGGCGAGCTTCACCCGGATGCTCGGGTTGCTGCGCCCCTACTCCGCCGTCCTGTCCCTCGTCGCGGTGATGAGTGCCGCCGGGGTGGCGCTCACCGTGCTGGCGCCCAAGGTGCTGGGCAACGCCACCAACGTGGTCTTCGACGGCTTCGTCTCCCGGCAGCTGCCCGAGGGCGTCACCCAGGACCAGGCCGTCGAAGGGCTGCGCGCCTCCGGGCAGGACCGGGTGGCCGACATGGTCGCGGCGATGGACCACCTGGTGCCCGGCTCCGGTATCGACACCCACCGGCTGGCCACCCTGCTGCTGACGGTGCTCGCCCTGTACTGCGCCGGCGCGCTCCTCACCTGGTTGCAGGGCTATGTCATCAACGTCGTCATGGTGCGGGCCATGTGGCGGCTGCGCGAGGACGTCGAGGCCAAGATCAACCGGCTGCCGCTGCGCTACTTCGACCGGGTGCAGCGCGGCGAGCTCATCAGCCGGGTGACCAACGACATCGACAACATCACCCAGACGATGCAGCAGTCGCTGTCCACGGCGCTGACCAGCATCCTCACCGTCATCGGCGTCCTGGTGATGATGTTCTCCATCTCCTGGAAGCTGGCCCTGGTCGCCCTGGTCAGCCTGCCGCTCATGGGGATGATCTTCGGCGTCATCGGGCCGCGGTCGCAGAAGGCGTTCGGCATCCAGTGGCGCAAGGTCGGGCGGCTCAACGCCCGGGTCGAGGAGTCGTTCTCCGGCCACGCGCTGGTCAAGGTCTTCGGCCGCAAGCACGACTTCCAGCAGCAGTTCAAGGCTGAGAACGACGAGCTGTACCAGGCTTCCTTCCGTGCCCAGTTCCTGTCCGGCATCATCTGGCCGGGCATGTCGTTCGTCGGGAACCTGACCTACGTCGGCATCGCCGTGCTCGGTGGCCTCATGGTCTCCAACGGCACCATGCGGCTCGGCTCGGTGCAGGCCTTCATCCAGTACACCCAGATGTTCACCCAGCCGCTGTCCGAGCTGGGCGGCATGGCGGCCGTCGTCCAGTCCGGCACCGCCTCGGCCGAGCGGGTGTTCGCCCTGCTCGACGAGGACGAGCAGGAACCGGACTCCGAGGACGCCCCGACCCTGGGCGAGGGGGACGGCACCATCGAGTTCGACCACGTCCGGTTCTCCTACGACCCGGAGCACCCGCTGATCGACGACCTGTCCTTCACCGTGCGACCCGGCCAGACCGTCGCCATCGTCGGACCCACCGGGGCGGGCAAGACCACGCTGGTCAACCTGCTGATGCGTTTCTACGAGCTGGACGGCGGGCGGATCCTCGTCGACGGGCAGGACATCGCCGAGCTGTCCCTGCACGACGCCCGGGCCCGCACCGGCATGGTGCTGCAGGACCCGTGGCTGTTCTCCGGCACGATCATGGAGAACATCCGCTACGGCCGGCAGTCCGCCACCGACGAGGAGGTGCTGGCAGCGGCCCGTGCCACCTATGTCGACCGGTTCGTGCACTCCCTGCCCGACGGCTACGACACCGTGCTGGAGGAGGACGCGGCGAACATCTCCACCGGCGAGCGTCAGCTCATCACCATCGCCCGGGCGTTCGTCTCACAACCGGCCGTGCTCATCCTGGACGAGGCGACCTCGTCGGTCGACACCCGTACCGAGCGGCTGCTGCAGCACGCCATGGCGTCGTTGCGGTCCGGGCGCACGTCGTTCGTCATCGCCCACCGGCTGTCGACCATCCGCGACGCCGACCTGATCCTGGTGATGGAGCACGGTGCCATCGTGGAGCACGGCACCCACGACGAGCTGGTCGCCGCCGAAGGGGCGTACTACCGGCTGTACCAGGCGCAGTTCTCCGGTGCCCAGTCGATGGAGGAGGAGCAGGCCGAGGCCCTGGCGCGGTCGTAACCGGCGCGGTCGTCACCGTCACACCGCGGGGCGATCGTGCGTCGTACGGGTGTGATGATCGACTCTGCACCAGCGGCGATCGTGCCGCTGCCCCCGAAGGAGCCCCCGGTGCGGTACGACGACGGCGGACTGCTCGAACCGGTGCTCACCGGGTTCGAGGAGTTCGTCGCCGCGCGCAGCGACGCTCTGCTCCGGTTCGCGTACCTGGTGTGCGGCGACGAGCACGACGCCCAGGACCTGGTGCAGGACGCGCTGGTCGCGGTCTACCCGAAGTGGGACCGGGTCGCCCTCCGGGACCCGATGGCCTACGTGTGCCGGGCCATCGTCAACCGGAACACCTCCGTGTGGCGCAAGTTGCGACGGCTGGTGGTCACGGCTGACGTCGACCCCGGTTCGGTCACGCCGACCGGTGCGGTCGACGACCGGGACTGGGCGCTGCGGCTGCTCGCCACGCTGCCCCCGCGGCAGCGGGTGGCCGTGGTCCTGAGGGTGCTCGACGACCACGACTACGCCCACGTCGCAGCGGTCCTCGGCGTCAGCGAGACCAACGCCCGACAGCTCACCTCGCGCGGACTTGCCGGCCTGCGGTCACGCCTGGACGGAAGGAACTGACCATGCCTGAGACCAACGAGCCTGGGCTCGACCAGATGATGGCGGCGCTGCGCCTCCAGGCCTCCGGAGTCCGCGGGACGCTGGACGTCGGTCCCCTGGCGGCGGCCGGGCGACGCCGGGCCCAGCGTCGGCGTCTCGCCCTCGGCGGGGCGTTGGCAGGAGTCTTCGTGATGGTGCTCGGCGGTGGGGCCTGGGGCCTGGCCACCTGGGCCGACCGGCAGCCCGACCAGACGTTCGTCGCCGACTCGACGAGCACCCCGACGGCGGCGGCGGTCGCCCCGGTCGAGGTCTCGGTCGACACCAGCAGCTGGCCGACCTACTCCTCCCCGCAGTACCCGGTGACGTTCCGGTACCCGCCGGACTGGACGGTCGGCGGCGAGACCGGTGGGCCAGCCGGGCCGCTCGACGGCTGCGACTCGGTCAGCTGTGTGCTGTTCGTCTCGCCGCCGGCCTCCGCCAGCACGGCGTCGATCGAGCTGATCCGCAGCGGGTTCTCAGGCAGCGTCGCGGCCGGCAGTGCGGTGCGGCTGCCCGCCGACGTCGAGGTTCTGGGGTCGGTGCCCGGCCTGGCCGGGTGGAGCCTGGACGGGCAGGACCAGGACGGTCCCGGGCAGGTCGTCGTCGTCCGCTCCGGGGACGAGTGGGGGGTGAACTACTCGCTGACCGTGGCCGGCTCGAGAGCGAACGGCCTGGCGCTCGGTGACCAGAACCCGCAGCCGGACCACCCGGAGGCTGCCTTCTCGTTCTCGACCAACGTCGGGAACCTCGGCGGCCGGTCGGGCGGAGAGGCCATGTCGACCCTCGTCGCCATCCTCGCCACCGTCCAGCCCAACCCCGGCTACGCACCGACCCAGCCGACGGACGACGGTACGGGCCGACAGGTCGTGTCGGTCTACGACGCGATGACGACCCCCACGCTGGGTACCGTCACGCCCGACGCCTCCTGGAAGACCTACACCTCGACCAGGGGCAACGTCACGGTGCGCTACCCGTCGACCTGGACGGTGGACGACTCCGCAGGCGGAGGCGTCGTCTGGTTGGTCGCACCCAGCGGGTACACCGTCGACCTGCTCACCAACGGGTCAGGCAGCCGTCAGTGCGACCAGGACCGTGGCCCGTCCCAGGTGCTGGGAACCGTCGACCAGGTCCCGGTGCCGTCGGACGACGGCACCTGGCCGGCCGAGGTCCGGTGGATCAACGGCGGCGAGTACCCCGTCTGGCTCGGGCTGACGCGCGCGGACGGGTCAGGTTGCTACCTCACAGGTCTCGCCGTCGGCGGCGTTGCCGATGTGTACCTGGGTTCGGCCGACAACATGGCCAACCCGACTCCGGAAGAGCTGGACCAGGCCGTGGCAGTCCTGGCCAGCGCCCGCCGGGCTGGCTGACCGGCGAGAACCGGCGACCGGCTCGTCGGGTGCACGTCGCGTGAGCCGGCCTGAGGGTCGGCTCACCGCTGACGTGGGTCGGAGCGACCGGCGGTGCGGGCGGGGTCACGGGGTCCCCACCCGCACCGTCGTGCTGTCAGGTCACGCCGGGTGCCGTCAGGTCACGCCGGGACGATGAGCCCGGCCGTGGCGGTGCGGGCCTTGGCGAACCGGTCGGCGGCGTCCGCCCAGCTGACGACGTTCCACCAGGCCTTGACGTAGTCCGCCTTGACGTTGACGTAGTCCAGGTAGAAGGCGTGCTCCCACATGTCGAGCATGACGATCGGCACGACGCCCAGCGGGAAGTTCGACTGCTGGTCGTACAGCTGGAAGACCGCGAGCCGCGCTCCGACCGAGTCCCAGGCCAGCACCGACCAGCCGGAACCCTGGATGCCGAGGGCGTTGGCCGCGAAGTGCTTGGAGAAGGCGTCGAACGAGCCGAAGTGCTCGTCGATCGCTGCGGCCAGGTCACCGTCGGGCCGACCGCCGCCCTCAGGGGACATGTTCTTCCAGAACACCGAGTGGTTGGTGTGCCCGCCGAGGTTGAACGCCAGGTTCTTCTCGTGCAGGTTCACCGCGGCGAAGTCGTCGGCGGCCCGGGCCGCGGCCAGCTTCTCCAGGGCTGTGTTCGCGCCGGCCACGTACGTGGCGTGGTGCTTGTCGAGGTGCAGCTCCATGATCCGGCCCGAGATGTGCGGTTCCAGCGCCGCATAGTCGTAGGGCAGGTCGGGCAGCGTGTAGTCAGCCATGGTTCCCTCTCGGTGCTCGTCGTCTCGCGTTCTTCTACTCTCGCGCAGACCGGCCGGTCCAGCGCGTCGACTCCGCCCAGCGACCGCGAGGACGAGGCGGAGATCACAGTCCCAGTATGGTCGATTCGGACCCATGGTCAGGACTTTGGGCCTAGGGTAAGACCGGCGCGCCCGACGGACGGTGCCGTCCCGCCCGGCGGTGTGCCACGATGCTCTTAGCAGCTCTCGCCGACGAAGGATGACCGATGACCGACACCGCTGGGATGGGCCCCCGAATCGTGCTGTACTCCGACGACGTCGACATCCGCGAGGAGGTCCGCCTGGCTGTCGGCCCCCGCCTGGATGCCGACAGCCCCGACACCCGCTGGGTCGAGGTCGCCACCGCCGACGCGGTCGTCAAGGAGGCCCGTGGCGGCGACGTCGACCTGTTCATCCTCGACGCCGAGGCGGACAAGGTCGGCGGGATGGGCCTGTCCCGCCAGCTCAAGGACGAGATCGACGACTGCCCGCCGGTGCTGGTGATCATCGCCCGGCCGGCCGACGCCTGGTTGGCGTCCTGGTCGAACGCGGAGAACGTCGCCACCCAGCCGCTCGACCCGATGGTCGTGCACGACATGGTGGTCCGTATGCTCGACGCCCCGACCACGGCAGCGTGAGCCAGCCTCACAGCCTCG
>JAVBSR010000008.1:0-22793 GCA_031556715.1 Cellulomonas sp.
GTCTGGGTACGATCACCGGGCAGGTCACCGCGGCCGACGGCACCCAGTACTTCTGGGCGACCGCCGGGAGCCGGCAAGGTTATGTCGACGCCGCCGGGGACTGGCTGCACTACGAGGCCCGCCGCACCGCGTTGGAAGACTGAGCCGGTGGACTGGGCCGCACCGAGCTGGCGGACCGGTCCGGCGCGCCGAGGTGGAAGACTGAGACCAGACGACTGATGCTGGACGACCGAGCCGGAAGGACTGACATGACCAGAGCCCGCGCCCGACAGTCGGCTGCCCGTCGGGCGTTCCGGACGGGCGCGGTGACGCTCGTCGCGGCCCTGACGCTGGCCGCGGTCCCCGGCTGCTCGCAGAGCTCCGACGAGGAAGCCCTGAAGGTCGGCACCACCGACAAGGTGACCGGTATCGACCCGGCCGGTTCGTTCGACAACGGTTCGTTCACCGTGATGAACCAGGTCTACCCGTTCCTCATGAACACCCCGTACGGCGGGGCCGACCCGGAGCCCGACATCGCCGCGTCGGCGTCGTTCACCTCGCCCACCGAGTACACGGTGACGTTGAAGCCAGACCTGAAGTTCGCCAACGGCCACGCGCTGACCGCCTCCGACGTGAAGTTCAGCTTCGACCGGCAGCTGGCCATCAAGGACCCCAACGGCCCCTCGGTGCTGCTGTCCAATCTCGACAAGACCGAGGTGACGGACGACACCACCGTGGTGTTCCACCTGAAGTCGCCCGACGACCAGACCTTCGCGCAGGTCTTGGCGTCGCCGGCCGGGCCGATCGTCGACGAGGAGGTCTTCTCCGCCGACGAGGTCACCTCGGACGGCACCATCGTCTCCGGCCGACCGTTCGCCGGTCCCTACACGATCACCAGCTTCAAGCTCAACGAGCAGATCTCCTACGAGGCCAACCCGAGCTACCAGGGCCTGCTGGGCGCCCCGCGCACCGAGAAGATCTCGGTCGCCTACTACGCCCAGTCGTCCGGCCTCAAGCGCGACGTGCAGCAGGGCACGGTGAACGTGGCGTACCGCAGCCTGTCCCCCGCCGACGTGGCCGACCTGCGCAAGGACAGCAAGGTCAAGGTGGTCCAGGGTGGTGGCGGCGAGATCCGCTACATCGTGTTCAACCTCGACACCCAGCCCTACGGCACCACGACCGACGAGGCCGACCCGGCCAAGGCTCTGGCGGTCCGGCAGGCCGTCGCTCACCTCCTCGACCGGGACTCCCTGTCCGACCGCGTCTTCCGGGGCACCTTCGTCCCGCTGTACTCCGTCGTCCCGACCGGGCTGACCGGCGCCACCACACCGATGATCGACCTGTACGGCGACGGGACCGGCGGGCCGTCGGTCGACCGTGCCACCCAGGTGCTCACGGACGCCAACGTGACCACACCGGTCACGCTGAACCTGCACTACACCGACCACTACGGCCAGTCGTCGGACGAGTACTCCCTGATCAAGAACCAGCTGGAGAGCGGCGGGCTGTTCCGGGTCAAGCTGTCCGACGCCGAGTGGGTGCAGTACTCCGAGGACCGGGCCGCGGACGCCTACCCGGCCTACCAGCTCGGCTGGTTCCCGGAGTACTCCGACGCCGACGACTACCTGTCCCCGTTCTTCCTCACCACCAGCTTCCTGGACAACCACTTCCAGGACCCGACCATCACCGACGAGATCGTCGCCCAGCGCTCCACGACCGACCCGCAGGCGCGGGCTGAGCTGATCGGGCAGGTCCAGGCCGGTCTCGCCGCCCAGCTGCCGACGGTGCCGTACCTGCAGAGCGTCCAGGTCGCGGTGACCAGGACCAACGTCACCGGCGTCGAACGGACGCTCGACGCGTCTGGCAGGTTCCGCTACAGCGCCCTGGCTCTCGTCGCACAGTGACCAGCCTCGTCCGGACGTAGCGACCGGGCGAGGTCCCGCGGCTGCCCCTCTGCGACCTGGTCACGCCCGTACGCCGGCAGCCGCCGACGGCGACGCCGTCGTCCCCGGCTGTCGGCCGAGCGGAGACGGCACCCGCCAGCACGGTCGGCAGCCGGAGGCTTCCGGCCCACCCAGCGCCGCGCTAGGGTGTGTCTCCCCGTTCCGCCGGAGAACGGTGGCACCGAGGACGGAGGCGTGAGGTGAGAGCACCGTGGCTCCGGGTCGCGGGCGCCTTGTTCGCGGTGGCCTGGGGCGGCAACGAGTTCACCCCGCTGCTGGTGATGTACCGCGCCGACGAGCAGATGAGCACGCTCACCGTGGACCTGCTGCTGGGTGCGTACGTGCTGGGCATCGTGCCGGGGTTGCTGGTCGGCGGGCCGCTGTCAGACCGGTACGGGCGGCGGCCGGTGCTGCTGTGGGCGCCGGTGTTCGGCATCACCGGCTCGGCCGTGCTCGCCGCCGGGGCTGGGCTGCCCGTGGTGCTCGGGGCCGGACGGATCTGCTCGGGGATCGCCCTGGGACTGGTCATGGCCGTCGGCACCAGCTGGGTCAAAGAGCTGTCTGACGACGCGCCGAGCGCCGGGGCCCGCCGGGCCTCCATGTCGCTGACCGCCGGGTTCGGCCTGGGGGCCGGGGTGGCCGCGACGCTGGCGCAGTGGGGGCCGTGGCACGCCCAGCTGCCCTACCTGGTGAACATCGCGCTCACCGCCGCCGCCGGGGCGGTGCTGCTCAGCGCACCGGAGACCAGGCAACGCCCGAGCGAACCGGGGCGTCTGCGTGACGACCTGCGCATCCCGGCGGCCGGGCACCGGCGGTTCCTCTACGTCGTCGCGCCGACCGCACCGTGGGTGTTCGGCACCGCGGCCAGCGCCTACGCGATCCTTCCGGGGCTGCTGGCCGCGCAGGTGCCCGGGCTGGCGGTCGGCTTCTCCGGGTTGATGTGCCTGGTCGGTCTGGGTACCGGGCTGGCCATCCAGGCTGCTGCCCGCCGTCTGGACGACCCCCGGTCGGTCCGGGGGGTGGCTGTGGCGACTGCCGTGGTCATCCCCGGCATGGCCCTGGCAGCCCTGACCGCGACCACCCGTTGGGCGTTGCTGGGGCTGGTCGCCTCGGCCGTGCTCGGCGCCGCCTACGGCCTGCTGCTGGTCGGCGGTCTGCAAGAGGTGCAGCGCATCGCCACCCCGGACGACCTGGCGGGCCTCACGGCGGTCTACTACTCGCTGTCCTACCTGGGCTTCTTCGTGCCCGCGATCCTGGCCGCCCTCAACCCGGTGGTCGGCTACCCGGCCCTGTTCGCCGTCGGCGCGGTGCTGGCCACGGTCTGCCTGGTCGTGGTCCTGGCCAACCGCCGCACCGCCCTGCCCGCCGCCTGACCCGACGCTGCGTACGCGAGGGCTGCGTGCGGGAGGATGGTGGCATGGTGGAGATGTCGTCCGAGGCGTTCGACGACGCTGTGGCCGATGCGCTGGACCTCGTGCCACCGGAGCTCACCCGGCTCATGGACAACGTCGTGATCCTGGTCGAGGACCGCCCGCCGCCCGGCGAGCCTGACCTGCTCGGGCTCTACGAGGGGACACCGCTGACCGAGCGCGGCGAGTGGTGGGCCACCGGGGCCTTGCCTGACCGGATCACGATCTACCGTCTGCCCACCCTGGCCTTCTGCGACTCCGTCGCCGAGGTGGCCGAAGAGGTGGCCGTCACCGTCGTCCACGAGATCGCCCACCACTTCGGCATCTCCGACGCCCGCCTGCACGACCTCGGCTGGGGCTGATCTCCCAGGACAGGCGGCGGAAGGGCCACCACCGCGTCGGCCGGGCTGTGCAGTCGCCGACCCGTCGGGGGTCGGTGCCCGTCACCAGCGGGTCGCGGGGTACAGGCGCCGCCGGCCGTCGTGGTCGGTGCCCGTGGTCTCCGGCGGCACCGGGTCGACCGGTCAGACGTGGGTGCTGCCCTCGTGGGCGGCGTGCCGGGCCGGTTCGATCTGGAAGGTGCAGTGGTCGACGTCGAAGTGGCCCCGCAGGCAGGCTTGAAGGTCGTCGAGGATGCCGGGTGTGGCGCCGCAGGGGGCCACGTCGTCGGCCACCACGATGTGGGCCGACAGCACCGGCACGCCCGAGGTGATGGTCCAGGCGTGCAGGTCGTGCACCCCGACCACCCCGGGCACCTCGCTCAGGTGGCGGCGCACCTCGTCCAGGTCGACCCCTTCAGGTGCCGCCTCCAGCAGCACCAGGGCCACCTGCCGCAGCAGCCCGTAGGCCCGCGGCAGGATGAGCAGGGCGATGGCGACCGATGCCAGCCCGTCGGCCCGGACGAAACCCGTCGTCGCGATGACCACGGCGGCCACGACGACCGCCACCGAGCCGAGCAGGTCTCCGAGCACCTCGAGGTACGCGCCGCGCACGTTGAGCGACTCGGCCTGCCCGCGTCGCAGCAGCCCCAGCCCGACGGCGTTGGCCACCAGCCCGACCACCGCGACCGCCAGCATCACCCCCGCGCTGACCGGCCGCGGGTCGGCGGTGCGGCGCACCCCCTCGACCAGCACGACGATACCCACCACCGCGACGACCATCCCGTTGACCAGGGCCGCCAGCACTTCGACCCGCTGCCAGCCGAAGGTCCGCACGGATGTCGCCGGGCGGGCGGCCAGACCTGTCGCCACCAGCGCCAGCGCCAGCCCGGCCGCGTCGGTGAGCATGTGCCCGGCGTCGGCCAGCAGCGCGGCCGACCCCGACACCAGCCCACCGACGACCTCCACGACCAGCACCGTCGTCGTGATGGCCAGCACCACGACGAGCCGCCCCCGGTGGGCCTGGCCGGCGGTGGTGTGCGCGTGGTCGTGGCTCATGAGGCGGCCAACCGTGTGACGACCCGTTCGGCAGCCCCGAGCAGCCCGTCGACCTCGGCGTCGACCAGGGCGTACCAGGTGGACCGCCCCTGCGGCGTGGCCGTGACCAGACCCGCCTCGCGCAGCACCGCCAGGTGCCCCGACACGGTGGACTGTGCCAGCCCGAGCACGACGGTGAGATCGGTGACCCGGCGCGGCGCCTCGGCCAGCAGGTGCACGACCGACAGCCGCGCCGGTTCGGCCAGGGCGCGCAGCACCTGGACCACCTCGCCGTGCGCGTGCCCTGTGACCCCCGCGTGGCTGTGCAGCACGTCGTGCTCGGCCCCTGCCGTGGCCGCCCCGGCCACGGCTTCGTCCGGGGACCCCTGAGCGGCGGCATCGACCACCGACCCGGCCGTCACCTCTCCAAGCATCGTCATACGCCGATGATAGCGGTCGACGCCGACGGATACGACCCCCTTCACCCGCCGGTCTGTCCATCGGCGACGATTGACTTTGCCTATCCGGCCTCGATGCCCGTATGATCTCAGACGGTCTTCGGACGCCACGACGTCAGGAGCGCTGGCCCCCATCGTCTAGCGGCCTAGGACCCCGCCCTTTCACGGCGGTAGCACGGGTTCGAATCCCGTTGGGGGTACGAACGACCAGAGGTACACGAACGACCAGTCTCATCACGAGGCCCTGTGGCGCAGTTGGTTAGCGCGCCGCCCTGTCACGGCGGAGGTCGCGGGTTCAAGTCCCGTCAGGGTCGCTCCACCGCCCGGCACATGCCGGGCGGCCGGGCTCTGTAGCTCAGTTGGTAGAGCGCACGACTGAAAATCGTGAGGTCACGGGATCGACGCCCGTCGGAGCCACCGGTAGAAGGCCAGGTCAGGCGAGGTTTCTTGATCTGGCCTTCGTCGTCTCGATCGGCTCCGTTGACGCAACGTTGACGGAAGGCTCCCGAAACCGCACTCCCAGCAGGTCCCACAGCACCCACGACCGTGCTACCCGAGCATGGCAAGCAGCCGCTCGGTCTCGATTGCCGACTGCACCTTGCCCGGCTCTGCCAGTGCCTCGGCGTGGGCAGAGCCCAGGGATGGCCCCATCGTCTTGAGCACCGCCAAGGCCTGCCCCAGTTCGGCGCCAGGTGCCGACAGGGCGTCCCGGACGATGGCAAGCGCCCGCCCATGTATCTCGCTCAGCATGGCCCGATGCTCGGTAGCGACCTGAGCCCGCCGCTCCGCCAGCATCGTCCGAGTACCGTCTTCGGCCAGCATCCCGCTGGCACTTTGGCGAGACACGCCGATCTCAGCAGCGGCGTCCGTGATGGACCTGCCCGAGACGATGGCCTCGACCAGCCGTTCCCGCCTCAGCTCTGCTGGGACATTCTGGCCGTCGCCTTTCGTCGCCATCCGTCAGCCTCCCGTCTTCTGAACTGCTGCAAGCCGCGACGCTAGGCCGGTACTTGCCGAGCGCCTGTGCCTGGCCTAGCGCTGTAGTTCGCCGACCCGACGTACAAGGGCCTGCCCGAGCTTGTAGAAGTCGAGCCGGTCGCCAGCTGATCCCGGTTCGGGGCCTTGCTCAGGGACCGGCCAGATGCCGGAGCCTTCGATCTGAACGTCGTACTGGTCACTGTACGGCTCGGACGGGTCGTCACCGCTGTAGTGCACGGTGATCTTCCCCGTGGTGCCCAGTCCGGCCTCAGTGGTGCCGTCGGTGAACGTGCCCTGCCCGCTGCCCAGTCTCCACATTGCTCGCAGGGAACAGCCCGGCGGGAGCGTCCGTGGGGTGGTGAACATCGTCTTTAGTGCCTGGGCGATGTCATCGAGCTCGTCGGGCCACGAGTCGTAGTCCAAGGTGAGACGTTGCGCAGCAGACCTGCCCGAGTTGAACACCCTGACGTCGTACGTGTCCACTCCTGCAAGACCAGGGATGACCTCGACGTACACGTAGGGCCGGGTCCGAGCGATGCTGTCGAGGCGGGCCTGCTCGTTGGCCGCCTCGGCGGCCGCACTGGCACGTCGCGAGGCGTCCAGCGTGGCCTTCGCCGTCTTCCACGCCACAACAGCCACCATGGCCAGGACCACCGTCGCCACTGCCATCGCAAGACCCGACCAAGCCGTCATGACCTCATCCCACCCAGGCACCTGGCTACCCGTACAACTGTTCGCATCCATACCTGCACGCTAGCCGGTTCGGGCCGTGCTTTCAGTAGATGGCGGGCGGTGTCGCGTAGAGCCGACCAGCAGGCGTGATGCGTGGACGGAGAACGACTGAGCCCTGGTGGCCCCGGTCTCCTGTCGCGTAGCCCTGCTCGCACAACCAGGCGAGTGCTGCGCGTGTCTCCTGCTCGGTGAACGGATGGTCGGCGGAGTCGTAGAGGCAACCTGCAAACTCGGTGACATCCTTGGCGCGAGCACCGCGCTGGTCAAGGTCAAACAACCACTTCAGCACAGCATCGCGGCTGCGCGGCACCTGACACCGCTGGCACCGGCACCCAGCTTCGTGGCTGCCACAGTTGCCGCAGTTCAGGACCTCAAGCGGCTCATCACCCACATAGTTGCCGCTGCCCCAGCTCGCGTGGGTCAGCCCGTGCTTCGGACAGCGCATCTTCACGTGGTCGCAGACGCTCTCCTCCTTACCGCACACCGGACACACGGTCTCGTCGGGTAATGCCGCTGCCATCCGATCCTCCGCACAGTCCGGTCGCAACCTGACTGCGACCAGAGGCATCCTCCCTGCCCCGCCATGCACGAGCAAATGTCGAGGCACACAACCCTCAGCGGTTGGCGGAGCACATGGGGTTGCTGCTCGCGGACATCTGCCCTCGTGTGCCACCGCTGGTGTCGGCGATCTCGACCCAGGTCACGGACGCGAACTCCGCCGTCGTGCTCTTGGTCGTGCACAGGAAGTTCAGCGCACCTCGGGCGTACTGCTCGGCGTCGTCCTTGGTCAACGACTCCTGCACGGTGACACGCAAGACCCCAGCGCCGGACAGCTCCATCGAAGCGATGGCGCACGGGTAGGGGTAGAAGCCTGGGTCGGCTGCACACAGCGTCTTCCACGAGTCCCCAGCCGACAGACCGTAGGACTCCTTCAGGAAAGCCTCGACGTGCTCCGCTGTGAGGGATGTCGGCTCTGAGGCCGGTGCATCGTCGGCGGGCTGGGTCGTGTCCTCGGACGACTGCTCGGCGCCCGGCGACGAGGGTTCGCTCGCCGCCGGTGGAGTAGTCGTCGCGTCCGCCGTGGGCTTGTCGCTCCCTCCGCCTCCACCTGCCGCCGCAGCGATCACCACCACGATGACCACCGCGACCCATCCCCACCACGGGATGCGCCGGTACCACCGCTTACGTGCCGTTTGGGTGCCGCTGCTGTCGGAACTCATCTCTCCAGCCTCCTGATGTGACTCATAGTCCGTGGACTCATCGGCAGCATAGCCTGACGGTGGGGCCATGCCTGAGCCATCTCACCGCCGAACGTTCGGCGGCAGGGTGAAAGAGCTCCGGGCCGCCCGCCACTGGTCCCAGGAGGACTTCGCCCACCGGGCCAACCTGGACCGCACCTACGTCAGCGGCATCGAGCGCGGACGCCGCAACCCCACCCTCGACGTCATCCACAAGCTCGCCGACACCCTCGGCGTTCCCGTTGCCGACCTGTTCCCGATAACCGACGCGGAGTAGCTATTCAGGTCATGCGCCTACCCTCCCGGCTGCCCGTGCCCTAACCCCACACCCCAGCCGGTGCCACCAACGTCACGCCCCGTAACACCTAACGCTCCGGTTCGCGATCAGGCTCACGGGCGATTCGGGGTGCCGTGGTCGCGGTCGCAGGTGTGGATGTAGCCTCCCGCGCCGGGCGGGCATGGCCGCGCCATGCCCGGTCAACTGCGGCTCTCGCCATGGGATGCAGCACGACGGTCGCTGATTCGCCTCGGGCTGGCCCATTGAGGTCAGCGTCGTACCGACGTCGGGCAGCCTCTGCTTCTTCGTCGCGACCAGCCCCCTTGAGTAGTGCGATATACCTCCCGCGAACGTTGGCAAGGTTTTGACGGTTGACGGCGGGATTGGCAGCAGCCACCAGGTGCTCGAACATCTCCACCGATCGGGCGATTGCGGCCAGCGCCCGATCTGTGCACCCGTTCCTTGCGAGATGGATAGAGTACACGGATAGCGCGTCTGCGAGGTCCGGCTCATAGTACCCGTTGGCAGCTGCAAGTTTTTCGAAGATCTGCACCACGCGAAGTAGTGTTTTCATCCCTTTCTCAAGGAGACCCATCCCCGAAAGCTGGCCGCCATAACTGTAGAGCACGTTGGCGAGACTGTATTCGTACGCGTCAGGGTCAGTGGCGGCTAGCCGTTCGTATATCTGCACCGCCTGGCGAAATGCCTGCAAGGCCTCCTGGTGGCGCCCAACATCCGATAGTCGTCCTGCGTACGCAGCCAGCGCCTCAGCCAGGTGATGCTCATGTGTAACAGGATCCTCGGCTGACAGCCGCATGAAGGTCTGCACCGCACCGAGCAACGGTTCCAGAGCCTCGATACTGCGGCCGGACATCGACAACGCCGTGCCATAGTTCCCAAGCATCAGGGCGAGTTCGGATTCATATGACCGGTCTGCTGAGACCAGGTTCTCAAATACCTGCACCGACCGGTGCAGAGTTTGCAGTCCTTCATCTCGGCGTTTTCGATCATTGTCCAGCCGCCCGACAATCATCAGAGTAGAACCATAGAGATGAAGCGACCGGGCAAGGCGGGCTTCGTAGGTTCGGGGGTTTTCGGATGCGAGCGACTCGTAAAGCCTTGCCGCCTGGTGGTTTGCCTCCAGAGCCTCCGCACGACGCCCCATCGCCAAAAGGACGGCAGAGTAGTTTCCTAGAGCCGCAGCAAGGTTGGGCTTGTAGACAGCGGGCCCCGTAGCGGCCAGCCCGTCGTAGATCCGTACTGCCCGTTCTGACGGTTCTAGTGCTTCCGCAAATCGACCCACTCCTAGCAGTCGGGCGCCATAGCCTTCCAGCGACTCGGCAAGATCGGGCTTGTAGGTTGGACTTGACGAAGAGAGGCGTTCGAGCATCTGTACCGCACGGAACGAAGGTTCCAGCGCCTCCTCACGACGATCAACTTTCGCCAGTCGGCCGCTGAATCCGTTCAGCAATCTGGCGAGGTCGGCCTCGTAGGCGACCGGGTTCGTTGCTGCCAGTTGCTCGTAGATCTGCACTGCCCGCGCTGTCACCTCCAGCGCTTCCTCAGGGCGATCTACCTCCGACAGCCTTCGGCCATAGTGGTCCAACGCCCTGGCCAAGGTCGGCTTGTCATCGGAGTCGGTCATCACCAGGGCGTCGAGCAAAGTGACAAGGTGGGCAGTGGCCGCGACCTGGGCATGGGGGAAGTCGTCACCCAGGGCGCCAATGAGGGCTTCGGTGGCCAGACGGTCGGTGGCTGGATCGTCGAGCAGGGAAGTTAGAGCGGCGTCGGCACGACGGATGGCCTCGGGTGTGTCAGGGGTCCGCGCCACCAGGGCCTCCACAGTGGCGGCGTCAATGGGGCGGCCAATGGCCCTGACCAGGGCGACGCCGTCGACGTAGCTGGCAACCGACAGGACGCGGGCGGCTGCTTCGGCCCAGGCGCCGGGGGTGTCCAGGTTGTCGATCACGGCACGGCGCAGGTCGCTGTCAGCGACGAGCAGCGGTACTGCAATGGCGGCGGCCACCAGGTCGGTGGGCAGGCGCAGGATGGGTCGAGATGAGCCAGCCGTCGGGGTCGGGTCGGGGGCTTCGGCGTAGCGGTGCCATAACCAGTCGGCGGCGTCCACAGCGCGGCTAGGATCGACCGCGGTCCGGGCTGCGGCACGGACGTCGGCGGGGGTCCGGGCGCGGCGCACCCAGGCGGCGGCGAAACAGGCATCCCGGTCCTGGGGCAGTGCCTGGCCGGGCTGGTCGGCGTGCCAGCCTTCAAGCTCACGATCGGCCAACTTCCGCACCCAGGTGGTCGGGTCGTCGTCCAGGTCGGGGTGCTCGGTCGTGGTCCGCAGCACAGCGAGGGCCAGGGCCCGCAGATTGACGAGGCCGATGTGGTCGCCAGGGACCGCCTGCCACGTCGCCTGTGGTGCCGGGACGCCGCACGCGGCGCTGTACGCCTCCAGGGCCGCATGGAAGGCGCGCTTGAGCCGGGCCTGGTCGGGCTGGTCGAACGGCAGAGACAACCGGCCAGCCGCCGCCAGCATCGCCTCCGCCAGGTCGTCCTCAACGCGGAAGGGCACCGGGTTGCGACCGACGAGTAGGACCCGGACCCGGGCCGGGTCGTCGGCGTGGGCGCAGTCGCGCAGGAAGGAGGCAAGAGCGCCTGGATCAGCGTCGGCGAGCTCGGCTACGACCAGCCAGCGGCCCCGCACGCCCGTGACGGCCGACCATGCGTCGCTCTCACGTCCCGGCACGAGCCGCACGGCCCGACGTTCTCTGGTGCGGGTCGCCAGCTCCAAGGTGAGGCGGGTCTTGCCCGACAGGGTGGGACCTGTCAGGACGAAGCACTGCGGGACGTCGTCGGACGGGTCGTCGCACCACCGGAGAACCTGATCCAGCGCGGTGGTGGCGCGGTACGGGGCCACGCCCAACTCGGCGTGCAACAGTTGCAGCAGACTGCGGGCTTGTCCCGGGGTTCTGTACCGCAGCGGCCAACAGCAGGTGAGCAACGCCCGTTCAGCGGCGCGCCGCCGCTGGTGCCAGGCCAGCAGCAGCCCACCCGGCGATACGCCGATGAGGGCCAGGATGACGGAAGCCCAGCCCAGCCGCGTCCCGTCACCGCCGATCCAGAGGGCTGCCAGCACCACCGCCGGGACCAGACCTGCCAGCAGCGCAACACTCACCCACAGCCACCGCTGCGGTGAGCCTCGTCTTTTACTCCAGTCACCACCCATGCGGCAACGCTATCGACCCACCCGTTCGTGCGACAGGAGGAAAGTCTGGGTCGCTCTTGTCCTTCCTCGACCCGGGTGACGTCCCGCTGAGTGGTAGAGTTTCCTCGACACCGTGCGGGTCAGTTCGTTGATCATGCCTTGAGCATTTGGGGGGTGTCTACCTCCGTCGTGGTCAGGGTGGCGAGCTGGGTCATGGAGCGTTCGGACAGGTAGCGCCGGTCGGTGGCGGCCCACTCGTCGTGGGCCTCGACCAGGACGGCGCCGGCGCAGATCCGCGACACCTGGGACCTGGAGATCCCGGAGTCGGCGCCCAGCGCCTTGACCAGGTCGTCGACCTTGCGGGTCGAGACCCCGTGCAGATATGCCTCCATCACCACCGCGAACAACGCCTGGTCGACCCGGCGACGGCGCTCCAGCAAGCTCGGGAAGAACGACCCCGTGCGCAGCTTGGGGATCCGCAGGTCCAGATCACCAGCCGTCGTGGTCAGCGTCCGCGCCCGCGACCCGTTACGCCGCGCGGTCCGTTCCTCGCTGCGCTGCCAGGGCCCCGCGCCGATCACCGCGGTCGCCTCGGCGTCGATCAGCTCCTTGTACAGGCGCTCGGTCGCTGTGCGGATCCGGTCGCTAACGTCGGTGTCCTTGAGCGCGGCGAGCAGCTCGAGCAGGGCAGACTGGTCCATAGCCATCGTGCGATGTGTCCTTCCGTGAGTTCCCTAGTCCGGTCTCACTGACCATCGCACGATGGCCTTCACGTCATGGACACCACGACGCGGTCGGGAACTACACCACCTCCCGGGACGTCACCCTCGACGCAGGGACCGGAAACTCCCGCGGCACCGATCCCCGGTCCGTCGTCAGCATGGCACGGACCTGCCCCGTCCACGCCCTCGACCCGAGCCCCATCCACCTCGCCTCCGAGGGGTGGTTGCAGGGGTGGTTAGGGGTGGTCAGCATATCCGCAGGTAGACGAGGGGTGGCAGGGGTGGTACCCAACCACCCCTCGGTGCACGGGATCGCCCTCGCGCACGTATAGATACGTACATATGTTCTATAAGGTATGTATCTGTATAGGGGACCGGCGCGGAGGGGTGGTTTCTCGACCACCCCAACCGCCCCTACCTGACCAGGGCAGATACCGACCACCCCTGCAACCACCCCTACCACCCCTGCCCTCACGCCGCGCAGTCGCTTTCTACCGACAGCGTGTAGCGCACTCCGGGCTGCCCCTGCCCCGACAGCACCTCGGCCAAGACGCACTCGTCCAGCCTCTCCAGAGCCGCCTCGAAGTGCTGGCGCGCCGACGGGGACAGCCTGTTACGGAGCCTGCTCCGGGTCAGTCCGCCCGGCTCCGCCCCCAGCACCTTGACGATGCTCTGGGCACACCTCTCGATACCGTCCTCGTCCGACTCGGCCCTCCGCACAGCCACGATCTGAGCGGCACGCGCCTGAGCCTCAGCACGGGCCTCGTTGGTCTTCCTGGCAGCTTCGGCCAGCGCCTTCACCACCTGCGCCCTGGTGTGGTCACTGACCTCCATGACCGTCCCAGCCAGCCGCCAGTCCTCCTCCAGCACACCGGTCCGCCCGTCGAGCAGCGCCAGCGCAGCGGCGAGCTTCAACCGGGCGAGCATCGAGTGCCCGTCCAGGGCCTCGCCGTCGCCACGCAGGCCCGCCAGGCGGGTGGCGTCGACCTCGTGCCGCACGCTGGCGCACACACCCATGAGACGCCTCCCAGGCGCCGCCGCCGAGGCGCCGGGCAACTGGGGCGCCCGCCAGGCGATCCTCTTCGGCGCTTCCGGTGCGACGTCGGGCGCCCCGGCGTCTGTGACCGGAACCCAGCAGAACCGTTGGGGCAGACCGCCGTCGACGTCGTCAAGCAGAGCCGCAGCTCGCCCCGGCTGGACACCAAGCACCAGGGCAGCCCTGTAGCTGTGCGCTGGCACCGGGAACCGCCTCGTCCGGTCGGCGTTCTGGAACCCCAGACCCTCGCCGCTCCATACCTTCCGCAGCTCGCTCAGCAACGTCGATCCCTTGCGCCCGCCCAGGGCTGTCAGGGTGTCTACCTCGGGCACGTCGAACAGCGCCGACCGGTTGAACTGCGTGGGCATCGGCGGGTTCCCCTCAAGACGCACGTAAGCCGCCGAGATGCCTTCCCCGGAGCCTACGGTGAGGGTGTTGAAATGCTCCCCGTAGACGCTGATCAGGTCGTCTGCGGCAGCCTGGGAAGCGCCTTTCCCGCCGCCCGAGGCGGCCACGACCGCCCAGAACTGGTTCAGCGAGCCGTACCCGCCGACCAGCGGCGGAAGGACGAGCTCGGGGGGCGTCGCAGCCACGACGCGAGCCAGGACACCGGCCAGGACGCCCCACGGCCCGACGCGGCGGGCTCTGGCCTGCTGGCGCACCGCAGACAAATCTGGGCGGGACTCCCAGAACTCGACAGCCCTGTCCAAGGTCAGCCCGTCGCCTCCCTCCCGGTATCGTCCGTCGACGTTCTCGGTCTTGACCTCGATCTTGCCTCCGCCCAGTTGCTCGTCGAGGGCCGCTTGTCGCCCCTCGGTGGCCCTTGGCTCAGTCGGGTAGGCGTTGGACGGCACCGACGCCGGGGACCACCCGGCCAGCCGCTCGCACTCGGCCACCAGCCGCCGGAGCTGGTCCACGGCCTTGGGGGCGTCGGTAGTGTCCAGGTGCTCGGTCAGGCTCGGCCAGCCCTGGACGGTACGCCCGGCCCTCAGCCGGTCCACCGTCGAGGTCACGCACTCGGCGACGCGCGAGCGTGCCCCGTCGCGGTCTCGCGTCGCGGCCACCAGCCCCTCGATCAAGATGGGCAGGTTCCGCTCCCACAGCGGGTGGACGCCGTCGCCCTGCCTCAGCAGCCCCCCGGCCAGTGCGAGGTAGGCGTCGTGACGGCTGCCCGGTCCCGGCCACACGTAGTACAGGTGTGCGATCAGGGCGAACAGCGCGACCTGGGCGGCCAGCACCTTCCCCGAGGCGTCGGCCGGGCCGTCGTCACCGCCCCACGGCTCGCCCACCCAGGCATACACGTCGTCGGTCTTGTCGTGGACAGAGGGGGGCACCATCGTCTGAGCCCCGCTGCTGCGCACCTCGATGATCGTCTTCTTGTCGTGCGTCCGGTACCGCTTGGTCTCGGGCAGGGCGTCGGTGACCCGGTACCAGTGGTGGGAGTCGGGGTTGCCCGGCCGTCCTGACCGCATCGCCGTCCACGGCAGGCAGACCGCCGCGATCTCGCGCAGCGCTCCCAGGTGCTCGCGCCCAAGGTCGATGTCCACGTCGATGAGGCCGCCGCGCCCCAGGGCCAGCCCCAGGTTCGACGCGCCCTTGGCGGCCCACTTAGTGAAGTCAGCTCCACTGTCTCGTCGTCCACGCCGGTCCAGTCCAGGTGCGTCCAGTCTGACAGGAACGGGTGCTTGGTCTTGGTCACCAGCGGCACTGGGCACCAGCCGCGTCGGTACGCCTTGACCGCAGCCTCTACCACGCCGTCCGGCGCGACCTCGTGCCCGAACGCCAGTCTCGAGTCGCCGCTGGGAGCGTGCGATACGCTGGTGCTCACACTCTGGGACGCCGCCTCGTGACCTGCGGGGCGGCGTTCGTCGTTCACCTGGTGCCGCCCATCGTGCGGACGGGCTCCATGAGGGCTTCGACGTCAGCCCGACGAACTCTGATCCTCCGGGTGTCTCTCAGAGCACCGCGACGGCGCTCTCCGAGCCGGTAGCCGGGCAGCTGGCCGGACTGGACGAGACGGCGAAACGTGTCAGCCGACCCGTACCCGTTGTCGACGAACCACCGCGAGTCCACCATCCTGGGGACCGCGGACTCTGCTGGTGTGGGGGTTTGATGCGTTCTCACTGGTCGCTCCAAGGCGCGCGGAACCAACGCGCCTGCTACAGCGACATGAAGCATCAGCGCCGCAGATGCGGCCAGATACGGAGAGGTTACACCCCGACCGCACCGCTGGGCCTATCCCGTGTCCTGATCCTGGTTCGTCAACCTGCCGTCGAGCTGGGCGAGCGTCCGCAGTTCGATGGTCGGCTGCGGCCAGTCCGTCAGAGCCTCCATGATGCGACGCTCACGCAGGTCGAACGGCAGGCCCTGCGGAGGATCGGCGACGACGGCCTTACCTAGGGGTGGCAGCGCAGCCCACACAGCCAGCAGGGCAGCCGTTGGGTCCACGCCGTGCGCCTCCGCAAGCCGCAGCACCTCGGCATACAACGCGCCACGGTCGTACCGGGCCTTGACCTCGGCCAGCCGGGCGGGGTGCAGCCACCCTCCGTCATGCGTGCGAATCACGACACGCACAGGTTTGGCACGGTTTCGACAGCTGGGGACGGCGCAGGCGATCACCTTGCGGAACCCGTCCCGGCTACCGTCGGACGGTCGCTCACCTTCTGGGTCGCCCGCCGTTCGACGCGCTGGCTGGTAGATATGGCTCGGACGCAGCGGGGTGCCGGGGTCGCGTGGGATGCACCAGCCCGTGAACCTCTCTCGGTGCCCATCGGTGCACACGACACGAATCACGTCGCCGTATTCGAACAGCCGATCGGCCTTCCGATCGCTCTCACGATTCTGCTGCTCGGTCTCTGGGGAAGGACTATCAGCCAAGGTCACGCCCCCTGCCTGATCGGGACTACGTTGATCTCCGCAGCGGGAAGCGGTCGAACGAGGTCGGCGACAGCGGCAGGAGCACCGTGGGCCTGCCTGACGTACTCCATGCTCATGGCGATGCTGCTGTGCCCGAGCGCTGCTTGTAGCTGAGGTGCGGTTGCCCCCTGCTGGGCCAGCTCAGTCGCGTAATAGTGCCTCAGGTCGTGCTCACGCACGATGCTGGTCACCCCCGCTGTCCTCCGAGCACTATCCCAGGCTCTCCGCCATGCCATGTCGATGTACGCCCCCGGCCCGCCAGACGGGAAGAGCAAGGACTCTGGGAACTGGCCGACATGCTCTGCCAGATGGGCCTCAACGTCGACGCTCAACCACGCGGGCAGGCTCACCACACGGTTGCCTTCGTCTGACTTCGGATCGGCCACGATCCAGGCACCGTCGACCCTGAGGGCCTGCCGCTCCACCGTGACCACATAGTGCCCCGACTCGGCGAGAGTCACGTCGCTCCGACGCAACGCACGCCACTCGCTCAACCTCAGACCGCCGAACGCGGCGAGCTGCACAGCCAGCCGGAGCCGATCGGGCATGGCCGCAAGAATGGCCGTCAACTCGGCGCTAGTCGGTGGTCGGTGCGGGCGACCGGTGCGGGTTCGAGCGAGCTCACTCGGCACTGGGTTCGACGCGATGATGCCGTCACGGACGGCCGTCGTCAGAACAGCGCGGAGGATGCGCGCTTCTAGACCGGCCTGTGTCGCGCCAGCGCAGCGGGTGCGCTCAACGTGCCAGGCCCGCACGGCGGCCGGTGTCAGGTCTGGTAGCCGTGTGTCGGCGAGTGAGACCATGCCGCGACCGATGGCGTCGCGATACATCTCGCGGGTGCGAGGACGCAGCGCGTCACCTTTGCGGGTCCGACGCTGGTCCACCCAGGCGGAGGCGTACCGACCGAACCTCTCAGCGTTGAGGACGTGAGGCGGTCGCCACGTCTCCCGACGGATCGTGTCCCGGACAACGGCCAGCCACGCCTCGGCGTCGCCGCGCGTCCCGAACGTCGACGGGGCTGCGTAGCGGGTGCCATCCGGCCCGAGATAGGAGGCACGGATGTTGCCCGACGGCAGGACGACCACAGAGCCCCACCCTCGATGCGTGGTCGGCTGCCTCCGCCCCAGGGAGTCCACCACTGTTGCCTGCTTCCGTGCCATCACTCGCCCGCTCGCCTCTTCCGTCAACGTTGACGGATCGTTGACGGATTCTTGCGAATCCGCGCCCATCGCTGCCCATCCTACACATCCGCGCGCTCGAAGGTATGCACTGGTCAAGGCCGACGAAGGGACGCTTGAGCGGTGACGATGGAGGATCGGCAGAACGCGCGGAGCACCAAACTGAAAATCGTGAGGTCACGGGATCGACGCCCGTCGGAGCCACCGGTAGAAGGCCAGGTCAGACGGTGTTTTCTGATCTGGACTTTGTCATTCTCCGGAACGCCCGGTCATCTGTCGGTCATCTAGAGCGCCCCGATACCGACCCCAAACCAGGCTGTCGGCGGCTAGGCACGAGATGCCCAGGCCCATGCGCGTGCCGCTCCGCTACCCGATCATGGCGAGCAGCCGCTCGGTCTCGACTGGACCTTGCCTGGCTCCGCGAGCGCCTCAGCGTGAACAGAACCCAGGGTCGGTCCCATCGTCTTGAGTACCGCCAACGCCTGCTCCAGTTCTGCGTCCGGTGGAGCCAGTGCGTCCCGTACGATGGCCAACGCCCGCCCGTGAATCTCGCTCAGCACGGCCCGGTACTCGGTCGCGACCTGGGCACCGCTCCGCCAGCATCGTCCGAGTACCGTCCTCGGCCAGCATCCCGCTGACACTCTGACGAGACGCCGATCTCGGCGGCGTCCGTGACGGACCTGCCCGCCACGATGGCCTCGTCCAGCCGCTCCCGCCTCAGTACTGCCGGGACCTTCTGGCCGTCACCTTTCGTCGCCATCCGTCAACCTCCCATCCTCAAGGCCGCCGACCTAGCGCCGTAGTTCGCCGACACAGCGGACGAGCGCCTGTCCGAGTTTGTAGAAGTCGAGATGACCGGAAGTCGTACTGGTCGCTGTTGGACTCGGACGGGTCGCCGCCGCTGTAGTACACAGTGATCCTTCTGTGGTGCCAGCCCGGCCTTGGTTGTGCCGTTGGTGACGTGCCCCACCGCTGCCCAGTCGCCGTAGGCACGCGGGAAACAGCCGGGCGGGATCTTCGTGGGAAGGTGAACATCGCCTTCACAGACTGGGCGATGTCGGCGGGCTTGTTGGGCCACGAGTCGTACTTCCGTGGTCTCCTGCGCGTGGGTGTCGTCGGACGGACGGTCGGGGACTTCCACGACCCTCGGCGACGTGCTCGACGCCGAACTGACGGCAATCGCCGTGGCGGCAGCGGCGGCGGTACGACGAGGACGGACGGGTTGTCCACAACGACAGCCACGAGTCGCCCGCCGACAGGCCGTAGGACTGCTTCAGAGATGCTTCGACGCGTTCCACCGTGAGGGAGTGGGCTGTTGGGGTCGGCGTCTGGTTGTCGGCCTGTTCCCGATCGCCGACGCGAACCAGCAACCCGCTTGGGGCTTGAGCCTGAGGTGGGTGCAGACGGACAGTCGAGGCACTAGGTCTAGCGATCCAGGCAGACGGGTCCTCTCATACGGGCGGTCAGTCCTGCCCTCGGACTGTCGGTGGCCCGCAGTAGGCTCTCGGCACCACTTCGGACGAAAGGAATTGGGTCATGACCAGCGTTGTTGGACGCATCAAAGAGATCAAGCAGCCTCGGGGCGGCTACATCAACCCGAAGGCGATGGAGGTTCACCCACTGGGTGGCGACGCCCTCGGTCCCCTACCGCTCGACGTGGAGACCGTCCACGCGTCAACAGTGGGTATGGCCGTGGACTACCTGACCCGTGTGGCGGGTGGGACAGAACCACGTGATGCCTTCGTGGTGTCACTGATGGGTGCCAGGCGACTGGGCGGAGAGGCGCTGGCGAACGCGGATGCTGACGTGGACAGCCTGACCGCCGGTCGCGTGGACGACGGTGCTATCAGGACCGCGTGTCGTCTCGTCGGTTACGACGTGGTGTTTCGGGCGGGGAAGTCCATGTACAACCCAGACGCCCGGCGCGAGCCGAACGCGACCACGGTTGGGCACATTCGAGCCATGGTCGAGCGATCCCTCAGGTTCTTCAAAGCGTACGGCCCGGTGACAGCGGATGGCTTCACGTTCTCTGGCGGATACACAGATCTCATCCAGGCTGGCGATGGCGATTTTTTGACCGAGGACTCTCTTTGGGAATTCAAGGTGTCGGTGAAGCCTCCGACGAACGCACACACGCTGCAACTGCTCATCTACTACCTGATGGGGCGGCACTCCGACGCCTCGGAACTCTTCGATCCGATTGAGTACCTTGGCGTGTTCAACCCCCGCCTTGATACCGTGTACCGGGTGGCTCTGGACAGCATCCCTACTGAGATCATCGAAGAGGTCTCGAGTGACGTGATCGGGTATGAGGTCTAGCCGTAGGTGATGCATATGTCCCGATGCAGGCTCCGCTGGCCGAGGTGGAGAGGGCACTCGAAGCGCTACGTCGAGGTCCGGGTCTGCGGCATGAGTAGGTGACAGGTCCTAGTCACGCAGCCCCCTCGCGACGCACACCACGTCGTCTCGGAACTCGCTCGGGTAGGGCTTGGGCACAACGACATCCTTCCAGGCCACCACCAGGCAAGCCAGATCAGATGCCACCTGACCGTGCAGCAGATTCATTCCCTGGACCAGGGTATTAGGAGACATGCCCTAGATCGTGACGAGCACGGCTGCCGGGTCAAGTGCACGGAGGTCGTCGGGATCGCTCGTCACGATGGTCTGGTGCGCCCGCTTGGCGCACACCACGACGTGCGCGTCAGCGATATCCGTCGTGCCGCTCGCTGCCAGGAGGATTCCGACGCTCGTGGCGTCTACCCGGTCGAGGGCGGCCACCTCGGTGCGCGGCTGACGCAGCAACCGCATGAGGCGAACCTGCCGGGCAGGGTTGCGAACCGCCTGGGCCAGCACCGACGCAGGCACGACGATGCGCGCCCCACGCTCGTGGGCGCGGGCGAGGAGCGCGATGGCTTTCCGGTCGTTGCGGTCAAGCTGGATGAGGGGCCCCGCGTCGAGCGTGACTCCGCTCACGCTGCTGTGCCGTCGAGGCGAGCCTCAGGCGAGTCGAGCACGGAGTCTGCCCAGGCCCGTTCCTCGTCGGTGAGCCCTCCGCCTGTCTGCTGGAGAGCCTGCGCCAGCAGGACACCCCACCCGGCGACGTCGTCCAAGGACACCGCGACAGCGTGCTGGACGAAACCGGAGACACTGTCCGCCTGCCCGGCGGCGATCAGGCCACGGATCCGTTGCACCGACGCGATCGGTAGCGTGACCGTGACCTTCTCTGTGGTGGCCATACCAAGTACCATACCACCACGGGCTGATCGGAGAGCGGGAACCGCGTCTGGTTACGACGCTTCGTACGGGGCGGCGACGCAGAACTGGTTACCGGCGGGGTCGGCAAGGACCGTCCAGGCGAAGCCGGGGTTCTCGTCGTGGACGGCGACGAGGGTGGCGCCGGCGGCGACCAGGCGGTCGACCTCGGCCTTGGGGTCGGCCGCACCGCAGTCGAGGTGGAGCCGGTTCTTGCCTGGTGTGGGGTCGGCGACCGCCTGGAAGCCGAGGTTGAGGCCGGTCGGCAGGGCGACCATGATGAAGAAGCCACCCATCTCGTCGACGACCGTGCCGCCTGTCTGCTCCGCCCACCAGGCCGCCAAGGAACGCGGGTCGGTCGTGTCGAACGTCACCATGCCTACCTGGATGCTCATCTGCACACCCTATCTGTCCAGCGATCTTCACCTCCGTGGGCACGACCGCCTGGCCGCCATCAGGGTGTTCTGGCTAGCAGGTGCCCATGAGGGCGCTAGGTTTGAGGGCATGACGGCGCAGAGTCCCGGTTCGCAGCGTCCCGGCTCGCAGGGTCCTGGTACCGACGAGCGGAGCCTGGGGGAGCTCGTCGCCGCGATGACCGAGCAGAGCGCCCGCCTGGTACGCGCCGAGCTCGACCTGGCCAAGGCCGAGCTGGCCGCCAAGGCCAAGGAGCTCGGCATCGGCGGCGGGATGTTCGCCGCGGCGGCGTTCCTCGCGGTCTACGGGCTCGGGGCGCTCATCGCCACCCTCATCCTGGTGCTGGCGGTGTGGCTGCCGGCGTGGGCGGCCGCGCTCATCGTCACCGTCGCGATCTTCGCCACCGCCGCCGGCCTCGTCCTGCTCGGCAAGAACAAGATGGAGAAGGGCGGCGCACCGGTGCCGCAGGCCGCGCTGGACGGCATCAAGGAAGACCTGGACGCCGTGAAGAAGGGCCTGCAACCGTGACCGACGAGCCCACGACGCCACCAGTCGACCCCGAACCGGCCCGCCCGGCGTTCAGCACACCAGAGATGGTCAAGATCCAGGCGGAGATCGCCGCCACCCGGGCCGAGCTGGCCACCACGGTCGATGCACTCGCTACCCGGCTGCGCCCCGCCAACCAGGCGAAGCGGGCCGCCGCCAACGGTCGTCAGATGCTCGCCGACGCCGTCGACCCCGGTGCCGACCCCGCAGCCCGCCGCCGGGCCCTGATCGTGCTCGGCGCGGCCGCCGCGGTGACCGTCCTGGTCGCCGTCGGAGTCGTCCGCAAGATCGTCCGCTAGCGCCGGAGACGGACCAGCGCACCACCGGCGGCGACGGACCGACCGTCAGCCGCCGGGCCGACCGTCAGCCGCCGGGCCGTCCGTCAGCCGCCGGGCCGTCCGCTGGTCCGTTCGGGCTATCCCCGGACGCGACTGGGGCGTGCCGCTGGCCCGGTTACGCTCCGCAGCGCAACACAGGCCAGGGGCACGCCCCAGGGGATGTCTCGGTCTGACTCAGGCGGTCTGGGCGGGTTCGTCGCGCTGCACCGGGACACCGGAGAGCAGGTGCAGCACCTCCGACTCGCGGTAACGGCGGTGACCACCGAGGGTGCGCACGGCCGAGAGCTTACCTGACCGTGCCCAGCGGGTGACCGTCTTGGGGTCCACCCGGAAGAGGCTGGCCACCTCGGCCGGGGTGAGCAGGGACTCCGTCTCGACGTTCGCTGTGTGCATGGCAACCTCCCGTTCGTGCTGGGTACGACCGCGCTCAGAGCTGGCCTGACCCTGCTCGCCACCCACCGGAACCGGGGGGCTGGCTGGTCATCTGTTATCGTCACGTCAGTAAACACCATGTTCGTGTCGTTCGCACCCTGGGCGCGGGTTCACCCGATCTGGGCGTGTTCGTCCCTGATCAGAGCGTCGCGCCGGGGTGAAGGGGCTCCCGGCGTACTGGACTCGGTGTCGGAATGCTCGCGGACCCTGTACCGTTAGTCCTACGGAAGATGACGAACAGCACCCGGGGCCGCACGTGTACTCACGTCGCCGCCCCGATTCCACGTAATGAGGGGGTCGATGCCATGGGGCGCGGCCGTCA
>JAVBSR010000101.1:0-38138 GCA_031556715.1 Cellulomonas sp.
GCACCACACCGATGGGCACCGGGCACGCCATCATCTCCCGGCACCCGGTCGGCCCCTGCTACCTCATCACCCCGTGGAACTTCCCCCTGGCCATGGCGACCCGCAAGATCGCCCCGGCTCTGGCCGCCGGGTGCACCATGGGGGTCAAGCCGGCCGCCCTGACACCGCTGACGACGCTGGCCTTCATGGCCATCCTGCACGAGGCCGGCGTGCCCGCCGGGGTGGTCAACATCGTGCCGACGCGTCGTTCGTCGGCCCAGTCCGAGGTGCTGCTGGCCGACCCGCGCCTGCGCAAGGTCAGCGTCACCGGCTCCACCCAGATCGGCCAGGTGCTGATCCGCCAGGCGGCCCAGAACGTGCTGCGCAGCTCGATGGAGCTGGGCGGCAACGCGCCGTTCCTCGTCTTCGAGGACGCAGACGTCGACGCCGCGGTGACCGGTGCGCTGGCCGCGAAGTTCCGCAACATCGGCGAGGCCTGCACGGCCGCCAACCGCTTCCTCGTGCACGAGTCGGTCGCCGACGAGTTCGCCACCAAGGTGGCCGCGCAGGTCGCCCAGATGAAGGTCGGCCCCGGCATCGAGGACGACGTGCGCATCGGCGCGCTGATCGACCACCGGGCCGTCGAGTCCTGCCAGGCGTTCGTCGACGACGCGGTGGGTCGCGGCGCCCGGGTCCTCACCGGCGGCAAGGCCCCCGAAGGCCCGGGGTCGTTCTTCGAGCCCACGGTGCTGGTCGACGTGCCGCGCGACGCCCGGGTCATGACCGAGGAGATCTTCGGGCCGATCCTGCCGATCACGACCTTCAGCGACGAGGCCGACGGCATCGCCCTGGCCAACTCCACCGAGTACGGCCTGGCGGCCTACGCCTTCACCAAGGACCTGGCACGGGCCACCCGGCTGGTCGACGCCGTGGAGTCCGGGCTGCTCGGCATCAACACCGGGATCGTCTCGGACGCCAGCCAGCCGTTCGGCGGGCTCAAGCAGTCGGGACTGGGCCGCGAGGGCGGTCCCGAGGGGATCGAGGAGTACCTCACCACCAAGTACACGCTCATCCCCGGCTGACTCTCTCGGGCGACCAGCGGGGCGCCTCGCCGTGGCGCGGCGCCCCGCCGGACCAGGAACCTCTCCACGCCGCGCCCGAGCGGACCTCGCTGTTGACCCACCAGCCAGCCGCAACGGGGCGGTCGGCACGCACGAAGGACGGAACTGACATGACCATCACATCCGAGACCACGTCGGCCGCGCCCGCCGCCACCGACGAGCGTTCGACGGGACCCTGGGCCACGGCCCTCGACCAGCTGGCCAGCGCCTGCCAGGTCCTCGACATCGACGAGGGCATGCACGCCATGCTGGCCACCCCGCGGCGGGAGATGAACGTCGCCATCCCGCTGCGCTGCGACGACGGCCGCAAGCTGCTGCTGCGCGGGTACCGCGTGCAGCACAACATCTCCCGAGGCCCGGGCAAGGGTGGCCTGCGCTTCCACCCGGACGTCAACGTCGACGAGGTGCGGGCCCTGGCCATGTGGATGACCTGGAAGTGCGCCATCGCGGACCTGCCCTACGGCGGCGCCAAGGGTGGGGTCACCATCGACCCGCTGGAGCACTCCAAGAGCGAGCTGGAACGGGTCACCCGGCGCTACACCTCGGAGATCCTGCCGATCATCGGCCCGGAGCGGGACATCATGGCGCCCGACGTGGGCACGGGCGAGGACACCATGGCGTGGGTCATGGACACGTACTCCGTGAACCAGGGGTACACCATCCCCGGTGTCGTCACCGGCAAGCCGATCGCCGTGGGCGGCTCGCTCGGCCGGATGACCGCGACCTCCGCCGGGGTGGTCCACGTCACCAAGGCCGCGCTGGCCGACGTGGGGATGAGCCTGACCGACGTGAGCGTCGCCGTCCAAGGCTTCGGCAAGGTCGGCTCGCACGCGGCCTCGATCTTCGCGGCCAGCGGTGCCCGGGTCGTCGCCGTGTCCGACATGTACGGGGGAGTGCACAACCCCGACGGGCTGGACCTTCCCGCGCTGGTCGCGCACGTCGCGGCCACCGGGTCCGTCGTCGGCTTCGAGCGCGCCGAACCGATCGACAACGCCGGGCTGCTCGCGCTCGACGTCGACGTCCTCGTGCCCGCCGCCATGGAAGGGGTGCTGACCGAGCAGACCGCCCCGACCGTCCGGGCCCGTTGGGTCGTCGAGGGTGCGAACGGCCCGACCACCGGCCCGGCCGACAAGATCCTCGTCGACAAGGGCATCACCGTCGTGCCGGACATCCTGGCCAACGCCGGCGGTGTCGTCGTGTCGTACTTCGAGTGGGTCCAGGCCAACCAGGCGTACTGGTGGACCGAGGACGAGATCGACGTCAAGCTGGAGCAGCGGATGCTCACCGCCTACCGGGACGTCGCCGAGCTGTCCCGGCGCGAGAGCCTGACGATGCGCGACGCTGCCCTCGTCATCGGTGTCCAGCGCGTCGCCCAGGCCCACCAGATCCGGGGCCTGTACCCGTAGGTCGGTCGCAACCTCGTCATGGTGGCTGTGTCCACGTGTTGACAAGGTTCTTACCGTCACAGTTTCCTGTGGTTACGATTTGTACGATTCGCGTGCTCGGGGACGACCGGGTCGTACGACGGCGACGGAGCGTGACGGAAGGGATCGACGGTGACCGGGTGGAGGCTGAGCCCTGCTGGTATACAGGGGGTCCTGGACACGGTGAACGCCGAGGCTGAGGGCCTGGTTGAGTTCCTCAGCCGGACAGGGATCGCGGCGGGCTGCCGCGAGGCAGTCACGGCGGGGCTTGGTTCGGAGGCAGCCGTCCTGGCACCGGTGCTCCAGGCGGTGCAGGCGTCGTTGGACGCCCAGGCGGGCTCGGCGAGGTCGATCTCGAACCGGATCGACGCGGGCGTTCTGGGGGTGCTGAACGCGACTATGGCCTACAACCAGGGCAACGAGGAGATGGCGGGGCAGTTCCAGGCGGCGGCCGCGACAGCGGCGGACACGGGCGTGTTTGTGTACTTCACGGCGTTCGGGGTGCGGTGATGGGCCACGGCCTGATCGACCCGGACCTGTTCGTGCCGGGGTCGAGGCATCTGCGGCCCGCGGCCGTTCGGGAGTCGGTGGGCGAGGTCCGACGCCTGGGGGCGGGGGTGTCGGAGCACACGACGGCCGTGGCTGAGGCATGGGCTGGGCTGTCGGTGCACTACCGGGCGCCGGAGCAGGAGCAGGTGCTGTCGCTGATGGTCCCGGCGCAGACGGCCGGGGACGAGGTGGCTCAGGCCATGGGGACGGTCGCGGCGGCGCTCGAGGCCTACGCCGACGCGCTGGACCCGATCCGTCGGGACATGCTGTCCCTGGAGCGGCGGGCGCGGGCGTTCCGCAGGCGGGCAGCCGACGCGATCGAGGGTGCCGCAGACGCCTGGTTCGACACCGTGCTGGCGGTGCAGCAGGAGAACCAGGGCCTGCTGGACGAGTACGCGGTGCTGCTGGGGCGGGTGTCGCAGGCGGTGGCGATGTGCGCGGACGCGGTGAACCGGGTGGCGTTCCCGACCATGTGCACGGCGCCGACGTCGGTCTTCACCGCTGATCAGGTGATGGCCCTGGACTACCTGCCGTGGGGACCTCCGGCGGACGAGAAGGATCCCAGCGCGCTGGAACAGGTAGACGAGGCGGTCAGGCACCGCTTCATCGGGGGTTTCGCGGCGATGGTGGGGTACGACACCCGGGGCGAACGTTTCAGCCGGGCGACGGCGGGGCAGGCGTGGGGCGGTACGGCGGACCTGTTCGTGTCGGTGCTGGCGATGGGCGTGCCGATCACGGGTGTGCCCAACGCCACGCGCAAGCCGCGGGAGTGGATCGAGGGCCAGACGGGCTGGAACGTGTCTGGCAGCGGGTTCGACCACTGGCTGGGCGACCGGCAGAAGGTCGTGACCGACACGGCAGGGTCGCTGGTCGGGTACGACCCTTCCGAGGGGTGGCTGTGGGGCGACAAGCCGTGGCTGGCAGGCACGTCGACCGCGCTGAACCTGGCGACGCTGGCTGTCCCGGCGGCCAAGGTCGGGGCCGGGGCCAAGGTTGTCGGTGTCGCGGAGGAGGCCGGTGCGGGCGCCAAGGTGGGTGCGCTGGCCTCCGGCGCCGCCCGGACCGGGGCTGAGATGATGCTGCCCGGCGGGTCGTGGCTGGTCCACGGGGCCCAGGCCGCCGCTCGCGGCACCGGTGCGCTGGTGCGCACCAGCCAGTGGACGGCCGCTGTCGACGCGTTCCGAACCTTCATGAGCGCAGGCCCGGGCCGTACGAGCGCCGGCGTCGCGCAGGCCCTGGCCGACCTGGACAAGGTCACCCCGCCGGTCGGTCGGCACCCGCACATCCCGGCGGTCAGCGAGTCGATCACACGGTACGACCCGGACGGTTCTCCGGTCAGCCAGCCCCGGGACTCGTGGCTCTACCAGGACCTCCCGGTCGAACCGTCCCCAGCCCAGCGCACTGCTGGTACGCCGGTCCGCGAACCCGCCCTCGTCGGCGCCGATCCGCCCAGCGCCTCGTCGGGCCGTTCCGGTGGCGCCGACCTGACCGGTCTGGCGCCAGGCCACGCGGCAGACGCGATCACCACCCAGCCCATCACCGGACTGCCGAGACCGCACATGGGCCTCGACGGCGACGGCCTGCCCGCTGCAGCTGGTCGCGAGCCAGGACCGGTCGACGGGTCAGGCCGCCCCGGCGGCGCCGATCCGGGCGCGACCGAACCTCCGCCCGGGCAGGAGATCGATGCCGCTGGACCGGTGGTGCAGCTGGATGAGGCATCGCGTGCGCCAGCGAACTATCCGCGTCCGCAGGCGGGCAGTGTGGTCGATGTGACCGGAGTCGACACGCCCGGGCCCAGGACCCCGTTCGCACAACGCACCGACCTGGCACCGCACACGGTATACCGGGTGGAAGGGCGTGGAGACTTCTACACCGACGCCACGGGCAGGGTGACTTACGTCGAGACGGCCTATGGCGACTCGGCCCTGAACTACGATCTGCACAGACCGCAGCCCGACACGACCTACGTGGTGCACCCGCAGGTCACCGACCCGGTCCCGGGTGCCAACCACGCGCACGTGTTCGTCACCGACGCGGAAGGGCGTACCGTCCTCGCCCACACCGATCACCTGGCCCTGGGCGAGGCCCGGCGCTCAGAGTCGGTGCAGTCGCGCGTCGGCGACGAGGGCGGACTCGGGTACGACGGCGGTCACATGCTCGGCACCGACTTCGGCGGCGGCGGTGAGTACGTCAACGTCAAGGCCCAGCTCGAGCAGGTCAACCGTGGCAGCGGAGACTCCTTCTTCAACCTCGAGAACGAATGGCGAAGAATCCTCGCCGACGACCCAGACGCCCAGATCGCCGTCGACGTCAGGCACTCTTACCCACCAGGGAGCACTGTGCCGGAATTCACTGTGGTAGACTACAGCGTCAATGGTGGACCTACAATCAGAAAGATCTACGATAATGTCTGAAGCTGGAGGGCTCATCGCTCAGCGAGACTCCATGGAAAGGGCAGGTTCTGAACTCTATCGGTTGCTTTCTGATGGCGACCAGCGCATAGTGTATGCGGAGAATGCTACGGTCGCGGTTCGCGAGTCCACCATTTTTGCATATAATCCGGGTGGGGAGTTCGAGCTCCCTGATGGATGCGCAAACTCCCCGCGAGGAGAATCACTAGAACTTTACCGCGCGACTCGGGACCTTCGTGCTGCGTGCTACGTCCCAGGTAAGGGTACGTGGTTCGGTGTGAGGATCACGGTGACTCCCGAAGGCGGGGCCACGGCAGAGTACAACTACGACTCCGAGCCTGAGTGGGACGTCCCGATCGACCCGATAGCGTATGTCACCGACCAGGAGAAGTTTCCTCGTCACGAGGAGCACCAGCCCGACTGGTTGAAGCAGCGCCTCGCCGAGGGGCGCGCCCGGCTTGCCGACCGTGACGAGTCGTGAGACCCGGTCCTCGCGTGGTATCCGGGGTTTCTCGTCAGTCCTGCCTCTCCTGACAGTCGTCAGATCATCTGACCAGAAATAAAGTTAGGTCACCACAATCTGGCCGGAAGCTAGACTTGTCGGCTCGCTCCTTCGTGAACAGGAGAACTATATGACCGACAACCGACCCCAGGGACCGTTCGTCCCGACTCCGTCAGGCTCGGCTCCCTATGGCGTCGACGGCCCGGCGCCAGGACCGCCGCAGTATGGCAGCCAGCCTTATCCAGGGCCGCCTCAGCCGCCTGGGCAGTATCCGCAGGCAGGTCAGTGGAATCTGCAATGGCCCGCTCCCTACGGGGTGGGCCAGGCTCAACCCATGCGACGCACCGGGATGCTGGTCATCGGGATCATCCTGACCGTCTTTGGCGGCCTGGCGCTTCTCGGTCAGCTGACACCTGTTGCGACCTCCACGGCGACCGAAAGCTCCGGCTCGACAGGCCCCGTCTATACCATTGCCTATCTGGCATCATTTCTCGTCTTTGCAGTAGTTCCACTGGTGGCCGGTATCATCATGATCGTCCGGTCGAAGCGGCGGTAGAACTGCCGGATTCGCCTAGTCGACGACCGCCTGGCGCAGCCCGTCGGGCAGGGGCTCGGCGTGGACGACGTGCAGCCGCTGGGTGGGTCGGGTCATGGCGACGTACAGGTCGCCCGGTCCGCTGGTGGCCAGGATCTGGGCCGGTTCGACGAGCACCACCTGGTCGAACTCCAGGCCCTTGGTCTGGTGCGGGGTGACCAGCACCAACGGTGACTCCAGGTCGGCCGTGCCCCGTCCGTCCGGTCCGTGGTCCTGGCCCAGGTCGGTGCGGCCCAGGTCGGCCAGCGCTGAGCCCAGCGCCTCGAGCTCCGACTCGGGGGCGACGACGGCCACCCGGCCGGTCCCGTCGCGGTACGTCTGGGTGACGGCCGCGTGGGCGGCCTGTGCCGCCGTGGTGGCGACGTCCGCCGCCGCGACCTGGGTCGCGACCAGGGCGTCAGGGACGTCCCGGGCCGAGATCAGGGTGGAGACCGGCAGGCCTACCGCGCGGGCGAAGTCGTCGGCAGCGGCGGCGACGGTAGCCGGGGTGCGGTAGTTGACGGTCAGCTCGGCTGCCCGCCACGACGACCCCAGGACCGGGCCGAGCATGGCCGCCCAGGAGCGGGCCCCGGACGGCGCCGCGGTCTGCGCCACGTCGCCGACGACAGTCAGGGACCGGGTCGGAACCCGCCGCAGCAGCGCCCGCCAGGCCATGGGGGAGAGCTCTTGCGCCTCGTCGACGACGACGTGACCGTAGGTCCAGGTACGGTCGCCGGCGGCGCGCTCGGCGGTGGTGAGCAGCGACCCGCCGCCCGCCGCCCGTTCGGCCAGCCCCTCCGCGGACACCATGTCACCCAGGGCCGCGCCGTAGGGCAGGACCCAGCCGCCGCCCGCGGCCTGGAGGGTCTGCCGGGCGTACTCGACCTCGGCCGCCCGTTGCTGAGCCTCGGCCCTGGCCTGGGCGCGGGCCGCCTGGTCGTCGGTGCCGAGCAGCTCGGAGAGCTCGTCGAGCAGCGGGACGTCGTCCGGGGTCCACGGTGCCGTGCGGTCCCGGGCCAGTAGTGCACGGTCGGACGCGGACAGGTGCGGCGCCGCCTCGGCCAGCCGCCACGGCTTGGCGTACAGGTCGCCGAGCAGGCCCTGCGGGGTCAGCGGCATCCAGGCGAGGTTGAGCGCCACCCGAACGTCCCGGTGGGTGCGCAGGTCTTCGACGACCTCGGCCCGGTCGGTGCTGTCGACGCGGCTGCCGAGCTGGGCGAGGTACTGGTCGGCGAGCCGACCGAGCATCTCCCGCACGAAGGTCACCCGGGCCAGGTTGTGCGGGCGGTGCAGCCGTCGGGTGCGGCCGACGACAGCCCGCACGTCGTCGGGCGTGACGTGCACGGTGCGGCCGTCCAGCACCACGGCGGTCGGCTCGGCGGGGACCCGTTGCCGGGCCCGCACCGCCCGGGCCAGCACGTCAGCCATCGCCAGGTGGCCCTTGATGCGGGCCGACGCTGTCGGCTCAGTCCCGGGGGCGTTCACCCCGGGGACCAGCTCGGCCACCGTCATGGTGACGACCCCGGTCTCGCCCAGCGACGGCAGCACCTGGTCGATGTAGCGCAGGAAGGTCCGGCTCGGCCCGATCAGCAGCACCCCGGAGCGTTCCAGGGTGCGTCGGTGGGCGTAGAGCAGGTAGGCCGCGCGGTGCAGGGCGACAGCCGTCTTGCCGGTCCCCGGTCCGCCCTGCACGACCAGCGCACCGGCCAGGTCGGCGCGGATGACCGCGTCCTGCTCGGCCTGGATGGTCGCGACGATGTCGCCCATCCGGCCGGTGCGTCCCGCGGCCAGGGCGGCCAGCAGGGCGCCCTCGCCGGACAGCACACCCTCCTGGGTGCCGGTCAGGTCGAGCACCTCGTCCTCCACACCGGTGACGCGACGCCCGTGGGTGACCAGGTGCCGCCGGCGCCGCACCCCGTCGGGGTGCACGGCCGTGGCCTGGTAGAACGCCCGCGCCGCCGGGGCGCGCCAGTCGGTCAGCAGGGGGGTGTGGTCGGCCTCGTTCAGGCCGATCCGGCCGACGTACATGCGGTCGAGACGCAGGGAGAGCGCACTGGTCTGGTCGGTGGCCTGGGTACCGTCCGGCGGGGGCGTCGTGTCGTCGTGCAGGTCGAGGCGGCCGAAAGCCAGACGTTCTTCGACGGCTTCCAGCTGGGCCAGCCGGTTCTCGTACAGGGTCGCGAAGGAGTCGCGCTCGCTGCGGTTCTGCGGTGACCCGGACGGTCCTTCGCGGCGTACCTCGGCGAGGCGCTGCCGGGCCTGGCCGCGCAGCGTGTCGAGGCGGGCGTACACCGTGTCGATGACCTGCTGCTCGGCCGCGAGCTCCGCGGCCAGAGCGGTCGGTCCAGCGGTCGGTTCGTCGTCAGACGGAAGGGGTGAGGAGGTCGTCGGTGCGACCAGCGGCTCTGATGCGGGGTGCGTGGTGAGCTCCGTCCCGTGCTGGGCAAAAGAGGCCATCCATTATGCCACCTCGGCGCCGGCTCTGGGGCGGTCGAGTATCGGTGGGCTCCGTTCGGAGCAGCCGACGGGAATCTGCCTGCCGGTGCCGGTGTTGAGGCGGACGACGACGAGGAGGGGACGCGATGCTCGATCCACACGGAGTCTACGAGATCGACGCCGAGACCGAGGCCCTGGTCACGCACACCGGGCCGGGCACCGGACCGGTGCTGCTGCACGCCCTGCGCGGGTTCGTCGACGCTGGCGGTGCGGGTCGGGTCGTGACCGAGCACCTGCTCGAGCAGGGGCCGACCCAGCGGCTGGTGACCTTCGACACCGACCAGCTGGTCGACTACCGCTCCCGGCGGCCGGCGATCACGTTCGACACCTCGACCTGGGCGGACTACGAGACGCCCGAGCTGGCGGTCGACCTGCTCCACGACGAGACCGGGCAGGCCTTCCTGCTGCTGCACGGCCTGGAGCCGGACGTGCAGTGGGAACGGTACGTGACGGCGGTGCGCGACATCGTCGAACGGTTCGACGTGCCCCTGACGGTCGGCGTCCACGGCATCCCCATGGGGGTGCCGCACACCCGGCCGGTGTCGGCGACGGCCTCGGCCAGCCGCTCGGCCCTCATCCCCGACCAGCAGCGCTGGATCGGCACCGTCCGCGTCCCCGCCAGCGCTGGGGCGCTGCTGGAGCTGCGGCTGGGGCAGGCCGGGCACGATGCGATGGGTTTCGCCGTGCACGTGCCGCACTACCTGGCCCAGGCGGTCTACCCTCCTGCGGCCGTTGCGGCGCTGGAACAGCTGGAGCGGGCCACCGGGCTGCTCCTCGGCTCGGCCACGCTGCTGCCCGCCGCGTCCGAGGCGATGGCCGAGGTTGGACGGCAGCTGGGCCGTGTGCCCGAGCTGGCCGAAGCGGTCACCCTGCTGGAACGGCAGTACGACTCCGTCGCAGCCGGTCCAGGCCTGCTCACCAGCGAGCCCCTTCCCACGGCCGACGAGCTGGGCGCACAGTTCGAGCAGTTCCTGGCCGCCCAGACCCCCGACGAGCCCACAGACGACACCTGACCGACCGCCATGTCGGGCGACCCCGACGTGGCTGTCTCACGTGTCGCGGCGCACCAGGCCGCGTACCGCGCCGATCGCGTCCAGCGCGCAGGCGATCACGACGACACCGACGGCCACGGCGGTCAGGGCGCCGTCGGACGCGAACAGGTCGACACCCTCGGGCCATCCGGCGGCCGTCAGGAACTCCGGGTCGACCAGCCGGCCGGACATCAGCACCGGGACCAGCAGGGCGCACGTCGCCACGTCGACCAGCACCCGGCCGACCACCAGCCACCGGTCGCGACGGGCGATGGCGACGATCGTCAGGACCAGGTCGGCCACGACCAGCGCCAGCAGGGCCCAGCGCAGCCAGGACCAGGTGGCGGCCTCGAACAGGCGGACGTCGGTGCCGTCGTGGACGTACGAGAACTGGTTGGCCAGCAGGACCAGGGCACCGAGGACGCACAGCCAGACCGCTTCGACGACCCGCTCGGTGGTGGTCTCGCGGTGGGTGGGCTCGGGCAGGTGCTCCGGCTTCCACGACGTCGCCGGGTCCAGCTCGGTGAGCGTGGTCGGGTCGTAGCGCTCGAGGACCGCGAAGACCACGGTGACGACGAAGCTGACGATGATGACGGACAGCCAGGCCGCGTGGAGCGCCCCGCCCACCACGGCCAGGGTGCTGCGTGCGTCGATCACGTTGCCGATCGTGGCGCCGGCCGCCGCGACCGCGGCGACGATCGGGACCAGCAGCCACAGCAGCTGCCGCCACATCATGTAGTAGCGCGGTCCGATGAGCTGGAGCGGGCGGTCGGCGTACTGGGCGGCCAGGCGGTTCGGGGGGCCGAGCTCGACCAGCGTGGCATGCTCGGCGTCGTCGCTGCGGGCGCCGGCGCTCTGCTTGGCCTCGACGGTGTCGGCGATCCGTTCGGCCAGGTCTTGGCGGAAGGCCGCACGCTGCGCCTCGGGCAGGTAGCGGGCGGCGGCGTACAGGTAGCGCTCGGTGAGCGGGGTCCGGGTCATGGTCAGGCGTCCTTCATGAGGCGGCGCAGGGCCGTGTCGAGGCGGTCCCAGTCGGCCATGAGCAGTGCGGCCAGCTGCTCGCCCTGGGGGGAGGTCAGGTAGAACTTGCGCGGCCGGGGCTCGTCGGTCTTCCAGCTGCTCGTGACGAGCCCGTGCTTCTCCAGCCGCCGGAGCAGCGGGTACAGGGTGTTGGTGTCGACGTCGAGGCCGTCGGTGCTCAGCGTCTCCAGCAGCGAGTACCCGTAGTCGGGGGCGCGCAGCCGGATCAGGCAGGCCAGCGCCACCGTGCCGCGACGCAGCTCTTGCAGGTGCTGCTCGGTCGTCTCGGCGGGCAGAGAGGGGTCAGATCCCATGAGACGCACAATAGTGTGCGACGCACACTATGACAAGTGACGCAGCGTCGTGTGGTCATCAGGCTCAGGTGAGGGTCGCCAGGCTCAGGTGAGAGGGGTCGCTCCGGCGGCGAAGGCCCGGACCGCCTCGTCGAGCAGCACCCGCGCCGGGACCACGCCGCCCTGCCGCAGGGCCCGCGACGACGCCACCGCGGCCAAGGACGTGTCGGACGCGGCGAGCACGACGTTGCCGTAGCGACGGCCGCGCAGCACCCCGGTCTCGGCCACGACCGCCACGTGGGCGAACACGGACGCCAAGGTGGCGGTCTCGGCTCGGGCCAGCGACAACGGTGGCCAGTCGACGCAGTTGGCCAGGTAGAGACCGCCCGGCACCAGGGCGCGGGCGACCTGGCGGGCCGTGGCCACGGTGGTCAGGTCCTCCGGGACCCGGTCCCGGGCGAACACGTCCCGCACCACCACGTCGGCCAGCCCCGGCCGGGCGCCCGTCAACCACGTCGTCGCGTCGGTGGTGCGCATCCGCAGCGCCGGTGGACGGGGCAGGTCGAACCAGGTGCGGACCAGCTCGACCAGCCGGGCGTCGACCTCGACGACGACCTGGCGGGAACCGGGCCGTGCAGCATCGAGCGCCCAGGCCAGCCCGCAGGCCCCACCGCCCAGGTGCACCACCCGCAACGGCCCGGACGGCAGCGTCGCGACGACGGCCGCCATCTGCTGCTGGTACTCGAACTCCAGGTGGCTCGGGTCGTCCGGGTCGACGAACGAGCTCGGCACCCCGTTGATCAGCAGCGTCACCCCGGGATGGTCCCGTGCCACGACCAGCTGCGCGGTCCCGGTGTCGATCGGCACCGGCCCGTGCGGCCATCCGGCGTGCGCAGCGCTCACGGTGCACCCGCTCGGCGTCCGGCGGCGGACCTGGCTGCCGTCCCGCAGGCCCACGAGTCAGGGATCCACGAGCGGAGAGACGTCGCGGTGGGCTGCGCAGCTCGCTCGTCCATCCCTGCACCTCCCGACGACCATTCTTTCGGTTGGGCAGGTCGCTGACAAGGACGGCTCGCTCCGACGGACGTCGGCGCCCGCTCCAGTGAGGGCAGGGCTCGGTCGCTCGCGCCGGTCTCCGAGGTCGTGGCGCGCTGCCCGTCACGCGGGCGGTCGGCAGGGAGCTTGTCGCCGGCGACGACCCGCGGCCGCCACGTCAGAACAGGCAGGCGGCCATCGTGGAGTCGGCGAGCATCAGCTCGGCGTTGCGGCGCAGGTCGTCCATCTCGAGGGCGGCGTCGTACGACTCGGCCTTGGTCGGGCTGCTGGAGTCGAGCGCGTCGGCCAGGAGGGTGTAGAAGTCCACCATCGTGCTGAGGTACATCTCGGCGTTGGCAGGACCGATGGCCGCCAGCTGGGTGTAGCCGTCGCGGAACGCGACGGCGCCGGTCGGTGTCCACCTGTCGGGGGGCGGCGAGGCTCCGACGGTCGAGGTCCAGACCGAGCAGTACTGGTCGGAGAAGTCGGCAGCGTTCAGCGCCGGGAAGCCCGGGGGTCGCGTCGCGGTGATGGCGCCGCCGCCGGTCTCGGTCGCGGCCGGGGTGGGCGTGCCCGTGGGTGTGCCTGTACCAGTCGGACGTCGCGCCGTGTCGACGGTCGACGAAGAGCTGGAGGCGACCGTGGCACCGCCAGACTTGCCCAGCAGCCAGACGGCGGCCGTGACGCCCCCGCCGACGACGAGGACCGCCGCGAGCACCGCGAAGACGGCGACCAGCTGGGGCCGCTTTCTGGTGGGCTGGCTCCGGGGTGTGCCCGTGCCGTAGGCAGAGGCCGTGGCGTAGGCCGGAGCTGGTGCGTGAGACGGGTGGACCGCGGGGGTCGTCTGGAAGGGGCCGACCGGTGGGGCAGGGCTGATCGCCTGGGGGGTTGCCAGGGGTGCCGGGCTGCTGCCAGTGGTGCTGGTCGAGTACGGCTGCGGTGCGGGTCGGGGTGTCGACGGGGACGGCCGAGGCACGGGGGGCTGCTGGGGCGCTGTCGGCGTCGACGGCGCCGGGACCCGGCTGTCTCCGCCCTGTCCGCCGAGGATCGGGGCGGCGCCAGGTGGAACGGCCGCGGGCAGCGGCGTCCGGGCCGTGGCCGGAGGCAGCAGCTGCTGGTGCGGCTGCCCGCGCCGGACGGCCAGGGCTGCCAGCTCGGCGGGGCTCATGACGGCGACCGGTGTCTTGAGCGCGCCGACGGCCACGGCGAGCTTGGGGTCGCCGATCGGTGCGGTGAGGATGCCGGTGACCTGGTGCAGGGCGCGGGACAGGGCAGGGGTGTAGGCGGTGCCGCCGGTCAGGTACAGACCGGCCAGGGTGGTGGTGGCGGAGACGGTCAGCGCCCGTGCGGTGAGGGCTGCGGCTCGGGCCAGGGGCTCGGCGACAAGATCCTCGTACTCTTCGCGGGTGACGGTCAGGGTGGTCTCACGGCCACCGACCGCCACGGCGAGGGGGGCGGTGGTGTGCTCGGATAGGTCCTGCTTGGCCGAGCGGACCGCGTCCAGCAGGGTCAGCGCTGCTCCGAGGTGCTGGGGGTCGTGCAGCGCGGAGGCCATGTCGGCTCGTCCCGACTCCGCCAGCTGGGTGAGGACCCACTGGTACAGCAGGTCGTCGAGGTCGTTGCCGCCCAGACGGTCGTCACCTTCCTGGGCTACGACCAGCAGGTCCTGGCCGGGGGTGGGGTCGTCGGTGGCCTGGAGCACCGCCACGTCGCAGGTGCCGCCGCCGGTGTCCACCACGGCGACTCTCGCCCCGGGCGGCAGGGAGCCGGGAGAGATGTGGGCGTGAAGGGCGGCGATGGGCTCGGGCAGCAGGCGGATCGTCTCGGTGGCGAACCCTGCCAGGCGGGCGGCCTCCTGCAGAGCGTCCAGACGGGCGCGACCCCAGCGCACGGGGTGGGTCAGCACGAGCCGGTCGAGGTCGCTGCCACCGGCGGCTCGGACGGCGCGTTCGCGCACGGCCTTCATCACCTGCGCGGCGATGGCGGAGGGCTCGACCAGCTCGTCTCCCAGGAGCACGGCTTCCTGGCCCAGGCGGGCCTTGGGCGAGCCGATGAACGTTCCGGGGTGGGTGCGCCTGGAGTTGAGCGCGGACTGGCCGACCCTCCAGCGCCCCTCGGTCAGGACGACCGCGGAGGGCATGGTGTCAGAGTTCGGGTCCAGCTTGACCTTCTCGGTGCGCCCGTCGCCCAGGCGTATCGCCGCCCCGGTGTTGGCCGTCCCGAAGTCCACTGCCAAGATCCAGCCCGGCATGCATGCCCTCCCTCGGCGGCCGAGCCCGACGGTCCTGCCCTCGCCGACGCCCGGTATGCCCGCATCTGTCCGCTCACAGTAGACCAGGTGACGAGCCGCACGGTGCCCGGCTGCGGGACCCGGCCGTGCGCGGGTGGTGGCGGAACGGGGTCCGCACGGTCGCCGAGGCGGCCGACCTCGACCCGGCCGTGTGGGTGGTGGGCGGAACACTGGGCGGAACGGTGGGGGTGACGTTCGGACGGATTGACAGAGACGAACGTGTGTTCGATGATAGCAGTGTCCGACGGTCGCGGTAGCGGCCGGGAGACGGGGAGGTGTGGACGATGACACAGACCTTGGTGCCGCAGGTCACTGTGCCGCGGGTCACTGTGCCGCGGGTTCCGGCGCTGAGCGCCGGTGCGCCGCTGTCGTCGGAGGTGCTGCGCCTGCTGGCCCGGGCTGACGGGGAGCTGGTCGCCGCCGCGATGTCGGGGCCGCCGTGGGAGCGGTACCTGCACGCTCACCTCGCCGCGCTGCGGGCCGCTGCCGCAGTGCTGGCCGTGCGCGGCACCCCGCGGGGCCGGGGTGCGCCGCGCGACGTGTGGGGGCTGGCCGAGCGGGTGGCCCCCGAGCTGGCCGGATGGTGGTCGTACTTCGCTTCTGGTGCCCGTCTGCGCCTGGCGATCGAGGCTGGCCGGACCGACCGGGTCGGTGCGCAGCGGGCCGACGAGGCCGTCGGATGCGCGGAACAGGCGGTCGAGGCGGTGCGCCTCGCCCTCGGGCTGAGCGACACCGGGATACCAGTGTCGACGGCGTCGTGAGCGGGAGGACCGCATGAGGACTGCCTCCGTGGCGACGTCGCAGCAGAACGGCGCAGCGGAACGACGCAGCGAAGACAGCACAGTGGGAACGGGTGAGAACGGCACGGTGGACTGCACGTGACGACAGCGAGGGTCGACCCGGACACCGGGACGGGGCGGGTGAAAGACCTGGTGAGGGCTGACCTGGAGAGGACGGACCGGTGAGCAGAGCGCCACGTTCTGCGGCTGCTCGTCGCAGCTGGGGTGAGGACGAGTCGGGTACGTCGATCCTGCACGTCGACATGGACGCGTTCTTCGCGTCGGTGGAGCTGGTCCGGCGCCCGGCGCTGCGGGGTCTGCCGGTGATCGTCGGCGGGACCCAGCGCAGCGTGGTGCTGGCCGCCACCTACGAGGCCCGGGCTTTCGGTGTCCACTCGGCGATGCCGATGACGCAGGCGCTGCGGGTCTGCCCGCAGGCCGTGGTGGTGCCGCCGGACCACACCGCCTACCGGGAGGTGTCGGCCGGGGTGATGGACGTGCTCAGCTCGGTCACCGCCCTGGTCGAGCAGGTCAGCATCGACGAGGCGTTCCTCGACGTGGCCGGGGCCCGTCGCCGGATGGGACCACCCACGACCATCGCCGAGCACATCCGCGCCCAGGTCCGCAGCCGGTTCGGGGTGACCTGCTCGGTGGGGGTCGCGGCGACCAAGTTCGTCGCCAAGCTGTGCTCTGACCACGCCAAGCCGGACGGGATGCTGCTGGTGCCCCGGCACGCCACCGTGGACTTCCTGCGCACCCTGCCGGTCGGGGCCCTGTGGGGCGTGGGGGAGCGCACCGAGCAGGCCCTGGCCCGCTGGGGGATCCGCACGGTCGCCGAGGTGGCCGACCTCGACGTGGTGACGCTGCAGCAGATCGTCGGCAAGGCCCACGGCGCCCACCTGCACGACCTGGCCTGGGGCCGGGACTCACGGCCGGTCCGGCCCGGCCACGAGGAGAAGTCCGTCGGTGCGGAGGTGACGTTCGAGACCGACGTCGCCGACCCGTCGGTGGTCGAGGCCAAGGCCCTGGAGCTGGCTGACACCTGCGCCGCTCGGTTGCGCCGTGCGGGTGTCGTCGGGCGGACCGTGTCCATCAAGGTGCGCACCAGCGATTTTCGTACGCTCAGCCGGTCGCACACCCTCGTCGCCCCGACCGACGTGGGGCGGGAGGTGTTCCTCGTCGCCCGCCGGTTGCTGGCCGGGGTAGACCTGCGAGGCCTGCCGGTGCGGCTCGTCGGGGTGCGGGTCGAAGGGCTGCGCCGGGCCGAGGACGTGCCGCACCAGCCCACCTTGGACGAGGCGGTCGCCGGGCCGGGCCGTCGCGACGCCGAGCTGGCCGTCGACGAGGTTCGGGCCCGCTTCGGCCGGAGGGCCATCGGACCGGCGACGAGAGCCAGCGCCGCACCGGGCCTGGCGAGAACTGCGCTGGGCGAGGACAAACCTGACCGGTCGACTACCACCTTCGCGCCGGTAGAACTATCCTGAAGTCACCAGTCCGACGGCGCACAACCCAGGGGTCACGATGCCACTCTCTGAGTACGAACAGAGGGTTCTCGAGCAGATGGAACGTCATCTGTCCACCGACGACCCTCGCCTTGCCAACCGGTTGACCCGACGCAGCCGGCCAGTCACCCGCTACCTGGTGGCGGTCTTCGGGACGCTCCTCGGTATCCTCGCTCTCCTGCTCGGCGTCATCCTGGGGCCGTGGTTGGGCGTGGTGCTCGGTGCCCTCGGGTTCATCGTCATGTTCGCCTCCGTCGCATTTGCCTTCTCCTCGCCGCGCAAACGCGCCGCCGACGGGACACCAGCCACGGAGAAGTCCTCACGGTCGTCGAAACCCTCTCGGCGCGGGGTCATGGATACGTTCGAGGAACGCTGGAACCGTCGTCGCGAACAGGGCTGAGGGCAAGGTCGAAGCTGGCAAGCGCGCGTCTGCCGTTCTCGTCGTGCCCTGAGGCTGCGGATCTCGGGGACGATGGCCAGGCGCAGGGAACCCCAGCACGGGGGTTCTGCGGCGTCGCCGGACGCCTGGCGCTGACGCCGACCGAGTGACGCTGATCGAGCGACGCCGCTGTCGCTGATCGAGTGGCGTGACCGCGGCCGGTCTTCGGGCGTCGGGGCTTCCCGCGTCTCACCTCTGGCGGCGCCGGTGGCGGCGCAGCCCGGTCTCGATCGTCGCCACCAGGGCCGCGACCTGCGTCCCGTCGACCGGCGGGGCCTGCTCCGGCCGGGCGTAGCGTGCCGACTCCAGCATCGTGGCCAGCGCAGACAGCGCCGCGCGCACGGCGTCGTCGTTCTCGTCGCCAGGCACCAGGCCGGTCAGCGGCAGGGTCAGGACCTGGCGGGGCGTGGTCGACTCGGGCCAGGGCATCTGAGCCTGGGCGAACGCCTGCCGCACCCGGGCCCAGGCCTGCTCGAGGTCGTCCGGAGCGGCGCGGGCCTGGCGCCGGGCCACGACCACGACCGCCCCGGCCGCGGCCGCGACGACTCCGAGCAGCAGCAGCACGAGCCAGCCGCGGTCCAGGGCCTGGTCGGCAGTGCGGTCGTCCGGGCGGGCCGTCGGGGTCGCACCTGCGGTGCGGCCGGGTGTCGGGTGATCCGTCGTCGGGGTGGGCCGGTCGGTCGTCGGGTCGGTGTCCGGCTGGGGGGTGGTCGTAGGTTCTGGCGCCCAGGCAGGGGCGGGGCCGGTCTGCCTGGACGGCGTCGGTTCGAACCTGACCCAGCCCACGTCGTCGAACCACAGCTCGGGCCAGGCATGAGCGTTGCGCCCGGTGACCTCGACGGCCCCGTCCCTGACAGGCCCCGGCAGGAAGCCGACGGCCAGCCGGGCCGGGATGCCCAGGGTCCGGGCCATGACGACCATCGTCGTGGCGTAGTGCACGCAGTAGCCGCGCCTGGTCTGGAGGAAGTCCCACACCACGTCGCCGGAGTCGTGCGGGGCGCTGGTGTCGTAGACGAAACCACCGCCGGAGCGCAACCAGGTCTGCAGGGCGAGGGCCCGGTCGTAGGCCGTGGTCGCGCCGCCGGTGACCTGAGCCGCCAGGTCCTCGATGTCGGCGGCGTGCGGGGTGTCGGGCACGAGGAGCGCCTCGGTCGGTCCGGTGCTGGTACCGGAGGCGCGCAGCTGGTCGGCCGTCCAGGTGGGGACCATCGTCTCCATGGTGTAAGCCATGCCTCTGGTGCTCTGCTCCGGGAGCCAGACCAGGTCACGGCCCGGGTCGTACGCCCAGGGCCGGTCGAGGACCAAGGTGCGGGCCGAGGCGGTGACCGGCAGGTGACGGTCGGCCAGGCCGACGATCTCCACGTCGACGACGGCCGACTCCAGCTGGGCGCCGTGGGCCGGCATGCCCAGCGCTCCGGTCGGCGACGAGACGCCCGTGGGGGCATCGGGCGGGCTCCAGGTTGTCCCGTCGAAGCGTGTCGTCGTGAACAGCCGCAGCGGCCCCAGCTCGTCGGCCGACACGCCGGACACCGTGTACCGGAAGGCCACGTGGTCGGACTGGGCGGTCAGGTCGCGGCGCAGGTCCAGGTCGTCCGACAGCGAGATCGTCTTGCTGAACGGCAGCAGGCGTACCCCCTCGCCCCAGCCGGGCAGGTGTCCGAAGAGCGGGGTGAGCGCGAGCGCCACGACGACGGCGGCGGCCGAGCAGGCCAGGACCGCCCCGCGTCGCCACCACGTCAGCCGTCCCACGTCGGCGAGCAGCACCAGCCACGGCCCGACGGTGAGCACCAGCGACCACATCGGCATCGGATGGCCCAGAACCATGCCCGGCAGCCAGGGCGTCAGCAGCGCGAGACCGCTGATCACGGGCACGTCGACCGAGACGCACAGGTCGGCGAAGACCAGCAGCGCCACTGCTCCGCCCACGAGGAACACCACCACGCCTGGTCCGGCGGGCAGCGGAGGCTTGCCGACCCAGATCTCGTGCGCACCGCTGCGCACCGTCTCGGCCAGCGCCTCGAAGGCCGTGCCGGACGGCAGCAGGTGGACCGCGTCAGGGTCGCCGAAGACCGCGACCACCAGCCAGCCGCCGAACAGGACCGCGGCGACCGGGGCCACACCAGGCCAGGGGAGCAGGAGCCGCACCACCACCAGCACGGTGGCGACCAGAGCGACCGTGCCGACCACGGCCCCGGTCCACCGGCCCGGCGCCAGCACCGCGCCCAGCGAGGTGAACGCCCCGGCGACGGCAGCAGCCAGGAGACCCGTCTGCCCGGCGCGCGCCCAGTCGCGGGTGCGCTGGTGCCGCGGGAGGGACGGGGAGAGCGGTCCCGGAACCTGGCTCATGCCGGCGCCACCAGCTGCTGCCAGGTGTCCTCCAGGCGGTCGCCGGGCTGGGCGACGACCACCCGGCAGCCAGCCCGGCGCAGGTCGGCGACGGCCGGCACGTCGGCGCACGTCACCACCCAGCAGCGCGTCCGGGCCGCCAGGTCGCCCAGCGCAGCGCGCGCCGACAGGGTCACCGCCTGGTCGGTCGTGCCGAGCACCACGACCAGCAGCTGTCCGGCCGGTTCGACGCCGTCCAGCGTCCGGGCGAGGTCGGCGGCCGACTCCTCGGGGCTGCGGGTGCAGGTGACGTCCAGCGTCGGCGCCAGCAGCTGGGCCCGCCCCTCAGACCCGGCCAGGGTGCTGGCCGGTTCGGCACGGGCCGACAGCCCGAGCAGCTGGACCAGGTGCCCGGCGTCGAACGCCGCGCACGCCACCGAGGCGGCCAGCGACAAGGTCCACTCCAGCTCGGCCTGGCCGGCGGCCGACCGGGCGGACGGCACGGCGGCCACCACGGTGACCGGTCGCAACCCGGCGCGCTCGTCGGCCCGCACCATGAGCCGACCGCGTCGCGCCGAGCTCGCCCAGTGCACCCGGCGCAGGTCGTCACCCTCGGTGTACTCGCGCAGCGCGGCATCGTCGGGGGACGGCTCGCGGAAGCCGAGCGCGACCCGCTCCGGCTCGCCGAGCGTCGCATCGTCAGGCGCACCCAGCGGCACGACGTAGGGCCACACCCGCACGACGTCGGTCGTGCCCAGGGTCGCGGTGCGCCGCGCCGTGCCGAACACGTCCGACCGGGTCACCGTGAGCGGGCCCAGAGGCCAGCGGCCCCGGGACAGGGCCTGCACCGAGTAGTCCAGCATGATGCGGCTCTGCGCCCTGCCGCCCGACCGGCGGCCTCCGGACCAGCGCCAGATGCGCGGCGGCGGGCCGTTCCCGGCCAGCTGGGGAGCGATCTGCTCGTGCAGGGCGGTCGACCCCGCACCGGTGACCGTGACCCGCACCTGGGCGGTGTCGCCGACGTGCAGCGGCTCGGGGGCGAGGGCGCGCTCCACCCGCACGGCCGGACCGTCGGACAGCAGGCTCAGCACCCCGACCACCAGCACGACACCGAGCAGCACCGCGACCCGGACCAGGTCCACCGACCCGATGAGGACCCCTGCGGCGGCGAAGGTGACAGCGCCGACGGCCAGCGCCCAGCCGCGGAGGGTCGGTCGCACCAGAGCCAGGCGTCGCACCAGAGCCAGACGTGGCACCAGACCTGACGGCTGCGCCGGGCCCGAGGGCTGGGCCACGCCCGACTGCTGCGCCATGCTCGACTGCTGCGCCATGTTCGACGGCTGCGCCAGACCTGACGGCTGCGCCACGCCCGACCGCTGCGACAGGCCGCGCCACTCTGTGCCCGGCCGCCCCGTCGGTGCCTCGCCCGGTCGCGTCGGACCCTGCCCTGCCTCCACCCCAGAACCCGTCGTCAGGCCCAGACCGCAGCCGGGACCGGGACCCGCCGGACCAGGTCCACGACGATGTCCTCGGTGCCGTGGCCGGCCAGACGGCTGGCGGCCGACGGCAGCACCCGGTGCGCCAGCACCGGCGCGGCCAGGGCCTGCACGTCGTCGGGCAGCACGTGGTCGCGGCCGTTGATCGCGGCGCGCGCCCGGCTGGCGGCCAGCAGCTGGATCGAGGCCCGGGGGGAGGCGCCCAGCCGCAGCCCGTCGTGCCAGCGGGTCGCCGTGACCAGGTCGACGACGTAGCGCTTGATCGCCGGGGCCGCGTAGGTGCTGCGGGCCAGGGCGATGAGCTGCGCCAGGTGGTGCGGGTCGGTGACCGGGCGCACCGCGTCCAGCGGGTCGGTGGTGTCCCGGGCGTCGAGCATGGCGACCTCGTCCTCGGGACCGGGGTAGCCGACGGCCAGCCGGGCCATGAAGCGGTCGCGCTGCGCCTCGGGCAGGGGATAGGTGCCTTCCATCTCCACGCAGTTCTGGGTGGCCAGCACCAGGAAGGGCCGGGGCAGCCGGTAGCTGCGGCCGTCCACGGTGACCTGCGCCTCGGCCATGCACTCCAGCAGCGCAGACTGGGTGCGCGGCGACGCCCGGTTGATCTCGTCGCCGATGACGACGTGCGCGAAGACCGGTCCGGGTCGGAACTCGAACTGCTCGTGCCGGTAGATGCTCACACCGGTCAGGTCGCTGGGCAGCAGGTCGGGGGTGAACTGGATCCGTCCCACCGAGGTGCCCATGGCCGCCGCGATGGCCTTGGCCAGGGTCGTCTTGCCGACGCCGGGCACGTCCTCCACCAGCAGGTGGCCTTCGGCGAGCAGCACGGTCAGCGCCACCTCGACCAGGGCGGGCCGTCCGCTGAGCACCGAGCCCACGGCGGTGCGCATGGCGGCGACGGCCTCGACCAGCTCGTCGAGGCTGGTGCTGGTCGCCCGGCCTGCTGACCGGTCTGCTGAGCTGAGCATGGCACCTCCCTGTCGTGCTCGGTCTCAGCGTAGGGCGTCGGCCGCAGGCTGCGCCGCGGTTCGGTGGTTTCCCACCGTGCTACCGCTGTCGACCGGGGCATGTGCCGTTCCTCGGGAGCGGCTGTGGCCGGCCGGTCCGGGGCAGGGCTGACGGGCTGTCCTCCACTTTCCTCCACGGGCCGTGTCAACCTCTGTCAGAGGGGGGTCTGGGCGGTGCTGGACTGGCCTGCAGCCCCGGTCCCGAGGCCGGTTCGGGGTGGGGTGGGCGTGTTGCCCTCCACCTCCCTCCACGGCTGTGACCTGGGAATACGCAAAGGTGTCGGGCGATTTCCACAAATCTCCAGAGCGATGTGGAGGAGAGTGGAGTACCGTGGAGGGCATTGGAGCGACAGGTAGACGAAAGGAGGGGCTGTGACTGATAAGTCGACCACGGCCTTCTCCCTCGCGCTGCCCTTCCTCGGCACCTACACGCCGAAGCTGGACGACAAGGGCCGGCTGATCCTGCCTGCGAAGTTCCGCTCCGCCCTGGCGGGCGGCCTGGTCATGACCAAGGGCCAGGAGCACTGCCTGTTCGTCATGTCGTTCGACGAGTTCCGTCGGATGCACGACCAGCTGCGCCAGGCCCCGGTGACCCACAAGCAGTCCCGCGACTACCTGCGCGTCTTCCTGTCGGGGGCGACCGACGAGCTGCCGGACAAGCAGGGTCGGATCTCCGTCCCGCCGATGCTGCGTTCGTACGCCGGGCTCGACCGGGACGTCGCCGTCATCGGCGCCGGGTCGCGCATCGAGATCTGGGACCTGGCCACCTGGGAGGCCTACCTGGCCGAGCAGGAACCCGGGTACGCCGACACCGCAGAGGAGGTCTTCCCCAACGGACCGTTCTGAGCCCCGAGCGTCGTCTCGTCCGACCTCCCCCCGTCACTCTGACGCACTTCCCCGGCGCCAGAGGGGCCGGTGGGGGATCAGGCCAGACGACCTCGCCGACCACCGCAGACCAGCAGGAAGGAGCACATCGTGGAACCGCAGACCGCAGCCCGGCACACCCCGGTGCTGCTCGACAGCTGCCTGGACCTGCTCGCACCGGCGCTTCAGCACGACGGTGCGGTCCTGGTCGACGCCACCCTGGGCATGGGCGGTCACACCGAGGCGGTGCTGCGCCGCTTCGGCACGGCGCGGGTGATCGGCATCGACCGGGACCCGCAGGCCGTGGCTCTGGCCACCGACCGGCTGGTCGGGTACGGCGACCGCTTCACCGCGGTGCGCGCCGTGTACGACCAGATCGCCGACGTCCTCGCCGGGCTGGACCTCGACGTCGTGGACGGGGTGCTCATGGACCTCGGGGTGTCGTCGTTGCAGCTCGACGAGCCGGAGCGGGGCTTCTCCTACGCCCACGACGCTCCGCTGGACATGCGGATGGACCCGGACGACGGACCGACCGCGGCGCAGGTGCTGGCGACCTACGACGAGGCCGCCCTGGCCCGGGTGCTCAAGGAGTACGGCGAGGAACGGTTCGCCCGACGGATCGCGGCGCGCATCGTCGCCACCCGCGACACCAGGCCCCTGACCCGGACCGCCCAGCTGGTCGACCTGGTGCGCGCGGCCGTCCCGGCAGCGGCCCGCAACGCCGGTGGACATCCCGCCAAGCGCACCTTCCAGGCCCTGCGCATCGAGGTCAACGGCGAGCTGGAGACCTTGGCCCGGGCCCTGCCGCAGGCCGTCGACCGGCTCGCGGTGGGCGGACGGATGGTCGTCGAGTCGTACCAGTCGCTGGAGGACCGCATGGTGAAGCGCACCTTCGCTGCCGGTGCCACCAGCAGCGCCCCGCGGGGCCTGCCGGTGGAGCCCGCCGACGCGGCGCCCTACCTGCGGCTGGTCACCCACGGGGCTGACCGGGCCGACGAGGCCGAGGTGGCCCGCAACCCGCGGTCCGCGTCGGTGCGGCTGCGGGCCGCAGAACGCATCGCACCCACACCAGCCCGTCTACGGCAGAACCTGAGAGGAGCATCATGAGCGCCGCCACAGCCCGGCAGTACACCTCGCCCCAGCGTGCCCCGCGGCCGGCGCCGCTGGCGCCTCGGCTCCGGCTGGTGCGGGCGCCCGAGCAGGTGCGCACCCGGGTGCCGTTCGTGCTGACCTGCATGGGCATCCTCATCGCGGCCCTGCTCGCTGCGCTGCTGATGAACACCTCGATGGCTCAGGCAGCCTTCGAGACGACCGACGCCCAGCGCCAGCTCTCCCAGCTGGTCCAGGACAACGACGAGCTCCAGGCCCGGCTGGACGAGAAGTCGTCGCCGGAACAGCTGGCCGCCCAGGCTCGGGCTCTCGGCATGGTGCCTGCTACCGGCACCGGCTGGATCCGGCTGTCTGACCAGACCGTGTCTGGCGCCCAGGAGCCGGCTCCGGCCGAGACTCCCGGCACGACGGGGACCGCCGCCGCGACCTCCGCGGCCGGCTCTGACGCCCCGCCCGAGGCTGAGGCCGGCGGGCAGGCGCCGGCGCAGCCGTGAGCGCTCCGCGGGGGCGGACGCCCGCCGGCTCCGGCCGGTCGGGTGGCCGGTCGAACGCGCGATCGGAGGCACGGTCGGAGGCGCGGCCGCGTGCCGTGCCTCCGGCCGCGTCGCCGGCGGCGCGTCGTTCTGGTGCTGGTCGGGCGGCACCGGTGCCCCAGCCGGGCGCCGCCCAGCCGCGCCCGACGAAAGGCGCTCGGCCGCGTCCGACAAAGGCCTCTCAGCCGCGGGTGTCGCCGTCCCCGCCGCCGGGCGATGCGGCGGGTCGGTCCCGGCAGGCGACGTCTGGTGCTGGCGCAGCCAAGGGTCGTCCGCGCTCCGGTGCGTCCCAGCCACGTGCGAACCGCGCCCAGACCGATCCGCAGGCAGCTGCACCGCGGGCAGCCGGGGTGCGGTCGGCCGGGTCGGCAGCCAGGTCTGCGCCCACCCGCTCCCGGACGCCCGGCGGCGGCAGGACGGGCCGGTCGGCACGGCCGACCCCGTCGCAGGCGCGTGAGCTGGCACCGGTCTCGTCCCGCTCGTCCGAGCGGTCGGCGCCGGTCCGCACCAAGGCGCCGCGTGCGCGCGCCGCGGTGCCTGCCGTTCCCCGGCCGGTGCCGGTCGCCCGGGTGGCCGAGGTCGGTGGGCGGCGTCGGGTGCTGTTCCTCGGCGCGGTGCTGGTGGCGATGCTGCTGGTGCTGGCCGGGCGGCTGGTGGTCGTGCAGGTCGTCGACGGTCCGGCCATCGCGGCCGAGGCTCGCGGCGCCCGCCTGTCGTCCATCACGGTGGTGGGCAACCGCGGGTCGATCACCGACTCCGCCGGGAACGTCCTGGCCAGCTCGGTGCCGCGCTTCGACATCTCGGTCAACCAGCGGCTGATCCCGGCCAACCCCGGGTCCCAGGACGACGACATCCCCGCGGGGGCGGCAGGTGTGGCCCAGCAGCTGGCCCCGCTGCTGGGCATGGACCCGGCCGAGCTGGGTGGACAGCTGGTCGGCGACGCGGGCTACCGCTACCTGGCCAAGGGTGTGGAGCCGAAGGTGGCCCGGGAGATCGCCCAGCTGGGGCTCTCCGGGATCAACGTGGAGCAGGTCTCCCAGCGGGTGTACCCGAACGGCTCGCTGGCCGGGGACATCATCGGGTTCACCAACTCCCGCTCGGTGGGCCTGCAAGGGCTGGAGTCGGCCCTGGACGGCCAGCTGAGCGGCACGACCGGCACCGAGGTGTACGAACGCGGCGGCACCGGCCAGCCCATCCCCGGCGGCTACCGGTCCGGCGACGGTGCGGTGGACGGCCGGTCGGTCCAGCTGACCGTCCGCTCGGACATCCAGTGGAAGGCTGAGGACGCCATCGCCCAGGCCGTCGCCACCAGCGGGGCCCGTGCAGGTCAGATCGTGGTGATGGACCCGAAGACCGGCGCGATCCTGGCGTTGGCCGACGACGACACCGTCGACCCCAACCACCCTGGCGAGGGCGCTGCCGGAGCGCTGTCCAGCGCGGTCTCGGACGTCTTCGAGCCTGGTTCGACCGGCAAGGTCGTGACCATGGCGGCGGCGCTGGAGACCGGCGTGGTCACCCCGACCACGGAGTTCGAGGTGCCGGACAGCTACACGGTCGGGTCGCAGACCTTCCGCGACTCGCACAACCACCCGGACGAGCACCTGACGACGACCGGGATCCTCGCCGAGTCGTCGAACACCGGGACGGTGCAGGTCGGACAACGGATGTCGGCCCAGACCGAGTACGACTACCTGCGCAAGTTCGGCTTCGGCTCCAAGACCGGCATCGAGATGCCGGGGGAGTCGGCGGGGATCTTGCACCCCGTCGACGACTGGGACGGCCGGACCCGGTACAACGTGCTGTTCGGCCAGGGTCTGGCCGTCACCGCGGTGCAGGCCGCCTCCGTGTACGCGACGGTCGCCAACGACGGCGTGCGGATCACCCCGCACCTGGTCAAGGGGTGGACCGAACCGGACGGCACCTGGACCCCGGCCGCCAAGCCCGCTTCCACCCGGGTGGTCTCGTCCGCGACGGCCGGCCAGCTGTGCACCATGCTGGAGTCGGTCGTGGACGACGGCACCGGGGCCTCGGCCGCCGTCGCCGGGTACCGGATCGCCGGCAAGACCGGCACCTCGCAGAACCTCGCCACCGGCGGGTACACCGCCTCGTTCGTCGGGTTCGCCCCGGCCGACGACCCCCAGGTCGTCGTCGCGGTGATCCTGCACGACCCGCAGACCTCGATCTACGGCGGCGTGGTGGCCGCGCCGGTGTTCTCGGACGTCACGGGGTACGCCCTGACCGCGCTGAACATCGCTCCGTCGGGCGAGGAGCCGAACCTGTACCCGGCGACCTGGTGACCGGTCCGGACGCGGCCTCGGTGCGGGCGACGTCACACGACCGTGAAGGGCACGGTAGCCTCGGCCCCATGGTGTTGTCCCGTGGGCGGCTGCGGCCTGAGCATCCGTCCACCCGCACTGTCGCCGAGCTCGTGGCCCGGCTGCCCGTGACCTCGTCGGCGCCAGCCGGTGACACCCGGATCAGCGGTGTGGCCATGGCGTCAGGCGAGGTCGCACCCGGCGACCTGTTCGTCGCCGTACCCGGTGCTCACCACCACGGCGCGCGGTTCGCCGCCGACGCCGCGGCCGCCGGGGCGGTCGCGGTGCTGACCGACTCCGAGGGTGCCGACGTGGTGGCCGCTCTGCCCGGGACGGACGGGCTGGCCGTGCTGGTCACGGACGATCCGCGCGCGCTGGCCGGTGCCGTCGCCGACTGGGTCTACGGGCACCCGTCGGACCGTCTGGTCACCGTCGGGGTGACCGGGACCAACGGCAAGACGACCACGGCCTGGTTCGTCGATGCGGCCCTGCGCGCGGTGCACCCGACGACCGCGTCGCTGGGCACCGTGGAGCTGCGGATCGGCGACGAGGCGGTCGAGAGCCCCCGGACCACCGTCGAGGCACCGGTGCTGCACGGCATCGCCGCGCTGGCCGTCGAACGAGGCGCAGCCAGCCTGGTCACCGAGGTGTCGTCGCACGCCCTGGCTCTGGGGCGAGTGCACGGGCTGCGGTTCGACGTCGTCGGCTTCACCAACCTCCAGCGTGACCACCTGGACTTCCACCACGACATGGACGGCTACTACGCGGCCAAGGCCCTGCTGTTCGGCGCCGAGCAGGCGCGTCGCGGCGTCGTCGTCGTCGACGACGAGTGGGGTCGACGCCTGGCCCGCGAGGCGGCGATCCCGGTGGAGACGGTCGCCACCCACCCGGACGACCCTTCGGCCAGCCACGCCGAGGCCGACTGGGCTGTCGTCGAGGCCGACGTGGGTCTGGACGGGGTCGGGTCGAGCTTTGTGCTGCGCGGGCCCGACGGCGTGCGGCACGACGCCTTCTCGCCGCTGCCCGGGCTGGTCAACGTGTCCAACGCCGCCACCGCGATCGTCCTGGCCGTGGCCGCGGGGGTGCCGCTGGGCACCGCGGTCGCGGCCGTCGGCGGCGCGCACGCCGTGCCCGGCCGGATGGAGCGGGTGGTCGAACGCGGCCAGGGGCTGCCGTTGTGCCTCGTGGACTACGCGCACACGCCCGACGCCCTGGTGCTGGCGCTGGAGGCGGTGCGGCCGATCACCCCGGGGCGGCTGGTGATCGTGCTCGGCTCGGACGGTGACCGCGACCAGGGCAAGCGCCCGATCATGGGTGAGATCGCCGCCCGGCTGGCCGACGAGGTGTTCGTCACCGACGAGAACCCACGCTCCGAGGACCCGGCGGCCATCCGGTCTGCGATCCTCGCGGGCGCGACAGCGGTGGCCGGGGCTACCGTGCACGAGGTCAAGACCAGCCGGGCGGAGGCCATCCGCCGAGCCGTCGCCGGGGCTGACGAGCCCGATACCGTGATCGTCACCGGCAAGGGCCACGAACCGACACAGGAGATCGCCGGGGTGTTCCACCGCTACAACGACCGTGACGTGCTTGCCGAGGTCCTGGCTGAGCATCTGGCTCAGCAGCAGACGGGGCGCCAGGTGGGGCAGGCATGACGGCGCTCACCGTGGGCCAGGTCGCCGACGCCACCGGCGGCCGTGCCGTCTGCACCACCCCCAGCACCGTCATCGACGGCCCCGTGGTGACCGACTCGCGACAGGTCGGACCCGGGTCGCTGTTCGTGGCGCTGACCGGCGAGCACGCCGACGGCCTGGACTACGCTGCCGCCGCGGTGGCCTCGGGCGCCGTGGCGGTGCTGGCCGAGCGGGAACCGACAGGGCCCGACGGCCCGCTGCCCGCGGTGGTCGTCCCCGACGCCACCGAGGCGCTGGGCCGGCTGGCCCAGGCCGCCCTGGCCGACCTCCGTGCGGCCGCGGCCGAGCCGGGCGGGACCGGGCTGAGCGTCGTGGCCGTGACAGGGTCGGTCGGCAAGACCACGACCAAAGACCTGCTCGCCCAGGTGCTCGGGGCCGCCGGGCCGACGGTCGCCCCGGTCCGGTCCTTCAACAACGAGATTGGTCTGCCGCTGACGGTGCTGACGGCCGACACCCAGACCCGCTACCTGGTGCTGGAGATGGGTGCCAGCGCGCCGGGCGACCTGGACTACCTCGTGGGCATCGCCCCGCCGGACGGGGCGGTGGTGCTGGCCGTCGGGCACGCCCACCTCGGTGGGTTCGGCGGCGGCCTGGACGACGTCGCCCGGGCCAAGGCCGAGCTGGTGACCGGCCTGGCCCCCGGCGGGGTCGCGGTGCTCAACGCCGACGACCCCCGGGTGGCAGCCATGGCTGACCTGGCTCCGGGCGAGGTGGTGAGGTTCGGCTTCGCCGACACGGCACAGGTGCGTGCGCAGGGGCTGCGCCTGGAGCACGGCCGGGCGGTGTTCTCCCTGGCCGTCGACCTGCCCGGTCGGGTGTCGGGTGCGGCCGAGGTGCGCCTGCGCCTGGTCGGTGAGCACCACGTGCACAACGCGCTGGCCACCGCCGCGACAGCGCTGGTCATGGGCCTGGACCTGGACACGGTGGCCACGGCGCTGAGCAGCGCTGACATCCGTTCGCCGCACCGGATGCACGTCGTGGACCGGCCCGACGGGGTGACGGTCGTCGACGACTCGTACAACGCCAACCCCGACTCGGTGCGCGCCGCCCTCAAGGCCCTGGCTGTGCTGGCCCGGCCCGACCGCCGGTCGGTGGCGGTGCTCGGCGAGATGCTGGAGCTGGGCGAGGCGTCGCTGCTGGCGCACGACCAGATCGGGCGGCTCGCGGTGCGGCTGGACATCGCGCTGACCGTCGTCGTCGGCGGGGCCGGGGCGCACCCGATCGCCACCGGCGCCGCGCACGAGGGGTCCTGGGGCGACGAGGTGGTGGAGGTCGCCGACGTCGACGCAGCGGCGGCCTTCCTGCGGGCCGAGCTGCGGCCGGGGGACGTGGTGCTGGTCAAGTCTTCCTACGGTGCCGGCCTGTGGCGGCTGGGCGACCTGCTGATCGCCGACGGCGGCGCTGACAGCCAGGAGGCTGCCCCGGACGGGACGCTGCTGTGAAGGCGTTGCTCATCGCCGGGGCGGTGTCGATGATCGTCTCGCTGTTCGGCACGCCGCTGTTCATCCGGCTGCTGGTGCGCAAGCAGTACGGCCAGTTCATCCGTCAGGACGGCCCGACCAGCCACCAGACCAAGCGCGGCACCCCGACGATGGGTGGCGTCGTCATCATCGGCTCGACGGTGGTCGGCTGGGTGGTGGCGCTGCTGGTGACCCGGACGGTGCCGTCGGCCTCGGCGATGCTGGCGCTGTTCTTGATGGTCGGGCTGGGCCTGGTCGGGTTCCTGGACGACTACATCAAGATCTCCCGTCAGCGCAGCCTGGGCCTGTCGCCGTGGGCGAAGATCATCGGGCAGGGGGTCGTCGGGGTGACGTTCGCGGTGCTCGCCCTGCAGTTCCCCAACGAACGGCACCGCACCCCGGCGTCCACGCAGATCTCGTTCATCCGGGACACCCGCTTCGACCTGTCCGACCTGAAGCTGTTCGGGGTCGGGCTCGGCCTGGTGCTGTTCATCGTCTGGGCGAACTTCCTCATCACGGCCTGGTCGAACGCCGTCAACCTCACCGACGGTCTGGACGGGCTGGCCACCGGGGTCTCGCTCATCGTGTTCGGCGCGTACGTGCTGCTCGGGGTGTGGCAGAACAACCAGACCTGCCAGGTGCTGGCCGGGCCGCGCTGCTACGAGACGCGCGACCCGATGTCCTTGGCGATGGTGGCCATCGCCATCACCGGCGCGCTGTTCGGCTTCCTGTGGTGGAACGCCAGCCCGGCGCAGATCTTCATGGGCGACACCGGGTCGCTGGCGCTGGGCGGGGCGCTGGCGGCGCTGTCGATCCTCACCCGCACCGAGATGCTCGCCGCGATCATCGGCGGCCTGTTCGTGCTGGTGGTGCTGTCCGACGTCATCCAGATCGGCTGGTTCAAGGCGACCGGGAAACGGGTGTTCAAGATGGCACCCCTGCACCATCATTTCGAGCTGTCCGGCTGGGGTGAGGTGACGATCGTCATCCGCTTCTGGATCATCGCCGGGCTGTGCGTCGCCGCAGGCATCGGGGTGTTCTACGCCGAGTGGGTCGCGGGCTGGTGACCGGGCCGCGGCCAGGACCAGCGGTCCGGCTGGCAGAGGCCAGCGTGCTCGTCGCCGGGCTGGGTGCCTCGGGCCGGGCGGCGGTCGCGGCGCTGCGCGACCTCGGCACGACGGTGACGACCTACGACGACCGCGCCGACGACGCCGACCTCCGGCAGCCTGACGGCCTCGACCCGACGGCGTACGACCTGGTGGTGGCCTCGCCCGGGCTGCCCCCGCACCATCAGGTGCTGGCGGCGGCCCTCGAGGTCGGGGTGCCGGTGGTCTCCGAGGTCGAGCTGGCCTGGCGGCTGCGGGTCGACCGGGGCGGCGGGCGCGGCCCGGCTCCGTGGCTGGCGGTGACCGGGACCAACGGCAAGACCACGACGGTCGGCATGCTGGCCTCGATCCTGGAAGCCGCCGGGGAACGGGTGGCGGCGGTCGGCAACGTCGGCACCCCGGTGGTGCAGGTGGTCACCGACCCGACCGTCGACGTGCTGGCGGTCGAGCTGTCCAGCTTCCAGCTGCACTTCACCTTCTCGATGGCGGCACAGGCCGGCGTCGTGCTCAACGTCGCGCCCGACCACCTGGACTGGCACGGCTCCATGGCGGCCTACGCCGAGGACAAGGCTCGGATCTGGCACCAGGCGCGGACGGTCGTCTACAACGGCGACGACCCGGCGACGGTGGCCCTGGCCGAGGCGTTCGCGTCGGACGACCAGCGTGCGGCCGTCCTGGGTGACGACCACGCCCCGGTGGCCCGGGAACCGGGACAGCGGGTCGCCTTCACCCTGGGCCTGCCGGACGCAGGGCAGCTGGGGGTGCGGGGCGCGACGCTGGAAGACCGGGCCTTCGCGTCCGGTGGCGGGGCCGACCTGGCGAGGCTGGACGACCTGGCCCACCTGGCAGGCGCGCACGGCACGCCGCCTCCCCACCTGGTCGCAGACGCCCTGGCGGCGGCTGCGCTGGCCCGGGCGCACGGGGTGGCACCGGAGCACGTCCGCGCGGGCCTGGCCGCGTTCGCCCCGGGGGCGCACCGGGTCGTCACCGTGGCCCAGGTCGGTGCGGTCTCGTTCGTCGACGACTCCAAGGCGACCAACGCGCATGCCGCGGCGGCCTCCCTGGCGGGGTTCGCCCCCGGCTCGGTGGTGTGGATCGCCGGGGGGCTGGCGAAGGGCGCGACCTTCGACGAGCTGGTCGCCGCCCGGGCCGACCGTCTGCGTGCTGTCGTGCTGATCGGCACCGACCGGACCCTGTGGCGCGACGCGCTGGCCCGACACGCGCCGTGGGTCCCCGTGATCGAGGTGGACGACGGCGAGACTGGGACGGTGATGCCCCGTCCTGTCATGTCCAGCGCTGTCGCTGCGGCCTACCGGATGGCCACCGATCCCGCCCTGGGGTCGGGGCCGGTGGTCGTGCTGCTCGCACCGGCGGCCGCGTCGATGGACCAGTTCGCGTCCTACGCCGACCGCGGTGACCGGTTCGCCCAGGCAGCGAGCGCGCTGGCGCACCAGACGTGAGCACCCGGACCCGTCCCCCACGGGAGACGGTGCAGGTGCGGGAACCGGCCCGGCCTCGCTCGGCCGGTGCTGAGGTGCGCTCCGCCGCGGCGCGGCACCTCAAGGCCGCCTGGGCCGGCCCGCTGACCACGTACTACCTGCTCGTCGGGTCGACAGCGCTGCTGCTGGTGCTGGGCCTGGTCATGGTGCTGTCGTCGTCGTCGGTGGACTCGATCGTCAGCGGCGGGTCGCCGTACGGCGCTTTCCTCGACCAGACGAAGTACGCGCTCATCGGCCTGCCGGTGATGCTCCTGGCGACGCGGATGACGACGGCCTGGCAGACCCACCTGGCCTGGTTCGCCCTGGTCGCCGCCCTGGCCTTCCAGTCGTTGGTCTTCGTGCCCGGTGTCGGCTGCGGGTCCGGCGGGAACCAGAACTGGGTCTGCCTGCCGGGGTTCTCGGCCCAGCCGTCGGAGGCGGTCAAGCTGGCCCTGGCACTGTGGCTCGGGGTCGTGCTGGTGCGCAAGCAACCGCTGCTCGGCCAGGTCAGGCACGTCGTGGTGCCGGGCCTGCTCGGAGCGGGGGTCGCGATCGGCGCGGTCCTGGCGGGCAAGGACCTGGGCACGACGCTGGTGCTGGGGCTGCTCGTCGCCGGCGCCCTGTTCGTCGCCGGCGTGCCGATGTGGATGTTCGGCACCGGTGGTGCGCTCGGGGCGATGGGGGTGGCGGTGTTCATCGCCTCGCAGCCAGGCTCCAACCGGGCGCAGCGGATCGAGAACTGGCTGGGGAGCTGCACCGACGCCGCCGGGCTGTGCTACCAGACCGACCACGGGACGTGGGCGCTGGCCAGCGGCGGGTTCTTCGGGCTGGGGCTGGGGGAGTCCCGGCAGAAGTGGTCGTACCTGCCGGCGGCGCACAACGACTTCATCTTCGCGATCATCGGGGAAGAGCTCGGCCTGGCGGGGACGCTGCTGGTGCTGGGCCTGTTCGCGGTGCTGGCGGTGGCGATGCTGCGGCTGGTGCGCCTCCACCCCGAGCCGTCGGCCCGGATCACCACCGGGGCGATCTTCGCCTGGGTGATCGGCCAGGCGGTGATCAACATCGCCGTGGTGCTGCGGGTGGCGCCGGTGATCGGCGTGCCGCTGCCGCTGGTCTCCGCCGGGGGGTCGGCGCTGATCATGACGATGGCCGCGCTGGGCGTGGTCATCTCCTACGCCAGGTCAGACCCGGTGGCGAAGGCGGCGCTGGCCGCCCGCACGGGGGTGGTACGTCGGTCGATCGCGGTGATCTCGGGGCGGTCGGTGGGTCGATCTCGGAGGTCTCGTCGTGGCTGAACCGTTGCGTGTCCTGCTGGCCGGTGGCGGCACCGCCGGGCACGTCAACCCGCTGCTCGCGCTCGCCGCCGAGCTGCGGTCGCGGCACGACGACGCGCAGATCGTCGTGCTGGGCACCGCCGAGGGGCTCGAGGCTCGGCTGGTCCCTGCCGCCGGGTTCGAGCTGGCGGTGGTGCCGCGGGTGCCGCTGCCCCGCCGCCCGTCGCCGGACCTGCTGCGGCTGCCGCAGCGGCTGCGCCAGGCGGTGGCCGCAGCGGAGCAGGCCGTCGACGACGTTGGCCACCTCGCCGGGGGAGTCGCGGGCAGATCCGCAGGTGCCTCCGGTGGCGCCACGGGCGCGCAGGTCGTCGTCGGGTTCGGCGGGTATGTCGCGACCCCGGCCTACCTGGCAGCGCGACGCCGGTCCGTGCCCGTCGTCGTGCACGAGCAGAACGCCCGGCCCGGTCTGGCGAACCGGCTGGGCGCCCGCTGGGCCGCCGGGGTGGCGGTGACGTTCCCCGGCACCCCGCTGCACGGTGCCGGGGGCGCCGGTGCCACCGTGACCGGGCTGCCTCTGCGGGCTGCGCTGGCCGGGCTGATCGTCGACCTCGACACCGACCGTGAGGGCACCCGCCGCCGGGCGGCACGCGAGCTCGGGCTGTCGCCCGACACCACGACGCTGCTGGTCACCGGAGGATCTCTGGGTGCGCTGTCGCTCAACCAGAAGGTCGTCGACACGGCGCGGGAGATCCTGGCCACCGGCGCCCAGGTGCTGCACCTCACCGGCAAGGGCAAGGCTGACGCGGTGCGCGAGAACCTCGCGGCCGCGCTCGGCGGATCGGGGTCGGACGACCTGGCGCGCTGGCAGGTCCGCGAGTACCTCGACGACATGCACCTGGCGCTGGCCGTGGCCGATCTGGTCGTCTGCCGGGCCGGGGCCGGGACCGTCTGCGAGATGGCGGCGCTCGGGATCCCCGCGGTGTACGTGCCGCTGCCGGTCGGCAACGGCGAGCAGCGGCGCAACGCGCGTGACGTCGTCGGTGCGGGTGGCGGTCTGCTGGTCGACGACCACGACCTGTCCGCGGCCTGGGTGCGCCAGCACGTCCTGCCGCTCCTGCGGGCCGACGGCGCCGACCGTCGTGCCCAGATGGGCGCGGCCGCGGCGTCGGTCGGGGTGCGCGACGGTGCAGCCCGGCTGGCGGACCTGGTCGAGGCCCAGGCAGCACACCCGAGCAGCACACCCCGAGACGAGGAACCGTGACACGACCCGACAGCCCGAACCCCGCCGGTGCCGCGACGGCACCCGACCTGGCGCCGGACGGCGACCCGGTCGCGGCGCTGGGTCGGGTCCATCTCGTCGGCGTGGGCGGGGTCGGCATGTCCGCGGTGGCGACACTCCTGGCCGCGCGGGGTGCGACCGTGTCCGGGTCCGACGCCCACGACGGCCCGGCGCTGGTCGCGCTGCGGGAGGCAGGGGTCGACGTGCGGGTGGGGCACGACGCGGCCGCCGTCGCCGGGGTCGACACCGTCGTGGTGTCGTCAGCGGTGCGCGAGACCAACCCCGAGCTGGCAGCCGCCCGGGCCCAGGGCCTGCGGGTGCTGCACCGGTCACAGGCGCTGGCGGCGTTGATGGCCGGTCGTCCGACCGTGGCCGTGGCGGGGGCCCACGGCAAGACCACGACGTCGGCCATGATCGCCGTGGGCCTGATGTGGGAAGGCCCCGGGGCGGCCGGCACGGCTGACCCGTCGTTCGCGATCGGCGGGCAGGTCTACGACGTGACAGGGCCGTTGGGCGGGGCTCGGCACGGGTCAGGTCCCTTCGTCGCCGAGGCAGACGAGTCCGACGGGTCGTTCCTGGCCTACACCCCGCAGGTGGCGGTCGTGACGAACGTCGAACCGGACCATCTGGACCACTACGGCACCTCGGAGGCGTTCGAGCAGGCGTTCGTCGAGTTCGCCGGACGGGTCGTCGACGCGCTCGTGATCTGCGCCGACGACCCCGGTGCGGCTCGGCTGGCCGCCGCTGCCCGTCGTCCGGGGCTCGCAGTGGTGACCTACGGCGCCGGTGCCGCCGACGTCACCGTCGGCCCGGCGCAGGCGGACCCGGAGCAGCCGACCGGCTGGCGGACCGTGGTGACCGGGCGCGACGGGGTGGCCCGTCCGGTGGGTCTTCCTGGCCCCGGCGACCATCTGGCTCTCGACGCCGCGGCGGCCTGGACGGCGTTGTGCTGCCTGGGTCTGGACCCGGACGGTGCGGCGGCGGCGCTCGGAGCGTTCCGCGGTACCGGACGCCGGTTCGAGGACCGCGGTACCGCCGACGGGGTGCGGGTGGTGGACGACTACGCCCACCACCCGACCGAGGTGGCAGCGGTGCTGCGTGCGGCTCGGGCGGTGGCGGGAGAGGGCCGGGTGCTGGTGCTGTTCCAGCCGCACCTGTTCTCCCGGACCAAGCAGTTCGCGTCGGAATTCGGCCAGGCGCTGGACCTGGCCGACGACGTCGTGGTCACCGCCGTGTACGCCGCCCGGGAAGATCCCGACCCGCTGGTCAGCGGGCAGATGCTGGTCGACGCGGTGCCGACGGCCGACAAGGCCCGCTACGTCGCCGACCGTGTGCAGGCGGCGCACGCCGTCGCCGCCGCGGCCCGACCGGGCGACCTGGTGCTGACCGTGGGGGCCGGGGACGTCACCGAGCTGGGCCCGGTGGTGCTGGCCGATCTCGCGGCGCGTGGACAGCAGCCGAGATGAGCCCGGCTCGTCCGCCCGCACCCCGGCCTCGACGCACCGGCGCGCGCTCGGCCCCGACGGCCCCCGGGGCGTCGGGCACGTCGTCGAAGGCTCCGGCCAGGGCTAAGCCGTCGGCGCCCAGGCCCGCCAGGAGCCGATCCGAGGTGGTCCAGGCGCCCGGGGCGGCGCCGCCGAGCATCGCGCCGCGCGACCGGGTGGTGGTGGAGCAGGCGGCGCAGCGCTTCGCCGAACGGGCCCAGGCGCGTCGGCGGGTGACCCGCCGCAAGGTGGCGACGGTGGCGGCCGTCGTCGTGGGGGTCGTCCTGCTCGGCTGGGTCGCGTTCTTCTCGCCGGTGCTGGGGCTGGACGCCGACCAGGTCGACGTCGTCGGTGCTGACGGCGGGACGATGCCCACGGACGGTGTGGTGTCGTCGGACGACGTGCGCGCGGTGGTCGCCCGGCGGGGAGGCGAGCCGCTGCTCCGGCTGGACACCGGCGCGCTGCGCACCGAGCTGCTGGCGGTGCACGGCGTCAAGGACGTGCGTGTGGCCCGCGACTGGCCGCGCGGGTTGACGGTGACGGTGACACCACGCCTGCCGGTGGCCGCGGTCCCGGTGGGCGAGCAGGTGGCGCTGCTCGACGCCGACGGTGTGAGGTTGCGCACCGAGGCGGCGGCACCGGAGGGGCTGCCGGTGGTCGAGGCGCCGCTCGACGACACCCGGGCGCTCCTGGCCGCGCTGACCGTGGTGGACGCGCTGCCGCCGGACCAGGCCAGCCAGGTGGCGACGGTCGCGGCGCCGACCCAGGACACGGTCACCCTGACCCTGGCCGACGGGGTCCAGGTGCTGTGGGGGAGCGCGGAGGACAACGCCCTCAAGGCTCGGGTGCTGGCGACGCTGCGGTCCGACGAGACCCTCGCCGACGTCGCGACGATCGACGTCTCGGCGCCGCAGATGCCGGTGCTGCGCTGAGCCTGCCAGCACGGCGCTGAGCGTGCCAGCACGGCGGAGCGTGCCGACGGCTCCCTCTAGGTCTCTTTGGTGGCCTGGTCGCGACACGCGCGGCGTGGTCGTTGCCCGCGGCCCGGCGGGCACTTAGCGTCTCAGACGCAAGCCACCTGACATAACTATAACCCTCAACATGAAGGTGAGGGTTTTACCGGTCCGGCACCCAACGAGAGGCACCCACTGTGGCAGCTCCGCAGAACTACCTGGCGGTCATCAAGGTCGTCGGCATCGGCGGTGGCGGTGTCAACGCCGTCAACCGGATGATCGAGGTCGGGCTCAAGGGCGTCGAGTTCATCGCCATCAACA
>JAVBSR010000174.1:0-6894 GCA_031556715.1 Cellulomonas sp.
GGTGCCCGGGATCACCAGCAGGCCGTTGTTGACCTGGTCCTGGTACAGGTCGTTGCGCGCCGCCACGGTCAGCGGGCTGCCCGCCGGCGCGGTTCGCGGTACGACCGTCGACGGGGCGCCGAAGCGGATCCACGCCTGCCAGATGCCGAGCACCATCAGGGCGAGCGTCGCGACGGTGATGATCCCCCAGCTGATCACCGGCGAACCCTCGAGCGCGCTGCCGGTCACCGGTGCCCACCAGTCCGCCATGCGACCCGCCCAGTGCGACCAGGGCATCTTGCCGAAGATGGCGCCGAACAGTACCGAGCCGAACGCCAGCACGATCAACGGCCCAGTCATCAGGCGCGGTGACTCGTGCGGATGGACCCCGGGCTCCCAGCGAGACTTGCCCTCGAAGGTCATGAAGAACAGGCGCGACATGTAGAACGCCGTCAGCCCCGCGCCGAACATGGCGACGAGGCCGAACGCCCAAGGCTGCCACGTCTGGCCCTCCTGCTGGACGAACGCGGCCTCGATGATCGAGTCCTTGGTGAAGAACCCGGTCAGACCCGGGAAGCCGATGATCGCCAGCCAGCCGAGCCCGAAGGTGATCCACGTGATCCGCATCTTCGACGCCAGGTGACCGAACTTGCGCATGTCGGTCTCGTCGCCCATGGCGTGCATGACCGACCCGGCACCGAGGAACATCCCGGCCTTGAAGAAGCCGTGGCCGACCAGGTGCAGGATCGCGAAGGCGTAGCCGATCGGCCCCAGCCCGGCGGCCAGCATCATGTACCCGATCTGGGACATGGTCGAGGCGGCCAGAGCCTTCTTGATGTCGTCCTTGGCACAGCCGACGATCGCCCCGTAGAGCAGGGTGATCGCACCGATGATCGCCACGGCCAGCCGGGCGTTCGGCGCCAGGTCGAAGATCGGCTGCGACCGCACGATGAGGTAGACACCCGCGGTCACCATGGTGGCCGCGTGGATGAGGGCCGACACCGGCGTCGGGCCGGCCATGGCGTCACCCAGCCAGGACTGCAGCGGGAACTGAGCCGACTTGCCGCAGGCGGCCAGCAGCAGCATCAGGCCGATGCCGGTGGCCATCGCGGTGGTCAGCCCACCGTTGTTGACCTGGGTGAAGACCGTGGTCGCGGAGTCGTGGGGAGACAGGAACTGGAGCGTGCCCAGCTGGGAGAACAGCAGCCCCATGGCGATGATCATGCCCAGGTCGCCGATGCGGTTCGCCACGAAAGCCTTCTTCGCCGCGACCGAGTTCTCCAGCGCCTGCACCCCGCTGATCTTGTGGCCGCGGTCCACCTCGTGGTTCCAGAACCCGATGAGCAGGTAGGACGCCAGACCGACACCCTCCCAGCCGAAGAACAGCAGCAGGTAGGAGTCGGCCAGCACCAGCGTGAGCATCGCGGCGACGAACAGGTTCAGGTAGGCGAAGAACCGGCGTCGGTTGACGTCCTCGGACATGTACGCCACGGAGTAGATGTGGATGAGCGTGCCGACGAACGTGATGAGCAGCACGAACGTCACCGACAGCGGGTCGACCAGCAGCCCGAGCCGCAGGTCGAACGACCCGGAGTCGATCCAGCTGCCGAAGTCGAGGTGCTGCACCCGCTCGGAGGCGTCCGAGGTGAGGAGCTGCAGGGCGATGATCGCGCCGACGACGAACGAGGCGGCCGGTGCGAACCACCCGAGCCAGTGGCCCCAGCGGTCGGCCCGGCGGCCGAGGAGCAGCAGGATCGCTGCGGAGGCGGCGGGCAGCAGGATCAGCCACAAGGCGGCCGACGCCGCACCGGTGGCGACCCTGGGCGCCACCGTCTCGGCACTCAGCGCGGCTGCGGACAAGGTGAGCGTGGTCACGCGGGGTCCCTCACGTCCTTGAGCAGGTTCACGTCATCGACCGACGCCGAGCGTCGAGTCCGGTAGATCGCGACGATGATCGCCAGACCGACCACGACCTCGGCCGCGGCCACGACCATGACGAAGAAGGCCAGCACCTGACCGTGCAGGTTGCCGTTGATCCGGGCGAAGGTGACCAGGGCCAGGTTCGTCGCGTTGAGCATCATCTCGATGCCCATGAAGGCGATGATCGCGTTGCGGCGCACCAGCACCGTGGTCGCGCCCACGCTGAACAGGACTGCCGACAGCACGAGGTAGTTCATCAGGCTCATCGGTCTGCCTCCTCACTCGTCGTCGTGGTGCCGGGATCGGTGTCAGAGCCCGCCTCGGCGGCCTCGATGGCCCCGGCCGGTTCGGCCTCGGGCAGCTCGTCGTCGGCCCAGCCGCCTGCCAGCACCCGGTCGATCCGGGCGGCATACAGGTCGGCGTCCGCTTCTTGACCGCGCACCTTGAGCACCCGGTTGACCGAAGCCTCCACCGGCTGACCGTCCGGGCCGAGCGCCGGCACGTCCATGGCGTTGTGCCGGGCGTAGACCCCTGGCGCTGCCAGCGGCGTCAGCTGGCCGCCCTGGGCCAGAGCCCGCACCCGGTCCTTGACCCGGGTCTTCTGGTCCCGCTTGTCGGTCAGCCGTTCGCGGTGGGTCAGCACCAGCGCTCCCAGCGCGGCGGTGACCAGCAGCGCCCCGACGACCTCCAGAGCGAAGGAGTAGCTGCCGAACACGATCGCCGCCAGGCCTTGCGGGTTGCTCGGCTGGCCGGCGCTGTCCAGGCCGGCTGCCGGGTAGGACGAGGCGTCCAGGCCCTGAGCCGCGGGGAACGTCGCCGTGACGACCACCCCGGCGAGCACCACCAGCAGACCGAGACCACCGATCACGGCGATCCAGCGCTGTCCCCTGATCGTCTCGACCAAGGAGTCCGAGGCGTCCACCCCGACGAGCATGAGCACGAACAGGAAGAGCATCATGATGGCGCCGGTGTAGACGACCACCTGCACCACCCCGAGGAACGGGGCGTCCTGGGCGACGTAGAGGAACGCCAGCGAGATCATGACCGTGATGACGGACATCGCGGCGTGCACCGCCTTGCGGGCGAACAGCAGCCCCAGCGAGGCGACAGCCATGATCGGCCCGAACACCCAGAACAGGATCGCCTCGCCGGTGGACGCCTCGCCCGTGCTGGTCAGCGTCGTGGCTACTGCTGTCGCCACGGGGCTCGCCGCCGCTACCGCTGCTGTCGCGATCACCGCGCACCTCCTTCTCGCCGGGCCGCGGCGGTGGTCCGCTGCTGCGCCGCGCGGGTAGCACCGACCGGTACCGCGGCAGCCAGGCCCTGGGCCGTGCCGTCCAACGACCGGTCGTCGGGACGGTGCTCACGCACCCAGGCCCGCTGCGCGTCGGTGGCCTGCTCGACCTCACCGCGGTAGTACTCGGTGTCCTTCGTGCCCTCGACCATGGGGTGCGGCGGGGTGAGCATCCCCGGCGCCAGGCCGACGAGCAGGTCCTGCTTCTCCCAGATGAGCCCGGCCCGGGTGTCACCGGCCAGCTCGAAATCGTTGGTCATCGTCAGCGCGCGGGTCGGGCAGGCCTCGATGCACATCCCGCACAGGATGCAGCGCAGGTAGTTGATCTGGTAGACGCGGCCGTACCGCTCACCCGGCGAGTACTGCTCGTTGGGCGTGTTGTCGGCGGCCTCGACGAAGATCGCGTCGGCCGGGCAGGCCCAGGCGCACAGCTCGCAGCCGATGCACTTCTCCAGCCCGTCCGGGTAGCGGTTGAGCTGGTGGCGACCGTGGAACCGCGGCTTGACGTTGGCCGGCTCGCGCGGGTACTCCTCGGTCACCATCGGCTTGAACATGTTGCCCAGCGACACGCCGAAACCAGCGACCGGGGCGAAGAATCTCGACACCGCGCCGCGGCGCGGGATCGCCGAGACATACTCCGGCATCTGGTCCGGGGTGGGCGGCACCCCACCACCAGGGACGCTCTGCTCAGTCACGGTCGGCCTCCTCGATCTGCGCAGCGTCAGACAGTGCGGTGTCGGACTCGTACACCGCACCGGCGGCAGCCATGGCCCGCAGCCGACGCGGCGACGGCGGCAGGGTCTGGCCGGGCATCGGCGGCACCGGATAGCCGTCGGCGTACGGGTCGAACTCGGTATCGGTGGGCGGTGGTGGCGCCTTCTTCTCCGGGATGAGGAAGGACGCGGCGGCGAACACCAGGAGCACACCAGCCAGCACCAGCAGCAGCAGCCTGGAGTCGACCTCGGTGAACTCGTCGACCGCGCGGATCACCGTGACCCCGAACAACCAGGCCAGAGCCGTGGGGATGAGCACCTTCCAGCCCAGGTTCATGAACTGGTCGTACCGGAAGCGCAGCAGCGTGCCACGCACCCAGACGAAGAAGAACATCAACGTCCAGACCTTGACCAGGAACCACAGGAAGCCCCAGTAGCCGGCATCGGGCACGCCGAGCGCGTTCAGCGGGAACGGTGTGTGCCAGCCGCCGAGGAACAGCGTGGTGGCGACCGCGGAGACGTTGAGCATGTTGATGTACTCGGCCAGGTAGAACCAGGCGAACTTCATCGACGAGTACTCCGTCATGTAGCCCGCGACCAGCTCCCCCTCGGCCTCGGGCAGGTCGAACGGCAGGCGGTTGACCTCACCGACCATCGACACCACATAGAGGATGAAGGCCAGCGGCAGCGCCGCAGCGAACCACAGGTCACGGTGCTGGGACTCGACGATCTGGGAGGTCGACATCGACCCGGCCAGCACGAACACGCTGACCAGCGACAGACCCATGGCCAGCTCGTAGCTGATCACCTGGGCGGTGGAGCGCACCGCACCGAGCAGGGGGTAGGTCGAACCCGACGACCAGCCGCCGAGCACCATCCCGTACACCCCGACCGACGTGCAGGCCAAGATGTACAGCACCGCGACCGGGAAGTCCGTCATCTGCAGCGGGGTGCGGTAGCCGAAGACCGAGATCTCACCGGCCATCGGCACGACCGCCAGCGTGAGGAACGAGGCGAACACCGCGATCACCGGGGCGATGAGGTAGACCAGCTTGTCGGACGCCCGGATGCTGATGTCTTCCTTGACCAGCAGCTTGATGGCGTCGGCCGTGCTCTGCGTCAAGCCCGCCGGGCCGTGGACGTTCGGTCCCGGCCGCAGCTGCATCTTGGCGACCACCTTGCGCTCGAACCAGATCGCCACGATGACGCTGGACAGCACCAGGATCATGATGAACACCCCCTTGAGCAGGGGGACCCACCAGTGCTCGTTGCCGAAGTCTGCCGCCCCAGTGGATGCAGCAGTCACGGCCACCGCGATGCTCGCGCTCATGCCCGCACCTCCTCGTCGGAAGCGGCGACGGCGACGACGTCGCCAGCCACCGCGGCCAGGGTCTCGTGCACCCGGCAGTCCCGGGCGTTGGTCGGCAACCAGACGACGTGGTCAGCCATGCCGTCGACCACCCGGAGCGGCACGGTCAGCGCGCCGCGCTTGGTGCTGACCTTGACCGCGCCCCCGTCGGTCAGGCCGAGCGCCGTGGCCGTGGCCGGCGAGACCAGGGCCGTGGTCCGGTGCGCCGTCCCGGCGAGGAACTCCTCACCGTCCTGGCCGCGACCCGCGTCCAGCAGCAGGCGCCACGACGCCAGCACCGCATGACCGGCCTCCGCCGTGGGCGCCGCCGCCGGGGCGACGTCCGGCGCGGGCACCCGAGAACCGGACCAGCCGCCGAGGCGGTCCAGCTCGTCGTGCACCGCGGTCAGCGTGCCCAGGCCCAGCCGGCTGCCCAGCGCGGTGGCCAGACGGTCGAGCACCCGGTGGTCGGGGATCTGCGTCGAGGTCAGAGCCTGGGGGAACGGCCGCGGACGGCCTTCCCAGGTGACGAACGTGCCCGGCTTCTCGACCGGCGGGGCCACGGGGAACACCACGTCGGCCCGCTCGGTCACCTCCGAGCGCCGCACCTCCAGCGACACCAGGAAACCGACCTGGTCCAGCGCGTGGCGCACCGCCGCCGGGTCGGGCAGGTCGTCAGGGCTGACACCGCCGACGACCAGTCCGCCGAGCTCTCCGCCCCAGGCGGCTGCCAGGATCGCGGCGACCGGACGGCCCGCGCGCTGCGGCGCGTCCACCGGACCCCAGACCTCGGCGATCTGCGCCCAGGCCGCGGCGTCGGTGACCGGACGTCCACCGGGCAGCAGGTTCGGCAGGGCACCGGCCTCGACCGCACCGCGCTCCCCCGCCCGGCGCGGCACCCAGGCCAGGCGTGCACCCGACCGCTGGGCCAGCCGCAAGGCTGCCGACAGCGCACCGGGCGCACCGGCCAGCCGCTCGCCGACGACGATCACCGCACCAGGGGCGGCCAGCTGCTCGGCCACCTGGGCCAGCGTGGCGTCCCCGGCCTTGGCGACGATGCCGTCGAGCACCTCCGCCTCGGTGCCGGGCGCGGCCGGGATCAGCGTGGCCTTCAGACGCTGGACACCAGAGCTGGCGAGCGGGGCGACCTGGGTCACGGACATCGACCCGGCGAGCACCTTCTCACGCAGCCGCAGGTAGAAGATGCCGCCCTCGTCCTCCGGCTCCAGGCCGACCAGCACGACGTGCGGTGCGGCGACCAGGTCGGCGAACGTCACGTCCAGGGTGCGGCCAGCAACGTGGTGGCCGAGGAACGCGGTCTCCTCGTCGCTGGTCACCCGGGCCCGGTGGTCGACGTCGTTGGTGCCCAGCACCACGCGCGCGAACTTGGCGTAGGCGTAGGCGTCCTCCAGGGTGAGCCGCCCGCCGGGCAGCACACCCACTCCCCCGGCCGACCTGGCCTGACGCAGGCCCGCGGCGGCGGTCTCCAGCGCCTCGACCCAGCTGACCGGGACCAGCTCGCCGTCGCGACGCACCAACGGGGTGGTGATCCGGTCGTCGGCGGTCTGCCAGCGGAAGGCGAAGCGGTCCTTGTCGGTGATCCACTCGGCGTTGACCTGCGGGTCGTCACCGGCCAGGCG
>JAVBSR010000155.1:0-11952 GCA_031556715.1 Cellulomonas sp.
GCCAGCCACTGGTCGTGGGCCACCAGGGGGGCGAAGGTCTCGACGTACGGCACCCGCCGACGGTCGGCGACGTCGGCCAGGGCGGCCGACAGCTCGGACAGGCGCAGGTTGTCCTCGGGTGGACCGGGGGGCGGGCCGACGACGAAGGCCGGGATCCGCCGGTGGGCCGCCACGTCCAGGACGTTGGCCAGGTTCAGGCGGCTGCGGGCCAGGGACAGACCAGCGGTGACGTCGGCCCGGCCCAGGGCGACGACCAGGCGGTTGTCCGACTCCGGGTCGAAGCGAGACATCGCCTCGGTCTCCCAGCGCGTGCTCAGCTCGGTGGACGTCTCCCCAGGCATGGCCAGGGTGACGACCACCGGCGGGTCCGGTGCGATGGTGCGGGCGACCACCCGGCCCACCCAACCGAGGGCCTTGGGGTCGCCCGCTCCCGCGACGAACTCGTCGCCGACGACGACGATACGCAGGGCCACCGCCGCATCATCGCGCAAAGGCGGCCGCGATGAGCTCCTCCTGCTCGGCGTGGTGCTTCTTCATCGAGCCAGCAGCCGGAGAGGCCGACGGCGGCCGGGACGCCACGCTGATCGTCCGGTCGATCAGCTGCGGCAGGTTCATCGACAGAGAGGTCCACGCACCCTGGTTGCGGGGTTCGTCCTGCACCCAGACCAGGTCCGCGTCGCCGAACGGCGCCAGGGCCTCACGCAGCCCCGGACCGTCCAGCGGGTAGAGCTGCTCCAGGCGGACGATGGCCACCGAGTCGCCCGGGCGACCGTCGCCGCCGGCAGCGGACCGCTTGGCCCGTTCTGCCACCAGGTCCCAGTAGACCTTCCCGGCGCACAGCAGCACCCGGGTCACCTTGCCAGGATCGGCCGTGGTGTCGCCGATCACCGGACGGAACGTGCCCTGGGTGAAGTCCTCGACAGGCGAGACCGCGGCTTTGTTCCGCAGCATCGACTTCGGCGAGAACACGATCAACGGCCGCCGCGGGCGCTGGTACGCCTGCTGGCGCAGCAGGTGGAAGTGCGACGCCGGGTTCGTCGGGTGGGCGATGATCATGTTCTCTTCGGCAGCCAGCTGCAAGAACCGCTCGATCCTGGCCGACGAGTGGTCCGGGCCCTGGCCCTCGTAACCGTGCGGCAGGAGCATCACCAAAGAGGAGTGCTGCTGCCACTTCTGCTCGGCGGCGGAGACGAACTCGTCCATGATGGTCTGCGCCCCGTCGACGAAGTCGCCGAACTGCGCCTCCCACAGCACCAGCGCGTCCGGCCGCTCCAGGGAATAGCCGTACTCGAAGCCGAGCACCGCGTACTCCGACAACGACGAGTCGTAGATCCAGAACTTCGCCTGGTCGCCCGACAGGTAGTCCAGCGGGGTCCACTCGGCGCCGGTGTTGCGGTCGTGCATCGTGGCGTGCCGGGAGGTGAACGTCCCGCGACGGGAGTCCTGCCCGGTCATCCGTACCGAGGTGCCCTCCAGCAGCAGCGAGCCGAAGGCCAGCAGCTCGCCGAAAGCCCAGTCGATGCCGCCCTCGCGGCTCATCCGCTCGCGGTTGGACAGCAGCTGGACCAGCTTGGGGTGCACGGTGAAACCCTCGGGCGGGTTGGTGTGCGCCTCGCCGATGCAGGCCAGGGTCTGCGGGCTGACAGCCGTCTGCCAACCCACCATGACACCGGCGTCGGTGTGCTGAGCGCCGGGGACCTCGAGGCCACCGACCAGCTCGGCGCCCTGCTCGGGCCTCCAGCCGTGCTCGCGGGTCTCGGTGAGGATCTGGTCCAGCCGACCCTGGTAGTCGCGCAGCGCCTGCTCGGCCTCCTCGACGGTGATGTCGCCCCGGGAGACCAGCGACTCGGTGTACAGCTTGCGCACCGACCGCTTGGCCTCGATGAGGTTGTACATCAGCGGCTGGGTCATCGACGGGTCGTCGCCCTCGTTGTGCCCGCGGCGGCGGTAGCAGACCAGGTCGACGATGACGTCCCGGTCGAAGGCCTCGCGGTACTCGAACGCCAGCTCGGCGATGCGTACCACGGCCTCCGGGTCGTCGCCGTTGACGTGGAACACCGGGATCTGCAGGCCCTTGGCCACGTCGGTGGCGTAGTGCGACGACCGCGAGCTGGCCACCCCGGCGGTGAAGCCGACCTGGTTGTTCACGATGACGTGGACGGTCCCACCCGTGCGATAGCCGCGCAGCTGGGCCAGGTTCAAGGTCTCGAAGACCACGCCCTGCCCGGCGAACGCCGCGTCGCCGTGAATGAGGATCGGCAGCACGGAGAACCCGTCGCCGCCCAGGTCGATGCGGTCCTGCTTGGCCCGCACCACACCCTCCAGCACCGGGTCCACCGCTTCGAGGTGGGACGGGTTGGCCGCCAGGTACACCTGGGTGGTGGCACCCGACTCGGCGGTGAACACGCCCTCGGTGCCCAGGTGGTACTTGACGTCGCCGGAGCCCTGGACGGTGCGCTCGTCCTGGCTGCCCTCGAACTCGGAGAAGATCTGCCCGTACGACTTGCCCGCGATGTTGGCCAGCACGTTGAGCCGGCCGCGGTGGGCCATGCCGATGGCCACCTCGTCCAGCCCCCGGTCGGCAGCGCGGGACAAGATCGCGTCCAGCAGCGGGATCAGCGACTCCCCGCCCTCCAGGGAGAAGCGCTTCTGCCCGACGTACTTGGTCTGCAGGAAGGTCTCGAACGCCTCCGCGGCGTTGAGCTTGCGCAGGATCCGCAGCTGGTCCTCGCGCGGGGTGCGCTCCCAGCCGGCCTCCAGCCGTTCCTGCATCCAGCGGCGCTGGCGGGGGTCCTGCAGGTGCATGTACTCCACACCCACGGTGCGGCAGTAGGAGTCGCGCAGCAGCGACAGCATCTGGCGCAGCGTGGCCCGGGGGCGGCCGGTGAAACCGTCGGTGGGGAACTCCCGGTCCAGGTCCCACATGGTCAGCCCGTGGTTCTGCATGTCCAGGTCCGGGTGCTTGCGGATCTTGAACGCCAACGGGTCGGTGTCGGCCATGAGGTGCCCGCGCGAGCGGTACGAGTGGATCAGCTCGAAGATCCGGGCCGGCTTGATGGCCTCGGCGTCGGCGTCGTCAGGGGTGTCGGTCACCCAGCGGGTCGGCTCGTAGGGCACGCGCAGCGAGGTGAAGATCCGGTCGTAGAACCCGTCCGCGCCGATGAGCTTCTGCCCGATGACGCGCAGGAAGTCACCAGACTGGGCGCCCTGGATGATCCGGTGGTCGTAGGTCGAGGTCAGGGTGAGCACCTTGGAGATGCCCATCCGGTTGAGCCGGTCGATGCTGGTGCCGGCGTACTCCGGGGGGTACTCCATGGCGCCGACACCGATGATGGTGCCCTGGCCGACCATGAGGCGCGGCACCGAGTGGGTGGTGCCCAGGGTGCCGGGGTTGGTCAGGGAGATCGTGGTGTCGGCGAAGTCCGAGACCTCGAGCTTGCCCGCCCGGGCGCGTCGCACCAGGTCCTCGTAGGCCGCGAGGAACTGCTTGAAGTCGAGGGTGTTCGACTTCTTGATCGACGGGACCAGCAGCTGGCGCGTGCCGTCCGGTCGCGGCAGGTCGATGGCCAGGCCCAGGTTGACGTAGGCCGGCGTCATGACCGCCGGCTTGCCGTCCTGCTCGACATAGGTGCAGTTCATCGAGGGCATGTCGGCCAGCGCCTCGACCACGGCGAAGGCGATGAGGTGGGTGAACGACACCTTGCCGCCGCGGGACCGGGTCAGGTGGTTGTTGATCACCGAGCGGTTGTCCACCAGCAGGTGGGCCGGGACCGCGCGGACGGACGTCGCTGTGGGCACCTCCAAGGAGGCGGCCATGTTCGTCACGACACGGGCCGCCGGCCCGCGCAGGCGCTGCACGTCGTCGGTGGCACCGGAGTCGTGCGGGCCGTCCGCGATCGACTGGGCGAACTCGGCGTACCCGGCGACCGCCTCCTGCGCGGTGACCACCAGCGGGCCGTCCGGCGCGGCCGGGGCCGGGGGAGCGGCCTTCTTCGCGGCAGGCGCCGGGGCCTTCGGCACGGAGGCCGGGGCGGCGGGCCGGGCGGTCTTCGCCGGTGCCGTCGGGGCGGGTGTGGTGGACGGCCGGTAGTCCTCGAAGAACTCCTGCCACACCGGGTCCACGGACGACCGGTCTGCCAGGTACTTCTCGTACATCTCGTCGACGACCCACTCGTTGGCGCCGAAGTCGGCGCGACGGGGGTCGAACACAGGCTTGGCTGTCACAGGTACTCGCCCACTCTCCGCGCGGCCGGAGCCGCTCCGCTGCTCGCTCCTACAGGCCCCACCCTACGGCGCGTGACGCCCGTCAGCCCCGTAGGGGGCGCGAATTCGCGGCCACCTCACCTCGTTTCGGAAGAACCCGAGAACCGTCGGTCAAAGGGCGGCAACCAGGTGGGATAGCTTCGCTCAACACCCTCAATCGGCTCGGTAGAGAGCCCCCGACCCTGCCCGTCTCGGTCGGGTGTCCGTCAGGCTGTCACGAGCCGGCCGGGCCTTGCGGTCCGCCGTCAGCCGCAGGCGGTCGGGAGCTGGGCAGCGTGATCCGCATGGTCGTGCCCTGCCTGGTGCCGTACCCGGCGTCGGCCACCTCGATGGTGCCGCCGTGCAGCGTGACTGTCAGGCGCACGATCGCCAGACCCAGCCCGGTACCGCCGGTCGAGGCCTGCCCGGTGATCGCCGGGGTGTTGCCCCGGGCGAAGCGCTCGAACACGCGGGTCCGTTGGTCGGGAGCGATCCCAGGGCCCTGGTCGACGACATCGATGCGGACGTTCGGGCCGACCTGGCAGGCCCGCACCACGACCTCGCCGCCCTCGGGAGAGTGACGGGTGGCGTTGGCCAGCAGGTTGGTCAGCACCTGGTGCAGCCGTTCCCGGTCGACCGGGACCACGAGGTCGTCCGGGTCGACCTCCACGGTGTAGCGCAGCCCCTTGTGCCCGCCGAGCACCCGCACCTCGCCGACCGCAGAGGCGGCCAGGTCGGCGACAGGCACGTCCGCCAGGTCGAGCGCCCCGGCACCGGCCTCGATCCGGGACAGGTCGAGCAGCTGGGCCACGAGCGTGGACAGCCGCTGGGTCTGGGTCAGCGCCGCGCCGAGCGAGTCCGGTGTGGGGTCCGTGACCCCGTCCACCATGTTCTCCAGCTGGGCGCGCAACGCGGCCACCGGGGTGCGCAGCTCGTGCGAGACGTTGGCGATGAGCTCGCGACGGGCGGTGTCGGCCTGCTCCAGGTCGGTGGCCATGGAGTTGAACGCCACCGCCAGCTGGCCGACCTCGTCCCGGCTGGTCGCCTGCACCCGCCGGGTGTAGTCGCCGCCGGCCATGGCGCGCACCGCCGCGGTCATCTCGCGCAGCGGTGAGGTCATGCCCCGGGCCAGCACCTGGATGAGCACCAGCGACACGACGAGCACCACCGGGAAGGTCAGCCGGACGGTCAGCCCGCGGGCGAACCCCGTCCAGGTCAGCCCCGCAGCGAACGTCACCACCGCCAGCACCAGGACCCCGAGCTTGAGCTTGATGGTCGGGAACCGGTCCAGAGGGCGGACGTCCGGCAGGGGCGACGACGGGAGCCGACCGTGACGGCCCCGGCTGTCGGTCACGGCTCGTCAGCAGGCTCGAAGGCGTAGCCCACGCCGTGCACGGTGCGGATCAGGTCGGCACCGAGCTTGCGGCGCAGAGCCTTGATGTGCGAGTCGACCGTGCGCGTCCCCGAGGCGTCGACCCAGTCCCAGACCTGCTCCAGCAGCCGTTCCCGGGTGAGCACCGTACGGGGTGCGGTCGCCAGGGCCACCAGCAGGTCGAACTCGGTGGGCGTGAGGTGGATCTCCTCGTCGTGCCGGAGCACCCGACGCTGCGCCTGGTCGACGACGACGTCACCGACCTGCAACGGCGGCTGCGGGGCCTGGACCGCCACGACCTCGGCCGCGCGCGCGGCCCGCTCCTGGCGGCGCAGCAGGGCCTTGACCCGGGCCACCCGCTCGCGCGGGGAGCACGGTTTGGTCATGGAGTCGTCGGCGCCCACGCCCAGGCCGATGACGACGTCGGTCTCGTCGTCGCGGGCCGTCAGCATGAGCACCGGCACCGGGCGGTCCGCCTGGATCACCCGGCACACCTCCAGCCCGTCGACCCCGGGCAGCATGACGTCGAGCACGACGACGTCTGGTCTGAGCCGGGCAGCAGCCTCGATGCCGGCCGGGCCGTCCAGAGCGGTCTCCACGCGCCAGCCCTCGGATCCGAGTCGGTGCGCGATCGCCGTGGCGATAGCAGGATCGTCCTCCACGACGAGGACCGTCGTGTCCGCTGGGGTCGTCACCATGCCCCCAAGCCTCCCACGTTCCGGGGGCCGCCGGGCGGGACCGCTCCCGCCGGCTCGACGGTTCCAGGGCCTCGACCTGGCCGGGTGCCCGTCTGCCCACGACGGACCGCGATCACTGGCGTCGGCGGACGGACGGGACGTCGTCGCCGTGCGCCTCGAGGTCAGCGGGTGATGGTGAGGGCCCGCAGCAGGCGGACCATGGTGGGGCTCAGCGGCAGGGTCGGGTCTAGCACGACGACGGAGAAGCGGCTCCGGGTCGGGTTGACCGTCAGCTCGTCCAGTGCGATGGCGACGAGGTCGGCCCGGTCGTGGGCGAACCGGACCGCCAGCTCTTCGCTGTAGGCGACGTACAGGTCCCACACGGCGGTCGCCGTGCGCGGTGCGCTGTCGGCGTACTGCGAGTACCGGATCAGGCCTCGGCCCTTGATCGCCCCGAGGATCTCGGCACGCCAGCGGGCGGCGGCACCCAGGCCGCGCAGCACGGTGTGCTTGCCGACCCGGTCCCAGGCGGCGGTCCAGGCCGCCTCGACCAGCGGCTGGTCGGTGCAGATGTCGATCTGCCGGTCGTCGAGCACGCCCTGCGCCAGCGCGAAGATGTCCACGCAGGTGGCCCGTGCTGCCAGCGCAGGGTTGCGCTGGGCGAGCCGCCGGGCGACGACGGACGGGACGTCGGAACGGCCGGTGACCAGGACCCGCCCGCTCTGGCGGCGCAACGCTCCGAGGGTGCGACGGGTGAGCCGGTCGACCGGGGTCTCGGCCGCCGGGAGCACGGGTGCGGACACCGGCGCCAGCGGTGCGGCCGCCGTGGCCGCGTCGCCGACGGTCGTGTCGACCAGGGCCGACGGCGCGTCGAGGACGGCGGGGACGGTCAGGACGTCGGAACGGTCGGTGGGGAGGGAGAGGATGAGGTCCTCGCTGAGGACTGTCATCTCTGCTGTTGTCGTCGGCACGTGCCCCGCCCTTGTCTCGCAGGTCGGTCCGCGTCAGTGTGGACCGTGACCTGCATCACCCGATCGGCATGACTGTAGTGGTTCTGAGGTAATTCTGGAGTCTTCTCCGCGGGGTGTTGGCCAGGCGCGGCCACGTTCTGGCGCCGTGAGACGGGCGGCGGGGCGATCGCGTGCCCGGCGGGCGCACGGCCACGAACCCTCGCCACGAACCCTCGCCACGGACGCGACGGCCTCGACCCGGCGGCGGGACGTCCCCCGGACGCGACGGCCGGGGGAGGTCCGGCGACGCGCCGGGAGCGCTGACCCGTGCCGTCGCCGTCGACGGTGACGATGGGTGCGTGACCTCTGCCACACGGCCCCGACGGCCCGCCCTGGTCGAGCCGGACAGCCTCTCCGGCCGGATCGACGGGTCGTCCGGCCGAGCCGTGGCCGCGTTCGCGGCGTTCCAGGGCTGGGTGCTGTCGGTCCTGCTGGTGGTGCTGCCCGCGCTGGCCGCCGCGCTGACCGCCGCCGGTCCCGGCGACCAGCCAGGCTCGGGCGCCGGCCGGACCGGGCTGCGGCTGTGGCTGCTGGGCCACGGGGTGCCGCAGACCGTCGACGGGACGGTCGTCTCCCTGGTCCCGCTGGGCATCACCGTGCTGGCCGTCTACACCCTGTACGCCGCGACACGACGCGCCCAGGTGGCCGTCGGCGGCGCGGTGGCCACCGGGGCGACCTGCTACGCGGGGCTGACCGTGGTGGCCGCGCTGCTCAGCGGGGTCGGTGGGGTCGGGGTGGTCAGGTCGGCGGTGGGCGGGCTGGTCGTCGGCGCGATGGGCACCGGGATGGGTGCCGTGCGCGGACCGGCGTGGAGAGCACCGGCAGGCCGGCAGCTGTCGTCGCCGGTGCAGGCCGGCCTGCGGGCGGCAGCACTGGCCGGGGCGCTGCTCGTCGGGGTCGCCGGGCTGCTGGTCGTGGTCTGGGTGCTGCTCGGCCGCAGCACCGTCGGCGGGGTGGTGCGGGGGCTGTCGCTCGATGCCGTCGGCGGGGTGGTCTACGCCCTCGCCCAGCTGGCCTACCTGCCGAACCTCCTGGTCTGGGCCGTGGCCTGGCTGTCCGGTGCGGGATTCGCCGTGGGTTCGGGCACCCAGTTCTCGCCCGACGAGGTGGTCGGCGGGCCGATGCCCGCCGTGCCGCTGCTCGGTGCTCTGCCGACCTGGTCGGGCCCTGCGTACCTAGCGCTGGCCGCACCGGCGGTGCTGGTCCTCGTGGGCGTCGTGGTCGGACTCGTGCTGCACCGCCGGGCACCGGCGGGGGCGTGGTGGTACCAGCCCGCGGCCGTCGGCACGTGCGCCCTGGCCACGGCCGTGGCGACGGCCGTCGTCGTCGCGGCGGCGTCGGGGGCGGCCGGTCCGGGGCGGATGGGCGACGTCGGGGCGGTCTGGTGGCAGGTCGGCCCGCTCGTCGGGGGGCTGGTCGGGCTCGGTGCGGCGCTGGTAGCGCTGCCGGGCTCGGCGGTGCTGCGGCACCGGACCAGGTCAGCCGTGGGCCAGTGCGCGCAGTCGGCGGTCAGCCGGACCGCCTCGGCCCTGGGTCGGTCCCAGCCGCGCTGAGCTGTCTCAGCCGGGCTGTGCTGTCCCAGCCGGGCGGTGCTGTCTCAGCCGAGCGGTGCTGTTCGGCGACGGTGCCGGACCGCGCCCAGCGGGTGCGTCGCCGGTCCGGCTCTCGTCGTGGGTGGCCGCCGTCGGGCGTCTAGCGTCCGAGCGACGGCCCGGTGAGCCGTTTCTGCAGCGCGGCCACGGCGTCGTCGTAGGCCTGGGTGCAGGCATGCTTGCCGGAGACCGTGACGGCCCCGACCTGGCAGCGCTGGTACTCCACCTCGGCGGGCAGCAGCACCAGCGAGGCGGTGCCGATCATCAGCCCGGACCCGGCGGCGAAGACCAGCACGCTGGCGGCGAACAACGTCGCACGGTCGGCCCTGGCGCGCCGCCCGACCAGCATCGCCCGGGCGGCGACCACCAGCCCCACCAGTGCGAACACCACGGACGTGGCGCTCCACGGGGCTGGCAGGAGCCGGATCACCAGACTGGCCAGCACCAGCACGAACGTCGTGGTCACCAGTCGTCGCGCCTGCAGCGCGGCGGTCGGGTCCGGCGGTGGTGGGCTCGGCTGAGCGGCGGGCAGCACCGGTGGCGGCATCGGCGGGCGCGGACGGTCCGGGTCCGGCGGCGCGTACGGGTTGCTCACAGCACCATTCTCGCCCGTCGCCGTCGGAAGGTCGGACCGTACGGCCGAACCGCCCTCCCGTCGCGGGTCTGGTGCAGCGTTTGGCATCCGGCCGAACGCGATATATCGTGTGTCTTGTCGAGATATATCGCGAGAGGAGAGTCGTCATGGCGACAGAGTCGTGGGTCGTCGCAGGCCCGCAGGTCATCGAGGTGGACGAGGTGCGCGCCGTGCGCGTGCAGATCATCGGGGGGCGGGTGGACGTCGTCGGTCAGGAGGCACCGGGCGCCCGGCTGGAGGTGCACGACGTGCACGGGCGACCCTTGGAGGTCTCGCTGCGCGACGGCGAGCTGCGTGTGGGCTACGCCGACACCCTGTCCGGCTGGGAGGCGTTCCTGGACCGGCTGAAGACCTTCCGCTCGTCGGACAAGGTGGACGTGCACCTGGCAGTGCCGCGGGCGGCCGCGGTCCGGGTCGGCACGGTCAGCGCCGAAGGGCTCCTGGCCGACATCGACGAGGACTCGTCGGTGGGCACCGTGTCCGGCGCGCTGGTCGTCGACTCGACCCGGGGGCAGCTGTCGGCCCGGTCGGTGTCCGGTGAGGTGTCGGTGCGCAGCCACCACGGTCCGTTGACCATGAACTCGGTGTCCGGAGAGCTGGCTGCGTCCGGCGAGCTGACAGCGGTGCACGCCAACACGGTGTCCGGCGCGGTGAGCCTGGACCTGGCGTCGGCCACGTCGTCGATCACCGCGACCACCGTCTCCGGGGCGGTCACCACGCGGCTGCCCGAAGGGGTGGGCGTGCAGGTACGCGCCCAGTCTGTGTCGGGTCGGGTCGTCGTGGACGGGGTGGACCACAAGGGCTCCAAGCCGGGCTCGGCCAGCGTCGACCAGTCGGGTGACGGGACCTGCCACCTGTCGGTGACGACGGTGTCCGGCGACGTCACCGTGCTGCGCGGCGCGGGTGCTCCCGCCGACGCACCGGCAGCCTCGGCGACCGACGTGCCCGAGGTGTCCGACGCGCCTGAGGCTGACGGCGAGGTGCCGGCCTGATGGCCCCGGTGTTCGCCCACGGGCAGCTGCGGCTGTACCTGCTGGCGCTGCTGGAGTCCGGGCCGCAGCACGGCTACGAGCTGATCCAGGCCCTGTCAGACCGGTTCGGCGGGACGTACCGCCCGTCGGCAGGGACGGTCTACCCGCGCCTGGCCAGGCTGGAGGCCGAAGGCCTGGTGGTGCGCACCGAGTCGGGACGCAAGACGACGTACGCGCTGTCCCCGGCCGGTCATGAGGAGCTGGCCGCCCGGCAGGCCGACCTGGCCGACCTGGAGGCCGACATCTCCGACTCGGTGCGCGACCGGGCCGCCCAGGTCCGCGAGGACGCCCGCCTGGCCATGACCGGGTTGCGTGCCGAGCTGGCCGCGGCCGCCCAGGAGGCCCGGGCCACCGCCCGGCCGGGCCGGTCGGCCGTCGCCGACGACCAGCGCACCGCCTCCCACGCCCGCCGGGTCGAGATCGAGACCATGCTGCGTCGGTTTACCGACGACGTCCGCACCGACCTGCGCCGGGCCGACGCCGATGCCGCAGTCCCGTCGCTGGCGGTCGACACTGTCCGCACCGTCCTGGACTCCGCCCGCCAGGCCGTCCGCGCCACCCTGCGCTGACAGGTCGGCCGGGGGCCGACACCGCGCTCGCCACGACCCCGGCGGGGAAGCCTGGGGTCGTGGCGAGCGGGACGCGGTGGCGCTGCTGTAGTTCTCAGGCAGGTTCGGACGGGTCGGCGACCAGGATGATGCCGCCCAGCGGGGGGATGCGGACGGTCGCGGAGTAGGGGCGACCGTAGTGGGGCACCGGTTCGGCCTGGACGCCAGCCTGGTTGCCGACGCCGGAGCCGCCGTACCGGGGGTCGTCGGTGTTGGCCACCTCGCGCCAGGTCCCGCCGGACGGCAGAGGCAGGCGGTAGTCCTCGTGGGGCACGCCCGCGAAGTTCACCACGACCGCGACCGTCGGGGTGTCGGGGCCTTTGCGCAGGTAGGCCAGGAGGTTGCGGTCGGCCGCGTCAGAGTCGAGCCACTCGAAACCGTCCGGGGTGTGGTCGCGCAGCCACAGGGCGGGGGTGTCGCGGTAGACCTTGTTGAGGTCGCGCAGGCAGTCGCGTACCCCCTGGTGGCCGGGGTCGTCGAGGGTGAACCAGTCGAGCTCGTGCTTCTCGGTCCACTCCCCGCCCTGGGCGTACTCCGAGCCCATGAACAGCAGCTTCTTGCCAGGGTGGGTCCACTGGAACAGGTACAGCGCGCGGCAGCCGGCCAGGCGCTGCCAGTGGTCGCCGGGCATGCGGCCGTAGATCGACCCCGTGCCGTGCACGACCTCGTCGTGCGACAGCGGCAGCACGTACTGCTCGGAGAAGGCGTACACCATCGAGAAGGTGATCTCGTTGTGGTGGTAGCGCCGGTTGATGGGTGCTTCCTGCAGGTAGCGCAGGGTGTCGT
>JAVBSR010000132.1:0-14192 GCA_031556715.1 Cellulomonas sp.
AAGGCTGGCGACGGCCGACATCGGCGTGCGCTCGGTGGGACCGCAGCGGTTCGACGGCTCCGGTCTGACCCGGGCGGTGCTGCGCGGCGGGGCGTACCTGCCCGCCGAGACGCTGCCACAACGGGTCGACCGGGCGGTGGCCGCGGCCCGGGAACCGGGTCTGGTCTACCTGTACTGGGGACAGGTCGACAAGGTCGGCCACCATGCCGGGTGGGGCTCGCTGGCCTGGGGGGACGAGATGAGCGCGACCGACGCCGAGCTGGCGCGCCTGGCCCGCACGCTGCCTCGCGGCACGCTGCTGGTCGTCACGGCCGACCACGGCATGGTCGACGTCGACCTGACCGCACGCTGGGACGTGGCGACCTCACCAGAGCTGTCCCGCGGTGTCGCCCTGGTCACGGGGGAGCCTCGGGCGATGCAGCTGCACCTCGACGCCGGGACCGAACCGGACGCGGTCGTCGCCCGCTGGTGCGAGGTGCTGGGAGACCACGCTGTCGTCTGCACCAAAGCCGAGGCCGTCGCCGCCGGGCTGTTCGGACCGGTCGAGACGGCGGTGGCGCCTGTGATCGGTGACGTCGTCGTGGCGATGGCCGGCCGGGCCACCGTGGTGGACTCGCGCACCCAGACGCCGGCGTCGCTGCAGCTGGTCGGGGTGCACGGATCGCTGACCGAGCACGAGACGGCCGTGCCGTTGCTGGTCACCGAGGCGTGAAGCGCTAGCTACTCGGGCTTGGCGCCGAAGACGATCTCGTCCCAGCTGGGCACCTTGGCCCGGCCCTTGCGGCGGCCACGGCCGGTCGTGCTCGTCGCCCCCGTCGTCGTGCTGGTCGCGCCGGTCTTGGTCCGGACCGCTCCTTTGGTCCGGACCGACCCAGCCCGGCCGGCGCGGTCCGTGCCCCCAGCGTGGTCGGTGCTCTCGGACGCGCCCGCCGGTGGCGGCGGGGTCGGCGGCGCGGCAGCTGGGGTACGCGTGGTGACCTTCGGGGTCGGTCGGCTGGTGGTCTTGGTCTTGCGGGTCGTGGTGACCGGCGTCGGGGTGGACGGTGCGGTGTCCGGGTCGTCGTCGAGATCGACCGGCTGGCGCTTGCCCCGGCGGCTGCCGAGCTCGTCCAGGAGGGCGGTCGTCGGGTCGGGGGGCGTGGTGGGGGTGCCTTCGACCTGGGCGGGGTCGAAGATCACGGGTCGCACCGCCGCCAGGTGGCGCCGGGCCGGTGGGTCGGTGATCTCGGTCTCCGACAGCCAGCGGGCCTCGTCCTCGGCGGCGGTGAGGGCTTTCGTCGACGGGTCGAACGCCCAGCGGGCCTCGCGCGGTTCGTCAGCCGCCACGAAGCGCGCCACCACCACCCAAGGACCGGACCTGTCGCGGGCTGCGTCCCAGGTCAGCGAGCCGACCTCGACACCGCGTGCCACCAGGCGGTCGGCCACCAGGTCGCCGAGCGCCGGGGCGTCCGCCTCGCGCCCGACCGGCGCGGTGCGGGCCTGCTCGGCGATGTACGCCCGCTCGTCGAGCACCGGACCCTCGAACCGGCGCACGTGCTGCTCTGTGACGTTCGCCGCCTCGGCGATCTCGGCCGCGGTCTCGCCGGCCCTGATCCGGGCCTGGATCTCGCGCGGGGTGAGGATCCCGGACTGCTCGGTGCGCACCTGCTCGAGCTGGGGCCGGTCGCGGCGCACGGCGGCGCGCAGCGCCTCGTCGATGGGCAGCGTGAACCGCAGACCGTCGTCGCCGCGCAGCACGAGGCGCTCACCGTCTGGGTCAAGACCGACCAGCTCGAGCTCTGCCATGACACCTCCGGGGCTCAGCCTGCCATCCGGCGCCGTCGTTCGGGGGGAAATGGCCCGGTGAGCCGCCGTTGCCGCTCGACCGGGGAGTGGCGGGCAAGATGGAGTCATGACCGCACCTGGCTGTGACCCTGCCCTGCTCGATCCCGCCCTGCTCGATCCCGCACTGCTCGCCGAGCTGGCCGGGCTGGCCGAACGCGCGGCTCGCGAGGCCGCAGCGCTCGTCCACGACGGACGGCCCGACCGGGTCGAGGTCGCCGCGACCAAGACCAGCCCCCAGGATGTCGTCACCGCCATGGACCTGGCCTCGGAGGTGCGGCTGCGCTCGGTCTTGCGTCGTGCCCGGCCGACGGACGGCATCCTGGGCGAAGAACAGGGTTACGAGCCTGGGACCAGCGGCGTCACCTGGGTGATCGACCCGATCGACGGCACCGTGAACTACCTGTACGGGCTGCCGGGCTACGCCGTGCTGGTCGCCGCGGTCGCCGGCCCTGGCGCGGGGCCGGGCCAGGTCGCCCCGGACCCGGCCACCTGGACCGTGCTCGCCTCGTGCGTCTGCGCCCCCGCGCTGGGCCGGACCTGGACGGCCACCCGCGGCGGAGGGGCGTACCGCGACGGCCGACGGCTGGTGCTGGGAGCCCCGCCGCCGCTGGGTCTGTGCCTGCTCGGGACCGGGTTCGGCTACCGCCAGGAGGTCCGCAGGTCGCAGGGACGGGTGGTGGCGGGTCTGCTGCCTCAGGTGCGCGACCTGCGCCGGATGGGTTCGGCCGGGCTGGACCTGTGCGCCGTGGCCGACGGCAGCCTCGACCTGTACTTCGAACGGGGCCTCAACCCGTGGGACCTGGCCGCTGGATCGCTCGTCGCCGCCGAGGCGGGTGCCCAGGTCAGCGGCCTGCGTGGGGAACCTGCGGGGGAGGCCATGACCGTCGCCGGACACCCGCTGCGGATACCCGAGCTGGTCACCCTTCTGGAGCAGGCCGCGGCGGACGAACCGGTGTGAACCTCGCGCCTCGCCGTGGTGTCGTTTCACAGTCGGGGGGTTCATGGTGCACAATCCGTGCCGCCCTCCTGTGACCGGGAACAAAACCGGGTAGGCAGGCATTGAGCCCCCCGTACGACCCTGACGCACCACGAAGAGAGTGACGCCACCGATGGCTACCGACTACGACGCGCCGCGCAAGAACGAGGAAGAGCTCTCCGAGGACTCCCTCCAAGAGCTGCAGGCCCGCCGGACCGACAAGAACTCCGGTGTCGTCGACGAGGACGAGACCGAGGCAGCCGAGGGCTTCGAGCTGCCCGGTGCCGACCTGTCCGGCGAAGAGCTGTCCGTGCGGGTGCTGCCCCGCCAGGCGGACGAGTTCACCTGCTCGCACTGCTTCCTCGTGCACCACCGCAGCCAGCTGGCCTACGAGAAGGACGGGCTGCCGGTCTGCTCGGAGTGCGCCGCCTGACGGCGGCCGGTGATGGACGAGGACGTCACGGTGCTGCTGCACCGGTTGGACCCGGACCTGCCCGCCCCGACATACGCCCGCGAGGGTGACGCCGGAGCCGATCTGGTGACCGCGGCGGATGTCGCGCTGGCCCCCGGGCAGAGGGTCACCGTGCCGACCGGGGTGGCCGTCGCGCTGCCTGCCGGGTGGGCCGGTTTCGTGCATCCCCGCTCGGGTCTGGCCGCCCGGCACGGGCTGACCGTCGTCAACGCTCCAGGAACCGTCGACAGCGGGTACCGGGGAGAGATCAAGGTCACGCTGCTCAACACCGACGCCTCAGAGCCTCTGGTGCTGCGCCGCGGCGACCGGATCGCCCAGCTCGTGGTGCAGCGGGTCGCCCAGGCCCGCTTCGAGGAGGTCGCCGCGCTGCCGGGTTCGGAGCGCGGTGCGGACGGGTTCGGCTCGTCCGGCGGTTGGTCTGTCCCCTGAGTGAGATACCCTGCAACCCGGTGCACCCGATCGAGGCGCAGGGCGGACGACCATGCGTTCGCACGTGCCGAGGTTGGGTGCCGAACCCAGCCGCCGAGGCCGCACGGTGAGCACAGCACCGGTGCCATGAGAGTGGGAGTCGATCGTGGGTCTGTTCCGTCGCGTGAGGCCGGACGACGAGCCGGACGCCGGCTCCAGCGAGCCCGAGGCTGGCGCGCCACAAGACTCGGACGGGCTGCGGACCGGTCCGTGGGATGCTGCCGACCCTCGACCTGACGGTCCGTACCTCGATCTCGGTGGCATGCAGGTACCGGTCCCGTCAGGGCTCAAGGTGCACATGGACACCGACGAGTCCCGGCGGGTGGTCCGGGTGCGGATCGAGGTCGCCGGGTCCGAGCTGCAGCTGGCTCCCTTCGCCGCGCCGCGCTCGGCGGGGATCTGGGACGAGATCCGCGCCGAGATCGTCGAGCAGATCCGCTCCGACGGCGGCCGCGCGGACGAGGTGACGGGCCGGTTCGGGCTCGAGGTGGCGGCCAAGATGGTGGTCAGCAGCGAGGGCAAGACCGGCAAGCGGACCGTGCGCTTCCTCGGGGTCGACGGTCCGCGCTGGTTCCTGCGCGGTGTCGTCACCGGTGCGGCCGCCTCCGACCCGGCCGCCGCCGCGACCGTCGAAGACCTGTTCGCCGGGTGCATTATCGACCGTGGGTCCGCGGCGCTGCCGCCGCGCGAGCTGCTGGTGCTGCGGCTGCCGAACGAGGCACCCGTCGTCGAGCCGGACGAGCCGGAGTTCGACCCGCTGACCCGTGGCCCGGAGATCACCGAGATCCGATGACCCGCCCCACTATCCGATGACGTCGCTGCGCGAACGCGTCCGGTCGTTGCTCGCCACCCGGGAGCAGGTCGAGGCCAGCGAGGAACGTGCTGATGCGCTGGCTGTGGCCGGGTGCACCCCGGTGGCTGAGCTGCCGCACCGGCGCCGGGCTTCCGCCTCCGGTGTGCTGCGCTCGGTGACGCTGCGGCCCAGCGAGGAGGTCCCCACGCTGGTGGCCGAGCTGTACGACGGTTCCGGCTCCCTGGACCTGGTCTGGTTGGGCCGTCGTGAGATCGCCGGGATCGTCCCCGGACGGCGGCTCGTCGTCGAGGGCATGGTCACCCAGCTCGACGGTCGACGTGCCCTGTTCAACCCGCGCTACCGGCTCAGGGCCCGTCCCGGTGAGTGAGCCGGCACCGGCCGAGAAGCCTGAGACCGACGCGGCCGCGGGACGGGGGGTGCGCGCTCTCACCCAGGAGAGCTTCTCCTTCACCGCGGCGGTCGGCGGGGTGCGGGGGCTGGTCGAGTCGATCGCCCCGGGGCTGCTGTTCGTCGTGGTGTACCGGGTGGCGGACCAACGGCTGGTCCCGGCAGTGGTGGCCTCGGCCGGTGCGGCGGTCCTGGCGGTCATCGCCCGGCTGGTCCAGCGCACGCCGGTCACCCAGGCGCTGTCAGGGGTGCTCGGGGTCGGCATCGGCGTGGTCTGGGCGCTGATGTCCGGCCGGGCGGAGAACTACTTCGCGTGGGGGCTGTGGGTCAACGTCGGGTACGCGGTCGGCACGCTGGTGACCATCCTCGTGCGCTGGCCGGTCGTCGGGGTGCTCCTGGGGCTGTTCGACCCGCACGGTCCGCTGGCAGGCGGGCCCTGGTCGACGGTCGGGCAGTTCCGTGCCGACCGTTCGTTGCGCCGCCGGGCGACCGCGGCCACCTGGATCTGGGTCGCGGTGTTCGCCGCCCGTCTGGCCGTGCAGGTCCCGCTGTACTTCTCGGCCAAGGTGGCGTGGCTGGGCACCGCCAAGCTGGTCATGGGCGTGCCGCTGTTCGCGCTGGCGCTGTGGGTCAGCTGGGTTCTCGTCCGGCCAGCACACGCAGCAGCGCGGCTTCGTGCGCGTCCTGACCCGTGACGAACAGCAGCTCGTCGTGACCCTCGAGCGTGTCGTCGGGGCTGGGTGTGAGCGGGCGGGTGTCGCGCACGATGCAGGCCAGCACCGTGTCCTGCGGCCAGACGACGTCGCCGACGAGCCGACCCACCAGCGGTGAGTCGTCGGGCAGCGTGATCTCGCGGATGTCGGCCCTCGACTGGTGGAAGGTGAAGATCTTCACCAGGTCGCCGACGCTGACGGCCTCCTCGACCATGGCGGTCATGATCCGCGGCGTCGACACGGCCACGTCGACTCCCCAGGCCTCGCCGAACATCCACTCGTTCTTCGGGTTGTTCACCCGGGCCACGGTGCGCGGCATCCCGAACTCGGTCTTGGCCAGCAAGGAGACGACCAGGTTCGCCTTGTCGTCACCGGTGGCGGCCACCATGACGTCGTACTCCTCGGCGTGGATCTCGCGCAGGGTCGGCAGCTCGCAGGCGTCGCCGAGCACCCAGTCGGCGTCGGCGGCCTGAGCGACGCGCATCGCCGAGGACTGCCGGTCCACGACGGTCACCTCGTGCCCGTGCACCAGCAGCTCGCGAGCGATGGACAGGCCGACCGAGCCGGCACCGGCGATGACGATCTTCATGGCACGACCAACCTCATTCTCACGACCGTCGTCCTCACGACACCGTCGGCGGGCGCCCGGTCAGCGCGCGTTCCACCGCCGGCCCGTCAGACGCCTGCATCAGGACGTGCACCACGTCGTTCTCCTGGAGCACCGTCGAGGCGGTGACCATCACCCCGTCACCGTACCGGGTGAGGTAGGCGACCCTGGCGCCGCTGGCTTCCTCCAGGCGGTGCACCGTCAGGCCGACCCAGGCCGGGCCGACGTCGACCTGGGCCAGCACGATCTGCCCCGAGGGGTCCCGGTACTCGTCGGTGGTGCCCATGGGCAGCAGACGACGCAGCACCTGGTCGGTGGTCCAGCGCACCGTGGCCACCGTGGGGATGCCCAGCCGCTGGTAGACCTCCGCACGGTGCGGGTCGTAGATACGGGCGACGACGTTGGACACACCGAAGGTCTCGCGCACCACCCGCGCCGCGACGACGTTGGAGTTGTCCCCGTCGGCCACCGCCGCGAAGCCGTAGGCGTCGTCGATCCCGGCCGAGGTCAACGTGTCGCGGTCGAAACCGAGCCCGGTGACCTTGTTGCCCTCGAACTCCTCGGGCAGACGCCGGAACGCGTCGGGGTTCTGGTCGACCACCGCGACCGAGTGTCCACGTTGCTCCAGCGACAGCGCGAGCATCGCTCCGACGCGACCGCAGCCCATGATGACGAAGTGCACAACCGCACGCTACTCCGTCGCGTCGGCAGGTGTCGCTCAGCTCGACCTTTTGCCCGTGCAGCGGCCGAGAGGCGTCCTCAGGGGGTGGTGGAGCGTAGCATTGGCAATCGTGCCGGATCTGCGGGGTGCAGCCAAACGTCTACTCGTGGGCCGACCGGTCCGGAGCGAGCATCTGGGGCGCACGCTGCTGCCCAAGCGCCTCGCTCTGCCGGTCTTCGCCTCCGACGCCGTCTCGTCGGTGGCCTATGCCCCCGACGAGATCCTCCTGACCCTGGCCTTCGCCGGGGCCAGCGCCCTGGTCGTGTCGCCGTGGGTCGGGCTGGCGGTCGCGGTGGTCATGGTGACCGTCATCGCCTCCTACCGGCAGAACGTCCACGCCTACCCCTCGGGCGGCGGCGACTACGAGGTCGCGACCACGAACCTCAACAGCGACAGCGGGCTGACCGTGGCCAGCGCGCTGCTCGTGGACTACGTGCTCACGGTGGCGGTCTCGGTGTCGGCCGGTATCCAGTACGCGACAGCGGCGCTGCCGGTGCTGCGCGGGCACGAGGCACAGGCCGCTGTCGCGGTCGTGATGCTCGTCGCCCTGGTCAACCTGCGGGGGGTGCGCGAGTCGGGGCGGGCCTTCGCCATCCCGGTGTACCTGTACATCGGCGGCGTGGGCGTCATGGTGTTCATCGGTTTCGTCCAGTACTTCACCGGTCACCTGGAGCAGGCCGAGTCGGCTGCGTACCAGATCGTCAATCAGCCGGGTTACGACTCCGGCCTGGTCGGTCTGGCCGGGGTGCTCCTGGTGCTGCGGTCGTTCGCCTCCGGGTCGGCGGCGCTCACCGGGGTCGAGGCCATCAGCAACGGTGTCCCGGCGTTCCGCAAGCCGAAGTCCAAGAACGCCGCGACGACGCTGGCCATGCTCGGGGCGATCTCCGTCACCCTGCTGATGTCGGTGCTGGTGCTGTCGCGCCTGGTCGGGGTCAACTATGTGGAGGACCCGGCGAACGACCTCATGACGGGTTCGGGGCAGCCGGCCGGGGAGGGGTACCACCAGTACCCGGTGATCGGCCAGCTGGCGCACACCGTGTTCAGGGACTTCCCGCCCGCCTTCTACTTCGTCGCCGTCGTCACCGGCGTCATCCTGGTGCTCGCAGCGAACACGGCGTTCAACGGCTTCCCGGTGCTGGGGTCGATCCTGGGGCGCGACGGGTACCTGCCGCGCCAGCTGTACACGCGCGGTGACCGGCTGGCCTACTCCAACGGGATCATCGCGCTGGCGGTGGCGGCGATCGTCCTGATCTGGGCTTTCGACGCCCAGGTCACCCGGCTCATCCAGCTCTACATCGTCGGGGTGTTCGTCTCGTTCACGCTGTCCCAGCTCGGGATGATGCGGCACTGGGGACGCCTGCTGCCCACCGAACCGGACCCGGCCAGCCGCCTGCGCATGCGACGCTCGCGGCTCATCAACACCATCGGCTTCTGCATGACGAGCACGGTGCTGGTCATCGTGCTGCTGACGAAGCTCACCCACGGTGCCTGGATCGCCATCGTGGCGATGCTCGTGGTGTTCGGTCTCATGAAGGCCATCCACCGCCACTACGAGCGGGTACGGGCCGAGCTGACCCTGGGGGACGACGTCGACTCTGCCCGGGCTCTGCCGAGCCGGGTGCACGCCATCGTGCTGGTGTCGAACGTGCGCCGTCCGACCATGCGGGCGGTCGCCTACGCGCGGGCCTCGCGGCCGTCGGTGCTGGAGGCGGTCACGGTCGGGGTGAACCCCGACGAGGTCGACGACCTGCAGGCCGAGTGGGACCGGCTCGGCCTGCCTCTGCCGCTGAAGATCCTCGACTCGCCGTTCCGGGAGATCACCCGCCCGGTGCTGACCTATGTGCGCTCGATCCGGCGGGAGTCGCCGCGAGACCTGGTGGTGGTGTACATCCCCGAGTACGTCGTCGGGCACTGGTGGGAAGCCCTGCTGCACAACCAGAGCGCGATGCGGCTCAAGAGCCGGCTGCTGTTCATGCGCGGGGTGATTGTCGCGTCGGTGCCGTGGCAGCTGGAGTCGTCGGCCCGCACCCGGGACCTGGCCGAGCACCTCGACGCCCGACCGGCCCCGGGTGACATCCGGCGCGGCCTGGACCGACCTGAGCTCTGAGCCTGGCGGGCCTGGACCGCCCGCCGTCAGAGGCGCGCGGTCCAGGCCGTCGGTCGAGCACGTCCCGTCCCGGCACGGTGGCTGACGGCGTGCGGTCGACGACCCGCGGTCAGCCGGAGATCTTGCGCAGGCCGAGCCGCGCCTCGCCGACCTCGATCACCGAACCGGCCGGCACCTGCACGTGCTTGCCCGGCAGGCACGCCTCGTGGGTGTCGTCCGGCAGGCGGACGCACGACCCGGAGACCGCCCCGAGGTCCTCGGCCCACACCGCGAGCGGTCCGACCGTCAGGCGCAGGTGGGTCGGCGCCAACGACTCGTCCGCCAGCGCCAGCACGGTCTCGTCAGGGCCGGCGGTCGGATCGCGCCCGATGAGCACGACACCGGTGACCTTGCGGGTCGAACCGTCGGGCAGCACCAGCTCGGCGACCAGCGGCCGGCCGGAGGCTGCCATGATCTGCCTGGAACGGGTGTCCTCGAACTCGGGTCGGGTCTCCCACACGTCGATCACCTCGGCGCTGACCAGGATGTCGTGCCACCCTCGACCGCGCCCGGTCCGGTCGCGGTTGGCCGAGCTGATGATGACCAGCGCACCCAGCCCGGGGACGACGATCCCGCCGGCCGCGACGACGAACATGCGCTGGACCGCCCGGCTGGTACCGATCGGCGTGCGTGTCGTGTCGTCCACCACCCGCAAGAACATCATCAGCTGGGCCAGGGTCCAGCCGTTGCGGCCCTGCAGCCACATCTGGAGCACCAGGACCGCGGCGCCGGTGACGACCGCCAGGACGACGTTGGTGGCCCAGCCGACCAGCAGCGCCGGGGCGAGGACCGCCACCACGTCCAGGGCGGCGGCGTAGACCCGCCAGATGACCGCCGACGGCTCGCCACGCACCGGCAGGTCGGTGGCACGGGGGCGACGCACCCTGGCCGCCGGCACACCCATCGCGGGCGGTACCCACAGGTCGCGCACCTCGGTGTCGGCGGCCTTGTCGTGCCAGCCGCGACGGCGACCTGTCGTGTCGAACCGGGGCGAGACCAGCACCAGCAGCGCGCCCACCCCGAACAGGAGACCACCGGCGCCGACGACGAGCAGACGTCGCGTGGCCCGCCCCATGCCGACCGGTTCACCGGTCGACCGGTCGACGAGGCGCAGGACCATGATGCGCTGGCCGACGGACCAGCCGAGCTCGCCCTGGATCATCAGCTCGACCACGACGACGCAGAAGGCAGTCTCGGCCGCGAGGACGATCCCGGACGGGCCGCTGACCAGCATCGCGGCGGCCAGGGCCGGGATCGCGACCACTGCCAGGTCGAACATGAGGGCGTACATCCGCCACATCAGCATCGCCGGGCGGGGCGCGGCCTTGCGGGGGCCGGTGCCGGCGAGCCTCGTCGTTCCGAGGCCGGTCCCGTCCCAGCGGGGATCGGTCTCGTCGAAGCCTGCCTCGTTCAGACCGGTGGTGGCCGGCTTGGCCCGGCGCGGGCGGGGGACCCCGAGGTCGATCACCATCGAGCCGGTCAGCTGGTCGTGCCATCCGCGACGGCGGCCCGTCCGGTCGATCTGCGGCGAGACCATCACGGCCAGCGCGCCGACCCCGAAGACGAGCCCACCGGCCGCGACGACGAACAGCCGCAGCGCCGCCCGGAGAACACCTACCGGGTCGCCGCTCGACTCGTCCACCAGCTTCAGGGACATCTGCCGCTGGGCGACGGTCCAGCCGTAGTGGCCCTGGAGCACCAGCTGGAGCACCAGGAGGGCTGCCCCGGTGGTCACTCCCAGGGCGGCGTTGCCCGCCCACCCGACCAGGAAGGCCGGCGCCAGCACCACCACGACGTCGAAGGCCGCGGCGTACAGGCGCCAGATCACCGCCGACGGTTCGCCGACCGTCGCGACCGTGTCGGTCGGAGAAGTCTGCTCTGCGGTCACCGCGTCGTACGGAGCGTCGATGGTAGCTGTCAGCTCGTTCACCGTCGTGTCCCTTCCTGGATCTGCTCGCCGAGACTCTGAGGTGCGACGGTGCTGCTCACCGCGCTGGCGGTGGTGGCGTGACGTCGAGCTGATTATGCCCTACCGGCCTGTCGTTTGTCCTGTTTTGCACGATCGGATCGGGGGTATCTACGTTTGAAACTACCGGGCTACAACAATCGCGGTAGGCGTGCCGTAGGACGGTAGTCCCGGCGGCCGCACGCCGGGACTACGGTGGGGGCATGGTCGAGCTGACGGTAGGTGCGCCTGCGCACGGTGGGCACTGCGTCGCGCGGCTGGACGGCCGGGTGGTGTTCGTGCGTCACGCGCTGCCCGGGGAACGCGTGACGGCGGAGGTGACCAGCACCGGGAGCCGGTTCTGGAGGGCTGACGCGGTCGAGGTGCTCGAACCGTCGCCGGACCGGGTGCCGTCCGTGTGGCCCGCCGCCGGCGCCGGGGGCGTGGGTGGCGGTGAGCTGTCGCACGTCGCCCTGGAGGCCCAGCGTCGCTGGAAGTCCCAGGTGCTCGGCGAACAGCTGCGTCGCCTGGCTCACGACGACCGTGACGTGCCGGTGCACGGCGCACCTGACGACGACGACCGCGGCGGCCTGGCCTACCGCACCCGCCTCGACCTGGTGGCCGACGACCACGGCCGGGCAGGCATGTTCGGCTGGCACAGCCACGAGGTGCACCCGCTGGACACCATGCCCCTGGCCACCGAGGCGGTCGCAGATCTGGGCCTGTTCGACCGGACCTGGCCGCCAGGCGCACGGATCGTCGTGGCCGTCGGCTCCGACGACCGCCCGGTGGTGCTCGTCGGAGGGGACGTGTGGGACCTGCGCAAGCACCGTCCCGACCGGCGCCCCACCGCACGCCGGTCGGTGCGCGAGCAGGTCGGCCCGCTCGGCTTCCGGGTGGCGGCCGACGGGTTCTGGCAGGCGCACCGCTCGGCCCCGCAGCTGCTGACCGACGCGGTGCTGAGCGCCGTCGGCGACGTGTCGGGCGCCACGGTCGCCGACCTGTACGCCGGGGCGGGCCTGTTCACGGTGCCGCTGGCCGGCGCGGTGGGGGAGCACGGCCAGGTGGTCGCCGTCGAGGGCGACGCCCGGGCGGTGCGTGACGCCCGGCGCAACGTCCACGGTCTGGCACAGGTCACCTTGCTGTCTGGCGACGTCCGCCAGGTCGTGGGGCAGATGGAACGCCCGGACGTCGTCGTGCTGGACCCGCCTCGGGTCGGCGCCCGACGGCCGGTGGTCGACGCGCTGGCCGCACTGGGCCCGGACCGTGTGGTCTACGTCGCCTGCGACCCGGCGGCCTTGGCCCGTGACGTCGGCCTGTTCGCCGGTCACGGCTACCGGCTGGCCGCGGTGACGGCGTACGACGTCTTCCCGATGACGCACCATGTCGAGGCGGTGGCTCTGCTCCTGCGCTGAGCGACCGGCAGAGGTTCGCGCTGGGCGACCGGCACGCCTACGGTGGGGGGACCGACGACCCGAGGAGGGCGCGATGTCCGAGGCGCACAGCAACCTGGCCAAGGCGAAGAAGGCGGTCAGCGCCGAGCTGGCCAAGCAGGGCACCCCGGAGTATGACCCGCGCACCCACAAGCGCCTGCTCGAGGCAGAGCGCAGGGCCGCGGAAGAGGTAGCAGAGGCTGACCGCGGAAAGTAGTGCCAGTCTTTCTGCCAGGCAGAAGCCGGCGCCAGTCCGGTGCTGGTGGCGGGGCCGTGACCAGCCCCGCACGGATGATATCTTGACGTCGAGATTACACGGTGCAAAGGAGACTCTCGGTGACAAACCTCGACAGCTTCGGATCGCGCGGAACCTTGGAGGTGGGCGGCACCGGGTACGAGGTGTACCGCCTGTCCGCCGTGCCCGGCCTGGACAAGCTTCCCTACGCCCTGAAGGTGCTGGCAGAGAACCTGCTGCGCACCGAGGACGGCGCGAACGTCACGGCTGACCACGTCCGCGCGCTGGCCGGCTGGGACCCCACGGCGATGCCGTCCACGGAGATCCAGGTCACCCCGGCCCGCGTCATCATGCAGGACTTCACCGGTGTGCCCTGCGTCGTCGACCTGGCCACGATGCGCGAGGCCATGGCCGACCTGGGCGGCGACCCGTCCCGCATCAACCCGCTGTCGCCGGCCGAGATGGTCATCGACCACTCGGTGCAGATCGACGTGGCGGGCCGCGCCGAGGCCTTCGAGCGCAACGTCGAGCTGGAGTACCAGCGCAACCGTGAGCGCTACCAGTTCCTGCGCTGGGGCCAGACCGCGTTCGACGACTTCAAGGTCGTCCCCCCGGGCACCGGCATCGTGCACCAGGTCAACATCGAGTACCTGGCCCGGGTCACCATGACCCGCACCGTCGACGGCGTGCTGCGGGCCTACCCGGACACCTGCGTCGGCACCGACTCGCACACCACCATGGTCAACGGCCTGGGCGTGCTGGGCTGGGGCGTCGGCGGCATCGAGGCCGAGGCGGCCATGCTCGGCCAGCCGGTGTCGATGCTCATCCCGCGGGTGGTCGGCTTCAAGCTGACCGGTGCGATCCCCGCTGGCGTGACGGCGACCGACGTGGTGCTGACCATCACCCAAAAGCTGCGCCAGCACGGCGTGGTCGGCAAGTTCGTCGAGTTCTACGGCGCCGGGGTGGCCCAGGTCCCGCTGGCCAACCGGGCGACCATCGGCAACATGAGCCCCGAGTTCGGCTCGACCGCCGCGATCTTCCCCATCGACGACGCCACCCTGGACTACCTGCGTCTGACCGGTCGCTCCGACGACCAGGTGGCCCTGGTCGAGGCCTACTCCAAGGAGCAGGGCCTGTGGCTGGACCCGTCGGTCGAGGCCAAGTACTCCGAGTACCTGGAGCTGGACCTGTCGACGGTCGTGCCGTCGATCGCCGGTCCGAAGCGCCCGCAGGACCGCATCGAGCTGTCCCGCGCCAAGCAGCAGTTCGCCGCCGACCTGCCCACCTACGTGCCGGCGCTGGCCGCTGCTGACGAGGCCGAGGTGGAGTCGTTCCCCGCCTCGGACGCCCCGGCGACCTCGGCCGCGGACCTGGTGCGGGTCCCGGTGACGGACTCGACCGGCAAGTCCTTCGAGCTGTTCCACGGTGCGGTGGCCATCGCCTCCATCACC
>JAVBSR010000019.1:0-29214 GCA_031556715.1 Cellulomonas sp.
CTCGACGCCGCCCCCAGGCGGCCAGACGGTCCTGGATACGGACGAGGTGTCGCGGGCCCTGTCTGGTGTCGACGGGATGGCTGAGTTCTGGCACCACATCGTGGTCGACGAGGATGAGGCCAGGTCTGCCGAGACGACGCCCGCGAGACTGCGCGTCGTGGCCGACCATGCTGGATACCTGGTCGGCCACCGGGACGAGTGGCTTGCCCTGTCGTGGCTGGACGACCTGGCCGAGCAGCTGTCGGTCATGCGCCGCCTGTCGCGCCGCGGCGTCCGACGCATCCGCACGGGGATCGCGTGCGACTACGGCTGCCCCGGGCACCTCGTGTCGCCGTTAGGGTCGGCAGCCGACAGGCACGACGACGCCCTGGTGTGCGACCGGTGTGGTCGGCGTGTGCCGTACTCGACATGGTCGCGGTGGCCCAGGGCGCGGGTGACGTACGTGACGGCCGAGCACGCGGCGCGCCTGGTCGGCACGACCGTCGAGGCCGTCTGGCAGCGCGCTCGCAGAGGACGGTGGCGGCGGGTGGGCACCGGCCGTGACGTCAGGTATCACATCGACGACGTGCGCGGGGCGCCGTCGACCGCCGCCAGTTGATCTCGGTCGTGGTGACCCGACGACACGTCGGGGACCGCGCCTCTCGCCAGGTGAGGCTGCAGGTTCGCTCAGCAGCGTTCGCCCGATGGTCTGACGCTGGAGGTTTGACGTCAGGTGTCCTGCTCGGCATGATGTCAGGTAATGCGTGTACGACTGTGCCCGCAGGAAGGTAAAGGCCCGGTGAGCACCGCTCCCCGGGCCTTCGCCATAGCGGGGTAGGGCAGCTCGGTCAGCCCGCGACGCTCATAACGTCGAGGTCGTCGGTTCGAATCCGACCCCCGCAACGGGGCCTGCACATGCCCTAACCAGGGGAGCCGGACGGTGCAGCGGGCTGGCTCCCCGCTCCGCATCGCTGAAGACCTCTCGGGGGGCGAGGTGGCCGGTCGTCGCTGTCCAGGCTTCGACCTGGTCGACGCTCGGCGCGTCGCTTGTCCTGTGGTGCTGACGCACGGCGAGCGGCGCTGTCCCCGGCACTCCGGGGAGTACGAGGCACGGAGGGGGTCGGCGGCGGACCGGGGGTACGGCTCCCCCCACTCCCGGCGCCGGGCGGAGTGGCAGCGGCGGCTCGATGCGGGCGAGGTCTTGATGTGCGCCGACGGGTGCGGGCAGCGTGTCGATCCTGCCTCGTGGGATCTCGGTCACGACCACGAGCGCGGCGGGTACCTCGGGCCGATGGTTCCTGGCCACAACCGTGCTGAGGGCGGGCGTCGAGGTGCGAGTCTCGGCGGCGCATCTGCGAGGCCCTGACCTGCGGGTATACCCAGGGGGGTACCCCTGGCGCCCGCTGCGTCACACCGCCGGTGAGGCGCGTCGATAGTTTTTCGGGTTCATACGGCTTTTCTGATAGATCAGGCAGGAGAACCGTGGAGATCGAGCGGCTGACGATCACAAGGAAGATCGCCGACGACGGCGATATCCTGATCGGCTACGAACGTTCGGATGGCCTCACGGTTTACGATGCGCCGGCGATGTGCGCGTTCGCTTCTCATGCGCTCGCGGCCGACGAAATGCAACCAGGAGACGGCCGGTAGGACCGGAAGAAGAGAACACCGCGCCTTCGGCAGGATGTTCAGGTTCAAACAGCCCAGAAGGCGCGACGCCGAATGGGTCAGCCGAAACGGCGCGATGCCGTCGAGGGGATGACGAGATGCCGAGAGGTGGAGCGCGGGTCAACTCGGGCCCGCCCCCGGACCCGAACGCGCTGCGACGGTCGAAGAAGCACGACCAGGCGACCTGGACCGACCTCCCGGCCGAGGGACGGCAGGGGCCGGTGCCTGAATGGCCGCTGGCAGCGTCGGAGGTCGACCGGTCGGCCCCACCGGCTGTCCGACGCGCAGCGGTAGAGGCACGCCGCCGGGCCGCCGACCGTGAGGTCGAGCTGTGGCGCGAGCTGTGGGCCACGCCTCAGGCCGTCGTGTGGGAACGGATGGGCTGGAGGGTCGAGGTCGCGCTGTACGTGCGCCTGGTCGTCCAGGCCGAGCGCGCGGCTGAGACCAAGGCTCTGGCTGAGGCGCGCATGTGGTCCGACCGTCTGGGCCTGAACCCGGCGGCGATGCTGCGCAATCGGTGGCGGGTCGTGGCTGACGAGGTCGCGGCGCGCAGGTCGGTCGGCGGCACTCCGTCGTCGAGCGTGCGTGACCGGCTGCGGGCCGTGAACGGTGGCACGTAGGGCGGCTGATCGCCCGGACGCGGCGATGAGCGTCGCGCTGGCGTGGGTCGAGGCTCACTGCGTGGTTCCGGACGGGTTTCGCCGGGGCGAGCCGATGGGCCTGTACGACCATCAGCTGTCGTTCTTCGGGGCGTTCTACACGGTGCGGGGCGACGCCCAGTGGGTGCCGTCCAGCCCGGTTCTCGGTCCGGCGTTCCGGTACCGCCGTGCTGTGCTGGTGGGTCCGCAGAAGCTGGGCAAGGGCCCGATGGAGGCGGCGCACATCTGCCTGGAGGGCTGCGGTCCGGCGCTGTTCGCTGGCTGGGCCGGGGAGGGCGACGGCTGGTCGTGCGACGAGCACGGCTGCGGGTGCGGGTGGCAGTGGTCCTACGAGCCGGGCGAGCCGATGGGGATGCCCTGGCCCACCCCGCTGATCCAGGTCACGGCCTACTCCGAGGAGCAGACCGACAACATCTACCGGGCGCTGCGTCCGATGATCGACCTGGGACCGCTGTCTGACGTGGTCACCCGCACCGGCGAGGAGTTCATCCGTCTGCCCGGCGGCGGCCGTGTCGACACGGTCACGTCCTCGGCGATGTCTCGGCTGGGCCAGCGGGTGACGTTCGTGCCGCAGGACGAGGTCGGGCTGTGGACCCCGGCCAACAAGATGACCCGGGTGGCCGACACCCAGTACCGGGGCCTGGCCGGGATGGGCGGGCGGGCGGCGCTGACGTCCAACGCCTGGGACCCGGCCGAGAGCTCGGTCGCCCAGCAGCAGATGGAGTCCGGGGCTAGGGACGTGTGGCGGCAGATGGTCCAGGCCCCGGTCGGCCTGTCCTACCGTGACAGGCGGCAGCGCCGCCAGATCCACCGGGCCGTGTACGCCGAGACGGCGCGCGAGCGTGGCGGGCACGTCGACCTGGACGCCATCGAGGCCGAGGCGGCCGACATGATCGCCCGCGGCGAGGCGGCCCAGGCCGAGCGGTTCTTCGGCAACCGGATCGTGCACGGTGCCGGGCAGTACGTCACGGCCGAGACCGTCGACGCCCGCGTGGTCGTCCGCGAGCCGGACCGACGCGTCTGCCTGGGGTTCGACGGGTCGGAGTCTGAGGACTGGACGACCCTGCGGGCGGAGGACGTGACAGGGTTGAGGTTCACCCCGACGTTCGACGTCGGCGGCGACCTGCGACCCACCTGGTGGGACCCGGCCCGTCACGGCGGGCAGATCCCCCGCGCCGAGGTGCGGGCGGCCCTCGGATGGGTGTTCGGCCGCTTTGACGTCGCCCGGATGTACGCCGACCCGCGGGGCTGGTGGACCGAGATCGACGACTGGTCCCTAGAGCACGGCGCCGACCGGGTCGTGCAGTGGCCTACCAACCAGATCGGCCGGATGCACACCGCGCTGGTGAGGTACCGCACCGACCTGGGCGAGGGCACGACGGTCCACCTGGCCGACCGGGTGTGGCGCTCGCACGCGCTGCACGCCCGGGTGCTGGCCAAGCCCGGCGATCGGTTCGTCGTCGGCAAGCAGACCGTGACCCAGAAGATCGACCTGCTGATGGCCGACGTCCTGGCCCACGAGGCGGCGTGCGACGCCCGGGCCCAGGGATGGGCGACGCAAGACAGGTCGGTCCTGTCGTTCCGATGACTACGTCGAAGGGTGGCCTGTGGCTGCAGTGCTGCTGGACGCCGCCGTGCTGTCCGACGACGAGAGAGACATCGTCCGCAGGCTGTCCCAGCGCCTGGGGAACAAGCGGAGCCGGCACGCCGAGCTGACCCGCTGCTACCAAGGGATTCAGTCGGTCAAGACGCTTGGCCTGGCGATCCCCGAGGACCTGCGCGGGTTCGAGTTCGCGCTGAACTGGTGCCGTGTGGTCGTCGACTCGATCGAGCAGCGCCAGGACGTGAGAGCCCTGCTGCGGCCGGGAGACCAGACCGACGACACGGCCCTGCGCGAGGGCTGGGACGCCAACAACATGGAGTCCCAGGCGCCGCTGAACCACCGCGAGACCCTGGTCCACGGCCAGGGCTTCGTCACGGTCAGCACCAACGAGGACGACGCCGAGCACCCGATCATCACCGTCGAGTCGGCCCGGGCCATGGCGGTCGACATCGACCACCGCAAGCGGCGGATGAAGGCGTGCCTGCGTCTGTGGACCCCGCCGCACCGGAGCACCGCGACGAGGGGGACGCTGTACCTGCCGGACTCCACCGTGTGGCTCGAGCGCGGCCGCAGAGGCTGGCAGGTCACCGACCGCGACGACCACCGGCTCGGCCGGGTCCCGGTCGTGATGTTCCTCAACCGGCGTGCCGCCGGGTCGTTCGACGGCGAGACCGAGATGGCCGACGTGATCCCGATCGTCGCCATGGCCACCCGCACCATCGCCAACCTGCAGTTCGCCGCCGAGATCCTGGCCATGCCGAAGTACATCCTGTGGGGGGCGAAGAAGGCCGACTTCGTCGGGATGGACGGGTCGCAGAAGACGAACCAGCTCGAGGCGTACCTGGACTCGATCTGGGCGATGGCCGACCCGGACGGAAAGGCCCAGCGTCTCGACGGTGGGAACCTGGCGAACTTCATCCAGGTCGTCGCGATGCTCGCCCAGCAGGTGTCGGCAGTGACAGGTCTGCCGATGCGGTACTTCGGCCCGAACACCGCCAACCCGGCGGCGGAAGGGGCGATCCGTGCCGACGAGGCCCGGCTGGTCAAGAACGTCGAGCGCAAGAACCGGGAGGCCGGCGACGCGTGGGGCTGGGTCATGGCCCTGTACGAGCGGTTCAGGACCGGCAGCGACATCGACGGGAACCGGGTCCGGGTCCAGTGGTTCGACCCCGGCACCCCGACGTTCGCGCAGAAGGCCGACGCGGTGCAGAAGTTGACCGGGGGCATGCCGATCCTGTCTCGCGAGGGTGCCTGGGACGAGCTGCAGTGGCCTGAGGAGCGCAAGACCCGCGAGCGCGAGGCGTTCGCCGCGCAGGAGTCCGACCCGTACCTGTCGCTCCTGGAGGCCAAGGGTGCCGCTGCAACGGCTCCCGCTGACCGCTGAGCGGTACGCCGCCGACGCCCGGGCCGAGACGGCGGCCGCCGTGGCGGCGGTGCTGCGCCTGTGGCGGCGCATGGACCCGGCCGACGTCACCGCCTCGTGGGCCCGGGTCCGCCCCGGCGTCGTGGCGGTGGTGACAGCCGCCCAGACCAGGGCCACGACGGCGGCGCAGGACTACGTCCCGCAGGTGCTGGCCGAGACGGGCCAGGAGCACGCGGTCAGGCCGTCGGCGACGGTCACGACCACGGGTCTGGTCGGTGTGGCCGGTGACGGCCGGGACGTGGCCACCCTCATAGACGGCGCGGTGGTCGGGACCCGTCAGGCGCTGGCCGACGGGGTCGACGGGCACCGGGCCCTGGCGGACCGGTCTCCGTGGCTGTCGATGGTCGTCGGGACGGTGCTGGCCGACACCCGCCGGGCGTCGGAGTCCCTGGCGATCGGCGTGCGACCGGTCACCGGCTATGTGCGGATGCTGCAACCGCCGTCGTGCTCCCGGTGCGCGATCCTCGCCGGAAGGTACTACCGCAAGAACACCGGATTCCAGCGGCATCCCCGGTGCGACTGTCTGCACATCCCAGCCTCGGAGTCGGTGGCGGGCGACATGCGCGTGAGTCCCATCGACTATTTCGACTCGCTCTCGACTTCCGAGCAGGACGCGGTCTTCACCAGCGCGGGCGCGCAGGCGATCCGTCACGGTGCCGACCTCAACCAGGTCGTGAATGCCCGCCGCGGTATGCAGACGGCCCAGGTCGGCGGTCGCAAGGTGCCGGTCACTACCGAGGGGACCACGCGCCGCGGCTGGGCCAGCCGCACGACGAGCGGCAAGAGGCCGCGGCTGATGCCCGAGACCATCGCCCAGGTCGCCACCGGCCAGGCCGACTACCTGCGGCTCCTGCGAGCCAACGGCTACATCCTCTGACCTCCCGGCGGCGCGACGCCGACGGGCCCACCGAGCGAATCGGAGCACCATGTCCGGCACCACGCCCGCCCCGACCCTGACACCACCCGCGCCTGCACCATCACCGACGCCACCTCATCAGGTCGCTCCCGCACCCCAGGGCGCGCCGACGCCACCGCAAGGCTCTGCGGCCCAGCCCACGGCGCCGGTGCGTCCCGACGGGGTGTCCGACGCCGAGTGGGCCGCCCTGGGCGACCCGGGCAAGGCGGCGATCCAGCGCGAACGGGCTGCTGCAGCCCGGGCGCAGACCGACCTGGCCACCGCGCAGGCGGCGGTCCGCCGCTACGAGGACGAGAAGAAGACCGACTCCCAGCGCGCCGCCGACGCGCTGGCGGAGGCGCAGCGCGCCGCCACCGAGTCCGCCGCGAGGGCGGGACGGCTGGAGGCCGCCGCACGGGCAGGTCTGGACCTGTCCCTGGCGCCGCGGCTCGTGGGCACCACGCCCGAAGAGCTCGACGCCGACGCCCGGGCCCTGGCCGCGATGGTCACCGCCCCGCCAGCCCAGGCCGCGCCGGTGCCGGGGCCGACTCCGCGTCCCGACCTGTCGGTGGGCGCTCCGCCGGCCGGGAAGGCGTCGAGCCTGGGCGACGCGATAGCCGCCCACTACTCCACGACCAGCAAGACGACCTGAGAAGGAGGCCGCGATGCCTGTCACTCTCGCCGAGGCGAAGAACAACGCTCTGGAGGACTACGACCCGTACGTGATCGACGAGTTCCGCAAGGAGTCGGTGATCCTCGACTCCCTGGTGTTCGACCAGGCGGTGAACCCGGCAGGCGGCGGAGACACCCTGACCTACGGGTACCGGCGGCTGGTCACCCAGCCGACCGCCGACACCCGTGCGATCAACTCCGAGTACACCCCTCAGAACGTCACCACCCAGCGGACCTCGACGAACCTCGCCGTCATGGGCGGGTCGTTCGAGGTCGACCGGGTGATCGCCCAGGTAGGCCCGGCGGCGTCAGGCGCGGTGGAGCTGAACATCCGCCAGAAGGTCAAGGCCGCCCGCACCAAGTTCCAGGACCTGGTCGTCAACGGCGACCTCGCCGTGGACGCCAACGGCTTCGATGGGCTCGACAAGGCGCTGACCGGGTCGACGACCGAGGTAGGCGCCGACATCGTGACCGACTGGTCGGCCTTGTCGGACCAGGAGTCGCGCCTGGCCGCGCTGGACCTGCTCGACGAGTTCCTGGGCGAGCTGGACGGCCCCCCGACCCTGGTCATCGGGAACAAGAAGGCCCTGGCCCGGTTCCGCTCCATCGTGCGCGGCACCGGGATGTACGTGCGCGACCCCGTCGAGGGCCTGGTCGGGCAGAACGGACGCCCGATCTACCGCGAGGCGTACGGCGGGGTGGTGTTCGCCGACGCCGGGGAGAAGCCGGGGACCAACGCCTGGATCATCCCCGTCGAGGACCGCACCGTGAACGGCACCGCGGCCACCGGGCTGACCGACCTGTACGCCGTGCGCATCGACATGGACGGCTTCTACGGCGTCACCACGACCGACTCCCAGCTGGTCACCACGTTCCTGCCGGACTTCACGACCCCGAACGCCGTGAAGAAGGGCGAGGTCGAGCTCGGCCCGGTCGGCGTCGCCCTCAAGGCGACCAAGGCCGCCGCCGTCCTGCGCAACATCAAGGTCGCGGCATGAGCGCCCGGGTCACGGCACCGGTGGAAGGGTTCGCCGGGGTGGTCGCGGGAGCCGTGTTCACCGATGGCGTCGCGACGACCGACGACGAGTGGGCCCTGGCCTACTTCCGCCGCCACGGGTACGGCATCGACCGCGACGAGGCCGACGCCCTGCCCGACGGCGACCCGTCCGACTCGTGGACCAAGGTCCAGCTGCTCGCCTGGGCCACGGCCAACGCGGTCGAGGTGACAGCCACGGCCAAGAAGGCCGAGCTGCTGGAGGCGATCATCGAGCACCTGAAGACGCCGCAGCAGCCCGACGGGCAGCCGCCGGCCGAGTGACGGGCCCGTCGTGACCTTCGCCACCGTCGACGACGTCGCGGCCGAGCTCGGTCGCGACGTCCCCGAGGACCCGGTCGTGGTCCGCCAGTGGCAGCGCTGGCTGGACCGCGCCGAGGCGATGATCCGTGCCCGGATCCCCGACCTGGACGCCCGCGTGGCGTCCGGGACGCTGGCCACCGCCACCGTCGGATCGGTCCAGGCCGCCGCGGTGGCCAGGCTGGTGCGCAACCCCGAGGGACTGCGCACCAGCCAGGTCTCGGTGGACGACGCCTCGACCTCCAGGACCACGGAGGCGGCGGTGTCGACCGGAGAGCTGGTCGTCACCGGCACCGAGTGGTCGCTGCTCCTGGGGGACTCCGGGGCGTTCTCCGTCCGCATGGGCGGGTCAGGGCCGACCGTGGTCAGGCCTGACCCGTGGCCTGCGCACCGTCCCAGGTGGCCGTGATGCTCGGTGTCGACGTCGCCGCGGCCCTGCCCAGGCTGCGCGCTCAGGCCGAGTCCCGCATGACGGCGGCGTGCACCGTCGACCGCTCTGCAGGCGACCCGGACCCGGTCACGGGCGTCGCGCCGTCGGCCCCGGTGTGGGCCGGGCTGTGCCGGGTGCAGACCTGGGAGCCCCACGAGGCGGCGGACGAGGTCGCCGGGCGCCGTCGCACGGTGCAGCGCTACGCGGTGCACGTCCCGGTCGGGGTGTTCACCCCCGCGGTCGACGACGTGGTCACGGTCACCTCGTCGCCCGAGGACCCGCGCCTGTCGGGCCGTCGCTACCGGGTAGTCGCCCTGCTGCACAAGAGCGCTTCCACCGCGTACCGGCTGGAGGTCGAGGAGGTCTTGCCATGATCACCGTCGACACATCCGAGGCGCGCGGCCTGGCTGCCGACCTGGAACGGGCGGCGACCTCCGCGCTCGGGCTGGGCACGATCGACGCATCCGTCCAGGCTGCTGCCCGGTCGCTGAGCAACACCTACGCCGACCAGGCCCGGTCCTCGTCGCACTTCCGCGGGATGGCCGGCTCGTTCTCCTACGACCGGTCGCACCGCCTCGGGTCGGTGCAGTACGAGGTCGGCCCGGACAAGGCCCGCCGCGGCGGAGCCCTGGGCAACATCTTCTTCTTCGGCGGCGCGCACGGTGGTGGCGGGACCGGGGACCTGGACGAGCCTCTGGCCGCCGAGGGCGCCGCCATGGAACGGGGCCTGCTGCGGGCGCTGGACGGCCTGCTGTGACCTGGGACGGCCTGGCCCAGGCTGTGCTCAACCTGTGCCCACCGGGCACGGTGCTCGGGGAGGCGCCGGCCACCGCCGAGCTGCCGTGGATGTCGCTGTCGGTGGCCGTCCCGCAGGCCGTTGCCCGGTCCGAGTCCACCACGACCACGACGGCCGTGCTGCGGGCCCAGGTACTGGTCGCTGCCGCCACCGACTCCGGGGCGCTGTCGGTCGCGCACGACGTGCACGACGCCCTGGAGGATGCTCGCCCGGTCGCGGCGGGGTGGGTGTGCGGGCCGCTGCTGCAGGTCGGGTCGTCCCGCCCCTACCAGGTGCCGGCCGTGGTGCTGGGCACCGACCGGCGGGTGACCTGCGTCCCCGTGGCGTTCGAGGCCACCGTCTCACGAGCGTGACGAGGAGAACCGCATGTACGTCCGGGTCCGCGACCCCCAGACCGGGCACCACTTCGACGTCACCGAGCGCTCGCGGCTGCTGCGCCTGGGCCTGGTCGTGCCGGTGATCCGCTACGGCCCGTCGCCCGTCCCCAGGCCGCCGAAGCACCGCCTCGCCCGCAGGCGGACCGAACCAACCACCGAGGAGAGCTGAGCTGATGCCTGCTGGAAAGATCCCGTCGACCCCGGCCGACGGCGCGGTCAAGACCGTGCTCGTGCCGGCCGTCGCCGACATGTCCGCCCCCAAGGTGACCGAGCTGACCGCCGCCACGGTGGTGGACATCTCGTGCTACCTGACCCCGGGAGGCCTGGCCTGGTCGGTGGACCAGGCGACCATCGACGACCCGCGCGAGTGTGACCGGGTCACCCGCGGCGCCCCCGGACGCAAGACCCCGTCCCTGTCGATCACCGGCATCGACAACACCAACTCCACGATCGACGACAACGCGCTGGCCGAGACTATGACCGAGGGCGAGACCCTGTACGTGGTCCGCCGGCGCGGCAAGGACTTCGAGGACCCGTTCGCCTCCGGCGACGTGGTCACCGTCATCGAGTTCCGCGTCGGGGCGCGCTCGGAGGTCGCGGTCGAGGCGAACTCGGTGCTGCGCAGCACCTGGGCCTGCTTCGTCAACGCCTACGAGCCCGAGGCGGTCGTCGCAGCGTGAGGATCGAGGTGAGCAGGGCCACGCGGGCCGTGGACCTGGTGACCGACGCCGGGCTGTACGCCCGGTGGCAGGTCGCCTGCAAGGCCCTGGCCGACGCCCAGCGGGCCGCGGTCGCCGACGCGCGCGAGGCCGACACCTCGGTGCGCGACGCCGCCGCCGCGGTCCGCGCGGTGGAGCAGGAGATGCACGCCTCGACGGTCCGGTTCACCCTGCGGGCCCAGCCGCGCTCGCAGTGGGCGGCCTGGGTCGCCAAGCACCCACCGCGCGACGGCGACGAGGTCGACAAGATGTTCGGCCTGGACGTGTCCGCCCTGGACTCGGCCATCGTCGCCATGGTCGAGCGAGTGGAGGACGCCGACGGAACCGTGCTCGACGTCGACATCGCCGCCGAGTGGGACCAACTGGCCGACGACATGTCCCAGCCCCAGTGGGAGACGTTCGCCTCCGCCGTGCTGGAGGTCAACCAGGGCAAGGGGTCCGAAGGGGTCCCTTTCTCGCGCGCCGCGTCAGCCGCGACGCGGCGCTCCGAGCAGACCTAGAGACCGCCGAACGCCTGGGGATCAGCCTCAAGCGCCTGCACGGCTGGGAACCAGCGCTCGTGGTCGAGCGCGACGCGGCCGGGCAGGTCGTGGCGCTGCGGCCCGAGACCGAGTGGGACCCCACCGAGCGGGAATGGGCCCAGGCCCTGACCTGGTACCGCGACCAGGTCCTGTGCCCCTGCGGCTGCGGGTTCGACCGTCAGGTCGCGTGGGACCCGGGCACCGAGTTCGCCCGGCACGTGCCACCGCCGACCCGGTGCCACGTCCGCACCGGGATCACCCTGGCCCAGCAGCAGTGGGCCGACGACCACCCCGGCGACAAGACCGGCGCCGCCCTGCTTTGGGGAGCGCGGGTGACCGCTGGCCAGTGACCGATGAGCGTAGGAGGTGCCGTGGCTGACCGGTCGATCATCGTGCAGGTCGGTGCCAACGTCTCGGGTCTGGTCTCAGGCTTCAAGACCGGTGCCGCAGCAGCCAAGGACTTCGCGGCGAAGGTCGACACCTGGGTCGGCAAGAACTCCGCGCACATCACGACCCTGTCCAACGGCATCGGCGTCGCCGGCACCGCCATGACCGCCTTCGCCGCCGTGTCGGTGCTGTCGGCCGCGCGGTTCGACCAGGCCATGAGCGGCGTGGAGTCCGCCACCCATGAGTCGGCCCAGGGCATGGCCGAGCTGCGTTCCGCCGCTCTGGAGGCCGGGCGCGCCACCGTGTACTCCGCGACCGAGTCCGCCGGAGCCGTCGAGGAGCTGGCAAAGGCAGGCGTGTCGACCTCCGATATCGTCGGTGGCGGCCTGACCGGGGCGTTGGACCTGGCCGCGGCCGGCGAGCTCGACGTGGCCGACGCAGCCGAGATCGCCGCCACGGCGATGACGCAGTTCGGGCTCGGCGGGTCCGACGTGGTGCACATCGCCGACCTGCTGGCCGCTGGCGCCGGAAAGGCCCAGGGCGGAGTCACCGACCTGTCGATGGCCCTCAAGCAGTCCGGCCTGGTCGCGTCCCAGATGGGCCTGTCGGTCGACGAGACGGTCGGGACCCTGACAGCCTTCGCCAGCGCCGGTCTGCTCGGCTCTGACGCGGGCACTTCATTCCGGACGATGCTCTTGCGGCTGGCCAACCCGGCTGCCGAGGCGCAGCGGGAGATGGATGGCCTGGGCATCTCGGCCTACGACGCGCAGGGAAAGTTCGTCGGCATGTCGTCCCTCGCCGGGCAGCTCACCGCGGCGCTCCGGCCGTTGCCGCAGGCGCAGCGTGACGCCGCTCTGGCCACGATCTTCGGGTCCGACGCGATCCGTGCCGCGAACGTCCTGTATACCCAGGGCGCTGAAGGTATCGACGGCTGGATCGCGGCCGTGGACGACGCCGGGTATGCGGCCTCCACGGCGTCGATCCGGCTGGACAACCTCGCCGGAGACTGGGAGCAGCTGGGCGGAGCGGCCGAGACCGCGCTCATCGGCATGGGCGACGGGGCCCAGGGGCCCCTGCGCGAGCTCGTCCAGGGCGCCACCGCAGCCGTCGACGCCTTCTCCGACCTGCCCGACCCGATCCAGCAGAGCGCGCTGGCCTTGGTCGGCGGCGGCGGTCTGGTGTTCCTCGGCATCGCCGGGATGGGCAAGCTCGCCGTGCAGGTCCACGAGACCCGCGCCGCAATGGACGCCATGGGCATCTCGACCAAGAAGGCCGCGATAGCCACCGGTGCGGTCGGCTTGGCGATCGGCGCCGCGGCCGGGCTCCTGACGATGTGGCTGACCAAGCAGGCCGAGGCGCGCGCGAGCGTCGAGTCTCTGCGCGACTCCCTTGACCAGGCCACCGGGGACATGACGGAGAACACCCGGGCCATCATTGCCAACACCCTGGCGGCGGACCGTGGCCGCCAGGGCACGTCGTTGGGCCTGATCTCGTACATGGACTACGCCGACGCCGCGCGGATCCTCGGGATCACGCTCGAAGACGTCACCGACGCCATCATGGGGAACGAGGAGGCCATCACCAGGGTCGACGCGGCCATGGCGGCTGCCAAGCCCAGCGGCGAAGGCATGTTCGACGTGTACGACAAGCAGGCCGACGCCATCGGGACCATTCAGGGCGTTCTGGACGGGCAGAGCAGCGCCATCGCCGATGCTGTGGCCGAGTGGGACAGCTACAGCGACGCGATGGGGGGGGGCCGGGTCGGCCGCAGACGGCGCGACCTCCGCCATGGGCAGGTACGACTTGGCCATGGCCGACGGCACTGCCTCGACCGAGATGTTCAACGACGCCCTCGAAGAGAATATCTCTCTGATGAACGAGGCGGCCGGTATCGCACTGAGCGAGCGCGACGCCCAGCGCGAGTACGAGAGGGCGATAGACGACGCGACCGAGTCGTTGAGAGACAACGGCGCGACGCTGGACGTCACGACCGAGAAAGGCCGCGCAAACCAGGACGCGCTCGACGCAATCGCCTCGTCGGGGTGGCGAATGGTCGCTTCCATGGAGGCTAACAGTCGCAGCCAGGGTGAGATGAACGCGCAGCTCTCGGTCACCAGGCAGGCGTTCATCGAGACTGCAACGTCCATGGGAATGTCCGCCGACCAGGCCAATAACTTGGCCGACGAGCTGCGGCTGATCCCGACCGAGGTCAAATCGGTCGCCAGCGTTGACACCGCGACCGCGATGGCTAGTATCAGGACGCTCCAATCGGCGCTCTCGGCGCTGGGGTCGAAGGTGATCAGCCTCAGCGTCCCGGGCGTCGACCCTGGGCCGTGGAAGAGCGGCTACGTCTCTGGCAAGGCGTCCGGCGGGATGGTGTCGGGCCCTGGCACCTCGACGTCGGACTCGGTCCCGGCGTGGTTGTCGGACGGCGAGTATGTGGTGCAGGCCGCCTCAGTGGCGAAGTATGGCGTGGCGATGATGGACGCGATCAACGCTGGTCGCTGGACGGTCGGCACCCCGGCACCGACCCGCCTGGCCTCCGGTGGTGCCGTGGTCGCCCGGCCGTCCGGTCCGCTGGTGCAGATCGGCCAGGTCGTGGCCTACGACGCGGAGGATGCCGCCCGTCGGATCGCCGACCGGCAGCGTGACGTGCTGGTGTCGCACGGTCTGGTCGGGACCGTGCTGTGACCAGCCCGTTCGTCCTGGCGTCCCCGACCGCCCCGCTCGTCCCGCCCGGGGCGGTCCTCGAGGGGATCGTCGAGACCTGGACCGGGTGGGACGGGTCGGTGTGGGACCTGTCGGGCCGTTCGGGGCGGGTGGCGTTCCGCCCGGGGGTGCGCGGTCGGCACACGGGTCCGGTGGAGCACCACTCGGCGGCCACGGCGGCCCGGTCGGGCTCGGCCTGGCGGGGGTACCGGGCGACGGACCGTGAGGTCTTCTGGCCGCTGCGGTTGTTCGACGGCGACCCGTCTGCCTGGATGGCGACCGACCGGGGGTTCTGGCGCACGATGCTCCCCGACCGGCCTGGGACCTGGACCGTGACCGCGCCGGACGGGACGTCACGGACGCTGAGGTGCCGCTGGGCCGGCTCTTCGGAGAGCTACTACTGGCTGCCCGGCATGGACCGGTGGGCCGACTACGACGTGTACCTGACCGCCGAGGACCCGTGGTGGCGCGGTGCTCCGGTGATGTCCAGGTGGTCTGCCGACCCCGGGCGGGCATTCTTCGGCGGCGATACCGCAAGCGGGCACGGCCCGCCGTTCTGGCTGTCGTCCGGGCAGACCCTGGCGAGCGCGAGCGTGCACAACCCGTCCGACGTCGAGGTGTGGGTCACCTGGTGGGTGCGTGACGCCGCCTCGGCCTCGCTGGGCGCCGGGCAGGGTCGGGTCGAGGTGCCCTTCGCCGTGCCGGCTGGTCGGCTACTGGTGGTGGACACCGACCCCGCGGTGCAGACCGCGGTCGAGATCGCCGCACCCCCGGCCGGTACACCCATGGCCGCCGAGCCAGCATGGGTGGCCGCCGCCGTCCCGGACGGGGTCGACCGCACCGCCGAGCTGGGCGAGACCACCCGCTTCGCACCTCTGCCGCCGGGCGAGCCGGTCGGGCTGTCGCTGTCGGCCGGCGGGCCGGGCGACCGTGCCGTGACCGCGCTGTTCACCCCGGCGTACTGGCGGGCCTGGTGAACGACGAGGTCGTCGTGGTCACGCAGGACCGCGCCCGGTCGCGCACCGGGTGGGTCGGCGACCCGGTCCAGGTCGTGGCCGCACCCCGGCACAACCAGCAGCCCACCGGGTCGGTCACCGTGCTGTCCGACGACCCGAAGGTCGGGCTCCTGCTCCAGGACGGCGCCCGGGTGCAGGTGTCCCTGCGCGGCGAGCACCTGATAGGTGGCCGTGTGACGTCGTGGCGTACCGAGGGGACCGTCAACCAGCGCACCGTGACGTTCGAGGTGTGCGACGACTGGGAGCGCCTGGCGGGAATGCTGGCCTGGCCAGTCCCCGGCTCCCCGGTCACCGACCAGTCGGCCGCTGAGTACCGCGAGCTGTCCGGGCCGTGCGAGAGCGTGGTCAAGACCCTGGTGGCGGAGAATGCGACCCGGCTGGGCCTGCCGGTGACCGTGGCCCCCGACCAGGGCCGCGGTGAGCAGGTGAGCGTGCGGGCCCGGATGGACGTCCTGGCGGACCTGGTCGCACCCCTGGCCGACACCGCGGGCATCGGGATCGCCGTGGTCGCCGACCAGGCCGGGTGGACCGTGGACTGCTACGTCCCCCAGCGCTGGCCGACGGTGCTGTCGGAGGCCGGGCGCACCGTCACCGACGTGCAGGTCTGCCACCGGCGCACCACCGCGACCAGGGTCGTGGTCGGCTGCGACCGCGAGGGCGTCGAGCGGACCTTCCGCGCCGTGTCGGACCCGGGCCGCGAGCACTCGGCCGGGGTCGTCGCCGAAGTGTTCGTCGACGCCCGGGACCTCAAGAGCGACGAGGCGACGTTCGACGACTCCTGGCGGGCCCGCGCCGAAGAGCGCCTGGCTGCCGGGGCGGCGGCGTCGGGGGTGGCCCTGACCCTGGCGGAGTCGCAGACCGTCCGGTACGGCGGGCCGCGCGGGATGCACGTCGGCGACACCGTCACCGTCGACATCGGCGGCGGCACCCTCGTCACCGACGTCCTGCGCTCGGCGACCCTGTCGTGGTCCCGCGACGGCACCACCGTCACCCCCGTCGTCGGCCAGCGTACCGACGACCCCGACACCACCCTCGCCGCGTCGGTCGCCGCCTTGGCCAGAGCCCTGCGGCAGCAGCAGACCAGGAGGTAGGACCGTGATCACGTCGGTCGGGTACATGGGGTCGGTCTCAGACTCCGAGTGGGCCGTCGTGGCCCCCCACCTGGGCATGCGCTGCTGGGTCGGGGGCGCCGAGGACCTGGCCCCGTCGGTCATCTCGGCCTCGGCCCGCCAGGTCCAGGTCGCCGCCGGCACCGCCGGCGGGTCCGGGGTCATGGACGTCCTGGACGCCTCCGAGTCGGTGACCCTGGCGCCGTTGGCGTCCGGGTCACGGGTCGACGTCGTGGTGCTGCGCCGTTCGTGGACCCCGGCCGGCACGCCTACCGGGACGACCGCGGTGGCAGTGGTGTCGGGACAGTCGCTGTCCGCAGCACTGGCAGCCCTTCGCCGGTCGCCGGGCACGGTCGAGGGCGCCGACCAGCCCGCGGCGGCGTTCGCGGTGGCCGCGTCCGGCGGCAGCGCGGCGGTGTCGCTGCTGGAGTACCTGCGGGTCTGGGCGGCCAACGGCGGGATGGTCGCGGCGTCGGCCGCCGTGCTTCCGACCCTCGACGAGGTCGGCACCACCGTGCGCATCGGCGCCGACACCTGGACCCGGGTGCCAGGGCAGGGCGGGCCGTCGTGGTCGCGCACGGTCCAGCACCTGGTGGTGCCCGGGACAGCGCTGTTCGGAGGCGCACCGCCCGCGGGGGCGCAGTTCGTCGTCCAGGCCGGCACCGTCGCCCAGAGCTCCGACCAGGAGGCCAACGCCCGGATCACCTGGCCGCAGGCGTTCCCCAACGGCCTGCTGTCGGTGGTCCTGACGAACGGTGACGACCAGGCTTGCGGGGGATCGACGACCGTGTCGGGGCAGACAGGGGTGTGGGGCGCCGAGGCGACGGGGAACCGCACCGGGGTCGTGTACAAGGTGAAGGACAGTGCTGGGGGATGGCTGCGCAACACCAGGCACAGGGTCAACTTCGTGGCGATCGGGTGGTGAACGAGATGGTGACGATCCGTCGACAGCTGGTCTCCGGCTCGGTTCTGACGTCCGGGTCGGGCAACCCGGCGACGTCGATCACGGTGCACCAGACGGGGAACGTCTCTGCCGGTGCGAACGCGGCTGCCCATGCGGACCTGCAGTCGCGCGGCAACGTCCGGTCGGCGTCGTGGCACTGGACGGTCGACGACACCGAGGCGGTGCAGTCCTTCACGCACGCGACCAGGTGCTGGCATGCCGGCACGTCGGCAGGCAACAACACGTCGGTCGGGATCGAGGTCTGCGTGAACTGCGACGGGGACTACTCCCGGGCTCTGCAGAACGCGGCAGAGCTGGTCGCGTACGTGATGAGGCAGACGGGTGTCCCTGTGGACCGGGTGGTGCAGCACAAGCACTGGTCGGGGAAGGACTGCCCCGAGCAGATCCGGGCAGGCAAGGCCGGCGTGGGCTGGACCGCCTTCCTGGAGATGGTCCGGTCGGCCTCGACCGTGACACCGCCGACAGAACACGAGGAGGACATCATGGCAAGCCTGGCCGACGTGGAGCGCGCCGTCGACGCGAGGATGAAGCGACCGTGGTTCAAGGTCGCGGGCACGACGCTGGCCTGGGAGGACCTGGGGTCGGCTCGCCGTGCCGGGTCGCGTCAGCGGTACGAGGCGCTGGGCAGCCCCACGATCTGCACCCTGGACCTGGACGACTCGTTCTGGCGGCTCCCGGTCGTCGGTGACCCCCTGTACCGGGAGGCCTACAAGCACGAGACGACCCCGGACATCTGGTATCTCGACGCGGTCGACGGCTCGCTGTGCCGGGTGTGGGCCGACCCGCAGCGGTATGCCGCGGCCGGGAAGCCGAGACCCGTGCCCCTGGAAGACTCCCACTCGGTGTGGGCGCTGCCGACCTATGGTCCGCTGCCGACGTCCGGGAAGCCGTAGCGCCGGTGGACGTCGCTGCCATCCAGGACGCCCCGTGGTGGGCCAACGTCGCCCTGACGCTCTTGGTGACGGGCCTGGTCACGTGGGGGTCGGTCCTGGTCGCCACCCGTGGGCAGCGCAGGGACTCGGCCGCGCTCGTGCGCGAGGTCAAGAACGGGCACGTCGTGCCGCTGCGCGACGACCTGGACGCGAAGGTCGCTGCCCTGGCCGACGGGCTCGCGCACCTGTCGGTCCTGCTGGGGCGGCTGGCCGACACCCAGCAGGCCACCCGCGAGGACATCCGCGAGACGCGCCGCGACATCGGGGGCTTGCGCGCCGACGCCCGTGCCGACCGGGTCCAGGTCGCCGCCCTGCGCGGGCGGGTCGAGCAGATCACCGACCAGATGGCTGGAGGGCGACAGTGACGGGCTACGGCTTCACCGCGCACCTGGCGGTCGACCCTGACACCGGCCACCCCGTGGCCGTTGCGCCCTTCAAGGTGTGGCCCGACGGGCAGGTCGGCGTCGACGGTGCCGCTCTGGCGGTGACGGACGCCGCGGGTGTGCCCATCTTGTCCCTGGTCAGCACGGCCCTGGGTGTGCTCCCGGTGTTCCGCGCCCAGATCCCGGTGGTCGTGGTGACCAGCGGCACCTACGAGTCAGTTCTGGTCTCCGCCGAGCACCTGGTGGCGCAGGCGCAGGCCGCGGCCCAGGCGGCGGCGGACGCGGCAGCGGCGGCAGCGTCCGCGACGGCGCAGGCCGAGCAGCTGGCCGCGGCGTCGGGCCTCCCGCCGGGCGGGTCGGCCGGGCAGGCACTGGTCCGCGCGGCTGGTGGTGCCACGTCGTGGGGAGCCCCGGCGGTGACGGCCGCCGGGGTCGACTTCGCGCCGGCGGGCACGATCACGGCCACCACGGTGCAGGGGGCCGTGCTCCAGGCCGCCCAGACCGGCAGCGGGGGGACGGGGCAGATCCTGGTGGTCGAGCACACGACGGCCGGGTACACCGTCCCCGCGGCCCGGCCTGCCGGGGTGGTCGTGGTGTGGTTCAGGGGACCGTCCCAGCCGCTGTGGGACACCCTGCCGGGCTGGCTGGCGTCGGTCGACTGCCTCTACGACTGGCGGGCCTGATGGCCGTCCCGGGGGTGGTGTACACCCTGGACCCGGCGGCCGGCCGGTGGGTGGCTCCGGGCAGGGGCGACCTGCCCGCGCTGGCGGGTTTCCGGCTCGGCGTCACCGAGCCGACCCGGGACAACACCGGAGCGGGGGCCGACGGGTACGACCCGCCGACCAGGGTGCTCGGCGACGGGACGACGTCGGTCACGGTACGCCCGGGTGAGGTCCTGGAGGACACGGTCGTCCGCGGGTGGGTGAACCTGCACGTCGGTGCGACGCTCAGGAACTGCGCGGTGACCGGTGCCGAGGTCCCGGCCGACGGTCGGCCTCTGGTCAACGTCGTGGTCCCGCCCGGCTGGGACGGCACGACCCAGGCTCTGATCGACCACTGCACCGTGCAGCCGGTCGAGTCCTCGCGGGCCCTGGGGTACTCCGCGGGCGTGGGGATCAAGGCGTACAGGCTGGTCCGGTCCAAGGTCGCGGACTGCATCGACGCCCTGACCGTCTCCGGCGGGGCCACGGCCCCGGCGGTCACGGTCGAGGGCTGCTTCCTCGGCGACCTCACCGTCCTGCGGCCCGACCCGTGGGGGTACTGGCCCGCGACCCACAACGACGCCATCCAGCTGCACGGCTCGAGCGTGCCGCACCCGCCGCAGTCGGTGTCGGTCCTGGGTACGACGGTCGAGGCGCGTCCCGGTGGCGGCTCGAACGTCGATGTCGCGTCGATCGTCGACGGATCGGCCGAGGTCAGCCTGGCCGGGGTGATGATCTCCAGGCCGACGGGGGCCTACAGCTCGGTCCTGCTGGAACGGTGCTGGTTGCACGGCGGGAACCAGACGGTCAACGCCGTCGCGACCGGGGTCACCGCGAGGATCGTGGTGCGCGGGTGCCGTCTGGAGCGGGGCACGGCCGACGGCGGGAACCCGGTCGACGGCCTGCCGCACGTCGCGGCGTACGTCGACGCGGCATACGACCTGACATGGGAAGACGACGTCTGGATCTGCGGCGGCGCGGCGAGCGCGGTCCGGCGGAAGTAGGAGGCACTGATGACCGAGCGGCGCAACCCGCTGGACGGGACCCCTGGCACCACGGTCACCGCGGGCAACGGCGGCGGCGACGCCTGGTCGACCGTGGTCGGCGGGGCGATGGTGTACGTCGCGTCGCCGACCTGGTCCGGACCGGCCGCAGCGGTCGCCTCCACCGACACCGCCGGGTACCTGCTGCGGCAGGTGCAGAACACCGGCCCGGTGCGGGCCGTGGGCTACGTGCGGGTCCCCGTGCGCCTGGCCGCCACGGCCGACGTGGTCCTGTGCCGGGCCTACACCGCCGGCGGGTCGTCGGTGGTCGGGGCCGGGGTGCTGCTGCGCGGCGCCGGGTCCGCTGCCCCGTGCCTGGTCCTGCAGACCCGCGGGTCAGGGGGCTACGTCGAGCGGTGGACCTCCGCCACGGTCCCGTGGGACACCTGGCTCCGGGTCGAGCTCGACACCGACCCGGGGACCTCCCCGACCACCGGGTCGGCCCGCCTGCGCTGGTACCTGGCAGACTCGCCGGTCCCGACGGGCGACTCGGGCCTGGTCGCCGGGATCGACACCGCCGGGACCGCCGGCGGGTACTCCGACGTGCGTCACGGCACCGTCGCCGGGGTCGTCATCGACCACGTCGGGGTCCGCGACGGGACCGACGCCGCTGACGCCGCCCCCTGGCCGTCCAACACCGCACCGACCGTGACCCTGCCCGCCGCGGCGACCGTGGCGGCCGGGACCGGCTGGTCGCTGACCGCTGTGGCCGCCGACGACGGCGCCGTCGTCTCCCACGCCTGGGACGTTCAGCGCCTGGACCGTACCGGCACCACCGCGGTGAGCCAGGGGCTGACCGGGACCACCGGGCCGACCCTGGCCGGCGACGGCACCACCACCGTGCCCGGGTCGGTGCTCCAGGTCACCTGCACCGTGACCGACGACGGCGGCCTGACCGGCACCAGCACCACCGAGGTGCGGGTACCCACCACAGGACCGGGCACCGTCCTGGCGACCGACGGCACCGGAGACCCCGGCTGGACCGTCGTGGGGGACGCACCCAGCACCGGCGCCGCCCTCGGTGACGACGACCCGACCACCAAGGTCCTGTCCCCGCAGGTCACCACCGCGGTGTCGACCACCAGGACCTGGCGCCTGACCCCCACCATGCCCCGCGAGCAGGTCCGCCTGGTGGCCGGGCAGGTCACCCCCACCGTGCCGTCCGGCGACCAGGTGACCGTCGAGCTTCTGCGCGGCACCACCGTGCTGGCCACCCAGACCACCACCCCGACCGCTCCCGCCGACGTCGTCCTGACCGTCGCCGACGCCCTGACGACCGTCGGCACCGACCCGCCAGCCTGGTCGGACCTGTCGGTCCGGGTCACCGTCCAGGGCACCTGATGGCCCTCACCATCGAGTCCGTCACCCTCGACCCGACCCCACCGGCGGCACCGACGGTCACCATCGACTCCATCACCCTCGACGGACCACGACCACCAGCACCCCAGCCGGCAGCCGTCACGATCGACTCGATCACCCTCGACGGCCCCCTGGCGCTGGCCGTCCACCCCGACCCGACCAACTCCACCGACGTCGGACCCGGCCAGACCATCGCCCTGCTGGCCGCTCTCGCCGACGGCGGCACCGCCACCTGGTCCTGGCGACGCATCTCCGGACCCGCCGTGGCCCTGCTCGCCGACGGGCCCCGCTGCCAGATCACCGGACCGTCGATCATGCCCCCCTCCCCCCAGCTGATCGTCCTCGGGGTCAGGGCCACCGTCGGGGCCAGGACCTCACCAGAGGCACAGGTCACCGTCCGGGTCCTGCCCCAGGTCTCCTGGACCCGCCACGGCACCGCCACCGTCGGACGCCGCACCGCACCAGCACAGCAGGAGGAACCATGACTACCGCCCAGACCACCCAGCAGTCCCACCCCTGGCGGGCCGCCGCCCGCACCGCCGCCCAGGTCCTCCTAGCCGTTCCCGCGGTCCTGGCGACCGTCGCTGCGGTGCTCGTGGTGATCGGCGAGTCCGACGCCCTGCCCGCAGCCTGGGCCGCGTGGGCGGCCGGTGCCGCCGTCACCGTCTCAGCGCTCGCCGGACTCCTGGCCCGGATCATGGCGATCCCCGCCGTCGACGCGTGGCTGTCCCGGCTGCGGCTGTCCTCGGCCCCGGACGGCACCGGGCCCGACAGTGACGCGCTGACCGCCGCCTACGCGCGCGGGTGGCTCGCCCGCGACGCCGAGAGCGAGCCTCACTGATCGGAAACCATCACTTCCGAGCCGAAATGTAAGTCAACGGCCCGTTCACCAACAGTTGCCTCGACGCCCCCGCCACCGTGAGGTGGCGGGGGCATCCTTCTGTTGTCCACAGGCGCCGCCTGGCTGCCCTTAGTCCCATAGTGGTTCCTCGTCGGGCAAGATGCGGTCGACGCTGGGAACGTACCGGTCGCTGGCAAACCGCTCCAGTGATGCATCGACGAGCGTGACCAGCATGGCTGTCTCTCGTGCTCGGCCTCGCAGCGGGATGGCGTGGCTGTAGGCGATGAGCGCCGACACGAGCGACTCGTCGGGGCGGCGCGAGACGACGCGTAGCAGGCCCGAGCTCTTGTGGGCGTTGAAGGCTCCTGGGACCGCTGGGGCGAGCGAGATCTGGGCTCGTGTTCGACGGCCGGGCATCGTGTCGACCCGCATCTTCCCGATCTCGATCCAGGCAAGGTGCAGCTCATCGCCGCGGCGGTGGACGGTCACCCCTGCGTGGCCGATGGCGACGGCCCCGTGCCGGTGCCGGATCCGGTTGGGCAGGATCCTGAGGGCCGGCACCAGCGCTGCGAGCGCCATCGCGATGAGCATGAGCCGCGCGATTCCGCTGTGCACAACATCGGTCACCAGGGCCAGGGCGCAGCCGACCGTGACTGCTCCGCACGCCACGCCGACGACCGTCGCGGGGACCTCGAAGATCCCGATCGACACCGTCTGGCCGAGCGCGGTGTCGTCGCTGATCACCACCGGGTCGGAGCGGCGGGTGAGGCGTAGTGACCGCCGGTCGTGCGGGTCCAGAGCTGCCATGACGTTGCCGTTGTTGAACGTGACGTGGTGCCGAGCTGGCGAGCCGCTGTCCCCGACGGCGTATATCCGTACGTCGCCTGTCGTCTGCGCTGCCTTCGCCGCCACCAGCGCGGCCTCGGCTGCTGCCTCCGCCTCTGCCTGAGCCGCCTGAGCCTCGCGGCGGGCCGCTTTCGCCGCGCGAGCCTGGTGCAGGGCAACCAGGGTTAAGGGGATGGTGACCAGAACCAGCAGGACTGTCGCCACGACCGACGCCCAGGTAGCCATGTCATCCATGTGTAGACCGTAGGACGTTTTCCATCGCTCGTATGGGTGATAATCGGTCCCGTCCGTCCTGGCCAGCGTCTGCTCGCGATCAGGGCGGCCTACGTCTGGCGGTCTCACCGCACCGTGTCACCCACCCGCAGCCAGCACCACTTGACCTGCGCCCGCCGGTCACCGCGCAGCCACACGTGCACCACCGGCCCAGACTCGGTCGGGGCCCAGATCCCGCACGTCGTCTCGATCATCTGCTGGCCGTCGCGCTCCCACACCAGCCGAGCCCGCACCGGGACCTTGGGGGCCAGGTCGCGCTGCAGGTGCCGCGAGGGGATCGCGACGCTGTTGACGATCGCCTGCCACAGGTGGCGGTTGGCGGCCCAGGTCGGAGCATCTTTGCTCATGGAACAAGTGTTCTACGAATCCAACTTCGAGGCCTGGCGCGATCGAGTGAAAGGACTGTCACCACCGGGTACCTGCTGCGCCAGCACCACCCCGCGGCTGGTCCTGCAGACCCGCGGCTCCGGCTCGTACACCGGCAGGCAAGCTGATGCTGTTCCCTCGTGAGTCGGGCGGCGCCTGGACGCTGACTGTCGAGAACGACTCGGGGACCGTCCTGGCCTCCACCCCGTGGGCCGACGGGCAGCGCATCGCCATCGGCTACGCCGACGACACCTGCCACGTGCGGTCCGGGACGATGGACTACTCCAGCACCCGGACCGCCATGAAGGACCATCGAGTCCATCACCCTGGACGGCCCGGCCCTCGCCGTGCACCCCGACCCGACCAACCCGACCGCTGTGGGACCAGGCGAGACGGTCGCTCTCCTGGCCGCCCTCGCCGACGGAGGCACCGGTGCCACGTGGGCCTGGCGGCGCATCTCCGGACCAGCGGTGTCGCTGTTCGCCGACGGGCCCCGCTGCCAGATCAGCGGCCCGTCGATCATGCCCCCGTCACCACAGCTGATCGTCCTGGGCGTCCGAGCGACCGTCGGCACCAGGACCTCACCGGAGGTCCAGGTCACCGTGCGGGTCCTGCCGCAGGTCTCCTGGACCCGCCACGGCGCCGCGACCGTCGGCCGCCGCACCGCACCAGCACAGTAGGAGGAGCCCACCATGACCACCACGACCCTGACGACTCAGCAGTCCCATCCCTGGCGGGCCGCCGTCCGCACCGCTGTGCAGGTCATGGTGGCTATACCAGGTGTGCTGCTCGTCGTGGCCGCCGTCCTGGTGGTGATCGGAGAGTCCGACGTCCTGCCACCGGCATGGGCCGCGTGGGCCGCCGCCGCCGCCGTGACCGTCTCCGGCACGGCTGGCCTGCTGGCCAGGATCATGGCCGTCCCCGGTGTGGACGGCTGGCTGTCACGGCTGCGGCTGTCCTCGTCGCCGGACGATGCCGGGCCCGACGCATCGGCCCTGACCAGCTCCTACACGCGCGGGTGGCTCGCCCGCGACGAGCAGGACCCCCGGCGAGAATCACCTTCACCGTCGAGGTGGCCCGCGACCACCGACCGGAGGCGGCACCCGAGCGCGAGACCCAGTTCGACTCCTACGTCGAGCACGCCGAACGAATCGCCGACCACCCCACGATCGGGTTCCGCAGCATCGACCCGGACTGATCGGGAGCCTTCGAAGCCACCGCGAACTGCAGGCGATCGCCCCGTTCGCCTGCTTTTGCCACGACGCCCCACCACCGCGAGGTGGTGGGGCGTCTTTCGGCTTTCCACAGGCGGGCCCGAATCGTCTGCGAGGCTGTCCTAGAGTGGACCGGCTCCGGCGCCGAGACGGCCCCCTGCCTCGGCGCCGGGGCCTAGCGCTGGTGTCGCCATGCGGACACGAGCTGGGCGAGCTCGGAGACGAGTTGCCGCACAGCCTTCCGCCTCGTCGCAGGTAGGGATGCATACCAGAGGAGCAGGAAGACGCAGAGGGCCGCAAGCACGATGCCGGGCCATCCCGGCTCGATGGTCAGTGTCATGTCTACCTCTATGCGCGATGCCTCGGAGGTACCGAGCGACCACCGACGGCGTATCCGACCTATCGGTATCAATCGGACATTTGACAGGGTTCCGGGCGCTGCCGCGGTCCCGAGCGGGCGAGGTCGAGCCTCCAGCACGGGTCACCTGTCTAGCCGTGCCGTGTCGCCAACCCGCAGCCAGCACCACTTGATCTCTGCGCGCCTGTCCCCGCGCAGCCACACGTGCACCACCGGCCCGGCCTCGGTCGGGGCCCAGATCCCGCACTTCGTCTCGATCACCTGCTCACCGTCACGCTCCCACACGAGCCGTGCCCGGACCGCGACCTTCGGTGCCAGGTCGCGCTGCAGGTGTCGTGAGGGGATCGCGACGGAGTTGACGATCGCCTGCCAGAGGTGAGCGTTGGCGTCCCAGGTTGGAGCATCGCCATACATGGAACAAGCGTTCTATAGATCGGATGGCGGTGCGGGGCGCGATCGAGTGAACGTGTCGCCTCGCCGTCGCCAGATCGAGCGATGGCGTCATCACTTGCGATATCGCAAGCTAAACGCTACGATGGACTTGTCAATAAGAAAGGAGGTGAGAAGATGGACAAGGACATGCGGAAGATCGTCAAGGCCCTTGAGGACCAGGGGTTCGAGGTCGCCACGACCCGCCGCGGACACCTGGTGGTGACCCGTGACGGCCGTGTGGTGGCGGTGTTCTCCGGTACCGCCTCGGACTGGCGGTCTCTCCGCAACAGCCTGGCCGACGCCCGTCGTGCCGGGTTCCGGTGGCCGCCTCAGCGGTGACCGGCCGGAGGGGTCGAGAGCGAGCAAAGCGCCCTCGGCCCCTCCGGGGTCCACCATCGTCTCAGGAGAGGAGCCCGTCATGCAGTACACCGTGATCGTCGAGCTGGACACCAAGGACGTGGCCGCCGTCGTCGACCCGCTCATGGACGCCATGGATGGGTATGCCCCGTCGGTGTCGACCACGACCACCGGGCACGCCCAGGTCCGCATCACCATGACCGCCGACACCGTCCGCCAGGCCGTCACCGCCGCCCTGGCCATGGCCACCACCGCCGACGTCGGTGACGTCCTGGGCGTGCACGCCCTGCCCACCACCGAGCAGGACCTGCGCGACCGCGCCGAGATCCCGCCCCTGCTGAACGTCACCCAGGTCGCCGACCACCTCGGCATCACCCCCCAGGCCGTCCGCCTGCGCCTGGCCGCCGGCACCCTGCCCGGCGTTCTGGTCGGCGGAACCGTGTGGGTCGTTCCGGTCGCTGCTGTGCACTGACACGCGCCCGGAACGCACCGGTGTCGCACGGCGTATGATGTCTGCGTCGCGTGAGCATGACTTACCTTCGCCATAAGGGGTGATCATGGCGCGCGATCCCCCGCATCGACGGTCGGTGCGCTATCGTCGAAGTCATCAACACCGGCCCCTCTCAGCGTTCGGCGGATCACTCCGACGGCGATGATGGGCCGGTTTTCTTGTGCCCCGGAGACCCAGGTGAAGCCGGTCAAGCCGTACCTGACGTATGACCAGCAGGTGAACCTGCTGGTCAGCAGAGGTATGGCTGTCCCCGACCGCGAAGCAGCGATCGACGCTCTACGGCGCATCGGCTACTACCGACTCTCGGCCTACACCTACGTGTTCCGTCCACCCGCCATGGACGGCGAGCCGTCTCGCAGGTCTGACAGCTTCGTGGAGGGCACGGCGTTCGACCACGCCCTTGGCCTGCACGACTTCGACGACCGGCTCCGGAGCGTGCTCCTGACCGGCCTCCAGCAGCTCGAGGTGGCGCTGAGGACCCGGGTCGGGCACGAGCTCGGGTACAAAGACCCTCTCGCTCATCTCGACCCGTGCCACCTGGACGAGAGCCGCTGCGACGCCCCTGCCGAACGTCCAAGGGTGCCCGGGGACACCGCCTACGAGGACTGGCGCAGCCGGTTCGACGACCAGGTCAGCGACGCCGTCAAGACCGAGGACTTCGCCAAGCACCACCTGCTCAACTACGACGGCCAGATGCCGGTATGGGTCGCCGTCGAGGTGATGACATTCGGAACCCTGACCAGGCTGTACGGGCTCCTGCAGACCGCCGAGGCGCGTGCCGTGGCGCGAAGCTTCTCGGTCGGGTACCGCGACCTGTTCTTGGCGTGGCTGAGATCCCTCAACATCCTCCGCAACCAGTGTGCCCACAACGCACGGATCTGGAACCGTGCCCCCTCGTACCCCGCGAAGAAGGCGTCGGTCTCCACGCTCCCGGACGACCTGGCGCACCTGGCGACGACCGACAACAAACGCCTCTACCACCTTGCAGCGATCACGGCGCACCTCCTGCGTGCCATCGACCGACGGACCCGCTGGCCTCAGCACCTCGCCGAAGCCATGAGGAAGTTCCCCGACAACCCGGTCGCCACGGTAGAGAAGGACATGGGCTTCCCCGCCGACTGGCGCACCATGGACCTCTGGCAACGACCCTGAGACAGCCGTGGCGGCGTCAGGCGACTCGCAGCGCAGCCGCGCGCACGGCGTCGCGCAGGTGGTCGTCGGGCAGTGCCACATAGGTCAGCGTGGTCTCGGTCGACGCGTGGCCGAGCAGGGCGGAGACGGCCAGCAGGTCGCGGGTGACCGCATAGGCGCGGCACCCGAACCGGTGGCGCAGGCTGTGCGCCGTCCAGGGTTCGGGCAGGACGCGGCTGATCAGCTTTGACACGTGGTTGGGGGTCAGGTGGCCGCCGCGGGGACTGGGGAACAGCCACCCTGCGCAGGCGCTCAGCGCGTCGCGCAGGTGGCCGTCCTCGACCGGCACCAGGCGCTGGTGCCCGCCCTTGCCGTGCACGAGCAGGGTCTGCCCGTCGTAGTCCGAGCCTCGTACCCGGGCGATCTCGCCTGCCCGCAGACCGGCCAGGGCGCCCAGCTCCAGCATCAGGCGCTCGCGGGGGCTGCTGCGTCTGAGCGCGGCCAGCAGGACGGACTCCGGAGTGGGTCGTGGCCGGCCTCGCGGCACCCGCACGCTCGGCAGGCAGGCCGAGACGTCTTCGCCGACGACACCGGCCCGCGCGGCCCACGACCAGAAGCCGCCGAGGGCGGTCCTGGCCGACTTGCGTGCCGACGGGCCCCAGTCGGCCGAGCCCAGGACCTGCTCCAGGTCTGCGGTGGTCACCTGCTCCAGCGGCTTGCCGAGGTCGCCCATCACGCGGCGCAGGTAGTGTCGGTACAGCACCACCGTGCCGGGCGCTACACCGGAGGCGACCAGCGACGTGCACCATCGGGTGACGGCGCTGGTCCACATACCTCCGGGATTATCTCCGGTCTCCACTGCGTCCGCACGGTGTACGAGCCGCAGGTCAGGGCGCCCGGGACGGGTCGCGCTCACGGCTCGGCGCGCCACCGCTTCCCCTCGGTATCGCACGCCCGGCCTGCCGTCAGAGGGCCGAGGACGCTCGCCAGGTGTCGCGTCCGCGTCCTGACCGCCCCGACATCCGCCACCCGCTCGCCGCCGGTCGCCGAGGGCTCGCCGCTTCCCGGCCACGGGCCGACGAAGACCTGCGCGGACCTATAACCCGTGGGTTGTGGGTTCGAGCCCCACGGGGCCCACGCGATCGAGGGCGACGCGCCTGCGGAAGGCAGGCGGCGTCGCCCTCGG
>JAVBSR010000035.1:0-14657 GCA_031556715.1 Cellulomonas sp.
GGCGGGTATCTGGCAGGACCTGCTCGGTCTCGACCAGGCCCCGGGGGTCGAGGAGGACTTCTTCCTCCTGGGTGGGCACTCCCTGCTGGCCACCAAGCTGGTGTTCCGGGTGCGCGACGCGATCGGCGTCGAGGTGCCGCTGCCCGTGCTGTTCTCCGGTGCCCTCACCATCGCCCACCTCGCCGAGGTGCTCGAACGGGGGCCAGAGTCCGACGGGCCGTCCGTCGACCTCGAGGCAGAGGTCGACCTCGACCCGGTGATCCGGCCGCAGCCGGGCATGCCGGTGCGCAGCGCGACCGACCCGCAGCACCTGCTGCTGACCGGTGCCACCGGGTTCGTCGGCTCGTTCCTGCTGGCCCGGCTGCTGGAGACCACCGACGCGGTTGCCTCCTGCCTCGTGCGCGCCGACTCGCCGCCTGCGGCCATGGAGCGGATCCGCCAGGCCTTGACCGGGTACGGCATCTGGCGCGAGGAGTACGCGGCCCGCGTCCGGCCGCTCCTGGGCACGCTCGACGAGCCGCACCTGGGCCTGCCGTCCTCGGTGTGGGACGAGCTGGCAGCGGACGTCGACGTCATCTTCCACTCGGGGGCGACCGTCAACTTCCTGCGGTCCTACGCCTCGCTGAAGGCCGCGAACGTCACCGGCACCGAAGAGGTGCTGCGGCTGGCCGTCGACACGACGGTCAAACCCGTGCAGTACGTCTCGTCGTTGTCGGTGTTCTCACCGTTCGCCTACCCCCCAGGCACCGTGTTCGGCGAGCAGCAGCCCGACCCGATCCCTGACCCCGAGAGCATGTTCGGCTACGTCCAGTCGAAGTGGGTCTCCGAGCAGCTGGTGCTCCAGGCCCGACGCCGCGGCATCCCGGCGAACGTGTTCCGCACGGGCCACGTCACCGGGCACAGCCAGACCGGCGCCTGCCAGCTGTACGACTTCATCTGGCAGGCGGTGCGCCTGGGCATCCGGATGGGCATCGCGCCCGTCATCCCCATGAAGCTCGACCTCACGCCGGTGGACTACGTCGTGGCCACCATCGCCTACCTGGGGCAGCGCCCGGTCGAGGCGGGAAGCACCTATCACGTCGTGGCGCCGGAGCCGATACCGGAACCGGACTTCGTGTCGTGGATGGAGTCGTACGGCTACCGCGGCCAGCGGATGTCCTTCGCGCAGTGGAGCGAGGCTGTCGTCGACCGGGCCATCAACCTCGACGACGACGCGGCCAGCGCACTGGCGCCGTTCTTGTCCGGGGTGCTGCCCCTGGACGAGATGCCGGTCGTGGAGTACGACGCCACGGCGGTGCGCGAAGGGCTCGAAGGCTCCGGCATCACGTGCCCGCCGATCGACGAGGGGCTGCTGCGCCGCTACTGCGACTGGTTCGTCGCCACAGGGTACTTCGACCCGCCAGGGGCTGAGCCGCTGGTCGCAGCAGAGGGAGGCCCGGCATGACGGCGGTTGTCGTGCACGCGGCGAGCAGCGGCGGCCTGGCGGCGGGTGGGACGACGGCACCGGTCCGGATGCTGTGCTTCCCGCACACCGGCGGACGGGCTTCGGCCTACGCGCGCTGGGCGCGGGTCCTGGGCGAGGACGTCGAGGTGCACGGCCACGACTACCCCGGGCGTTACCGTCGGGCGGGCGAGCCGATGGTCGTCGACGCGGCGACGCTGCTGACCGATGCCGCAGACGCAGCGCGTCGGCTGGCCGACCGGCCGCTGGTCCTGTTCGGCCATTCCATGGGCGGGTGGGTCGCCTTCGAGACCGCGCTGCGGCTCGAGCGTGACGGGCTCCGTGTCGCCGGGGTCGTCGTCTCGGCGGCACGCCCGCCGGCCGCTGTGACGGGGCGCGCACCCGTCGGCGACGAGGACGACGAGGCGTTGGCGCGTCGCGTCCGGGCCTGGGGCGGCATCGAGGAGTCGCTGCTGGCCGACCCGTCGTTCCGGGAGGCCGTGTTCCCGGCGATCCGGGCCGACCTGGCGGTGGCCGACGACTATCGCGGTTGCGGCGGTCGCGTGCAGGCGCCGCTCCTGGCGCTCGCGGGCCGGGACGACCGGACGGTGCCCAGCAGCGAGGTCGCCGGCTGGCGGGACTGCGCCGGGGACTGGCGGGGACTGCACATCGTGCCCGGAGCGCACTTCTACACTGTCACCGCCGAGGCGACGGTGCTGCGGCTGGTGCGCCACCACTGCCGGGGTTTCGCGGACGAGCTGTCCGGTCGTGCGACCGACCTGACCGATGGAGGATCGTGCTCGACATCATCTCCGTGAGGAACCTCACGAAACGTTACGGCGACACCGTCGCTGTCGACGACCTCAGCTTTGACGTCGAGCGCGGGTCGACGTTCGCCTTCCTGGGCACCAACGGGGCCGGAAAGTCGACGACGATCGCCTGTGTGACGACCCTGAAGGCGCCCACGTCCGGCGAGATCATGGTCAACGGTCACGTCGTCGGCCGTGACGACCGCGCCATCCGAGGGTCGATCGGCGTGGTGTTCCAGGAGTCGCTGCTCGATCCGATCCTCACGGTGCGGGAGAACCTGCTCGTACGTGCGAGCCTGTACGGGATCCCGCGCGCCGAGGCGTGCAAGCGCATCGAGCGGCTCGGGTCCATCCTCGAGCTCGACGAGTTCCTCAACCGCCGCTACGGGCGCCTGTCGGGTGGGCAGCGGCGACGGGCCGACATCGTCCGTGCCCTGCTCCACGAACCTGAGCTGCTGTTCCTCGACGAACCGACGACCGGCCTCGACCCCGACTCGCGGGAGAAGGTCTGGGCCACGGTCAGCGAGCTGCAGCACGAGCTGGGGCTGACGATCTTCCTGACGACGCACTACATGGAAGAGACCGAGCGCGCCGACCTGGTCTGCATCATCGACCACGGGGAGATCGTGGCGGAGGGGACCCCGGGCCGGTTGCGCTCGGCCCACGCCCGAGACGAGCTGCGGCTGGTGCTCTCCGACACCCGCCGGTTCGACCGTTCGTTCCCCGAGGCTCGCAGGGGCGGACGCGAGCGGAGCCTGCCTGTCCGCTCCAGCCGGAAGGCGCTCAACGTCCTGCTGGACTTTGACGCCGACATCGTCGACTTCGAGTTCCGCCACGGCACCATGGACGACGTTTTCCTGAACATCACGCGAGGAACCAGCTGAGCATGATCTACCGCCTCACACGACGTAACCTGACGGTCTTCTTCCGGGATCCGCCCGCGGTCTTCTTCTCGCTGCTGTCGTCGCTCATCCTCTTCGTGCTGTTCATCGCTTTCCTGGGGAACCTCCAGACCCAGGCGCTGCACGACCAGCTGCCCGACGCCTCGGACGCGGCTGTCGACGCGTTCGTGCACTCCTGGGTGCTGGCGAGCGTCGTCATGATCGCCACGATGACGACCAGCCTCTCGGCGCTGGTCGTGTTCGTCAACGACCGCGTCACCGACGGCTTCAGGGACTTCCTCGTCACACCGGCGACGCGTGTCCAGATGATCTCGGGCTACCTGCTGGCGTCGTTCGTGGTGTCGGTGATACTGAGCTCGGCGGTGCTGGTGTTCAGCCAGCTGTTCCTCGGTTTCGTCGACCATGCGGCGCTCGCACCGCCCCAGCTGCTCACGGCGTTCGGTGCCATGGTCGGTTTCTGCCTCCTGTTCGCGTCGGTCTGGAGTTTTTTTGTCACCTTCATACGGTCGAACGCCGTGTTCATGTCGGTGGGCACGATCATCGGGACGGCCGGCGGGTTCCTCGCGGGGGCCTACATCACGATCGGAACCCTGCCTTCCGGGGTCGTGACCTTCATGAACGTCCTGCCGCTCAACCCGGCCGCGACGCTCATGCGGCAGTCGTTCACCGTGTCGACGCTCGACGGGCTCACGGCCAGCGACGAGGCCGCCACGGTCGTGCGCGAGCAGTACGGCCTCAACCTCTCCGTCGCGAACACCGCCGTCGACGCATGGGTCTTGTGGGCCGTCTTCGCGGCATTGTTCGTCGTGTTCCTCGCCATCGGGTCCCGGCGGATCGGCCGACGCCTCGGCTGAGCTGGACCTCGTCAGGCCATCGGCAGCGCGGCGGGTGATCTGGTCTCCAGCGCTGGTCGTGCAGGACCCCCTGCCGCCGCGCGAGCGGTACCTCTGCGACGGGCTTGCTGCGACCGTGACGGGCCCGCGACCGTCCGGGCCTGTCGGGTGGTGGTGTGGTGGCGCTGGCCGGTGGGCCTCGACGACCCGGCGACCCAGCGGGTGCGCGCGGGTGTGGCACCGCGCAGGCGAGACGCGGTCACGACCGGTTCTGTCTGGTCCGTGCCGTACGCTGCCGGAGGAACATCCTGAGTGGAGGCGCCCGATGCCGACCGAGCCTGTGCCGGACGATACGCCCGAGGCCCGCAAGGACGTCATCGTCGCCAGGGGGCTGACCAAGTCCTACGACGGTGTGGCGGTGGTCGACCACATCGACCTCACGGTGCACGAGGGGGAGGTCTTCGGCATCCTCGGTCCCAACGGGGCGGGCAAGACCACGACCCTGGAGATGATCGAGGCGCTGCGCCCGATCGACGAGGGCACGGTGACCGTCGACGGTATCGACGTGGCGCAGCACCCGCAGCAGGTCCGGGGGATCATCGGTATCCAGCTGCAGTCGTCGGCCTTCTTCGAGAAGGTCACCCTGGTCGAGCAGATCCGCATGTTCGCCTCGTTCTACGGTGCGAAGGTCGACCCGACGGAGCTGCTCGCGGCGGTCGACCTGGTCGAGAAGGCCAAGGCCTACCCGGAGAAGCTGTCGGGTGGGCAGCGGCAGCGGTTCTCCATCGCCACGGCGCTGATCAACACCCCGCGGGTGCTGTTCCTCGACGAGCCGACCACCGGTCTGGACCCGCAGGCCCGCCGTCACCTGTGGGACCTGGTGCGCGACATCCGCGACCGGGGCATCACCGTGGTGCTGACCTCGCACTACATGGAGGAGGCCCAGGTGCTGTGCGACCGGCTGGCCATCATGGACGCCGGGAAGATCATCGCCATGGACTCTCCGCACCAGATGATCGCCGACCTGCTGGGCCGGGGTTTCCGCAAAGAGGTGACGGTCGACCAGGCCGACCTGGAGGACGTCTACATCGATCTCACCGGGAAGGGGCTGCGAGACTGAGATGAAGGCGATCGGCACCTACGCCATCACCCAGACGCGGTCGTTCCTGCGGGACCCGGTGGCCCTGTTCTTCGTCATCGCGCTGCCGTTGATCTTCCTCGTGGTGTTCGGCTCGATCTTCCGGGACACCGCGACGAACTTCCGGATCGCGGTCATCGACCGCTCTGGCAATTCCTTCGCCCAGCAGATCTTGGACGCCCCAGGGGTCGAGGACCTGCTCACCGTGGTCGACGTCGACTCCCTCGACGACGCCAAGGAGCAGATGAGCCGGGGCCAGATCGACTCGATCATCGAGCTGCCCCCGGGGTTCGGCGACGTCGCCCAGGTCGGTGACGCCCAGGCGCCGGCCGGCAAGATGACCGTGTACTACTCCGAGGCCAGCCCTCAGGCCGGGCAGGCGGTCGCGGCGGTGATGGGTTCGGTCGTCGACAGCATCAACCGGCAGACCACCGGTTTCGTCGACCCCCTGACGGTCGAGCAGCAGCCCACCGGCGAGGCGGGCCTGACCCAGTTCGACTACACGTTCTCCGGGATGCTCGGCTTCACCATCTTGTCGCTGGGGCTGTTCGGGCTGGCGAACACCATGCCGGCGCAGAAGAAGTCCGGGGCCCTGCGGCGGATCCGCGCCACCCCGTTCCAGGCGCCGAGGCTGCTGCTCGGGACGGCCCTGCAGTACCTGGTGCTGGGCACCATCTCGCTCACCGTGATGATGATCGTCGGGCTGACCGTGTTCGGCTTCGACATGCGCGGGAGCTGGTTCACCTTCGTGGTGTTCGTCGCCGCCTCGCTGGCGATGATGATCGGTTTCGGCCTGCTCATCGGCGGCTGGGCGAAGAACGAGAACCAGGCCGCACCGCTGAGCAACATCATCGCCTTCCCCATGATGTTCCTGTCCGGGATGTTCTTCCCCCGGTTCCTCATGCCCGAATGGTTGCAGGGTGCGACCGCCTGGTTGCCCTTGACGCCGGTGGGCGACGGCATCCGGTTCATCACCACCGAGAACGCCAGCCTGGTCGACGTGGCACCCCAGCTCGGCATGATCGTGGGGTGGGGCGTGGTGATGTACCTGCTGGCCTTCCGCCTGTTCCGCTGGGAGTGAGCCTGTACGGCGCCGGGGAGCTCGGGATCAGGCGGGTCTACGACCCGCCCTCCGCGGACGACGGCTACCGGGTGCTCGTCGACCGCCTGTGGCCCCGCGGGGTCACCCGCGCCCGGGCTGCTCTCGACCAGTGGGCCAAGGACGTCGCACCCAGCCCCGACCTGCGCACCTGGTGGGACCACGACCCGGCCCGCCTGGCCGAGTTCGCCCGACGCTACCGCGCCGAGCTGGACGCCAACCCGGCCGTCGACGCCCTGGAGAGCCTGCGCCGCGACCACCCTCGGGTGACGCTGCTGTACGCGGCCCGCGACCCCGAGGTCAACCACGCCGCCGTCCTGCGCGACTACCTCCTGGAGCGCGACCCGCAGAGATGAGTCGGCGAGCACCAGACGGGGCTAGACTAGAGTAGTACAAAGAACTACTCGACGAACGGAGGTGCCATGTCGACTGCCACCGTGACCGCCGCGGAGTTCAACCGTTGGCCGAGCCGAGTACGGCGTCGGGCGGCGACCGAACCCGTCATCGTCACCGATCACGACCGGCCCACGGTCGTCGTGCTGCCGTACGAGACCTATCTCCGGCTGTGTCCGCAGGTGGAGAACCTGGCTGACTGGTTGGCTGCCGACGACGGCCTCGATGTCGACTTCGAACCTCTGACCATCGGGCTGAGGCGCGCCGACCTGTGAGATACCTGCTCGACACCAACGTCCTGTCCGAGGTCCGTCGCCCCCGGCCTGACCCACGGGTGACCAGGTGGCTGGGCCACCAGGCACCGCGCGACGTCGCGATCTGCGTCGTCACGGTCATGGAGATCGAGCTCGGGGTGCTGCGGGCCGAACGGCGTGACCGTGTCGCCGGCGCGGCACTGCGCCGTTGGTTCGAGAACCAGGTGCTCACCGGCTTTGCCGACCGGATCTTGCCCCTGGACCTCGACGGCGCCCGTGCGGCCGCCCCGCTGCATGTGCCCGACCCGGCTCCGGAGCGCGACGCGCTCATCGCTGCGGTGGCGCTGAGCCGTGACCTGACGGTCGTCACCCGCAACACCGCCGACTTCGTCCGTACCGGGGTGCGTTGCCTCGACCCGTGGACCGACTCGCCGCAGACCTGACGCGTCAGTGCGAGGTGCGGCGGAAGCGGGCGATGGAGGCGGGGGCGAAGACCGCGACGAGGACCACGACCCAGATCAGGGTGTAGGCCACCGGGTTCTGCATCGACCAGGCGTCGGAGACAGGGATGGCCGGGTTGGTGTTGCCGAACAGCTCGCGGCAGGCCTGGGTGACCGCTGAGACCGGGTTCCACTCCACGAACGGTTGCAGTGCCGACGGGAACGAGTCGAGCGGCACGAAGGCGTTCGAGACGAACGTCAGCGGCATGATGACGATGAACGCGACGTTGTTGATCACCTCGACGCTGGGCACCATGAGCCCGACGAAGGCCATCACCCAGCTGAACGCGTAGGCGAACAGCAGCAGCAGCCCGAAGGCCGCGACCGTCTCCAGCACCGACCCCCGGGCCCGCCACCCGACCAGCAGCCCGGTGGCGGCCCTGATCGCCAACGACAGCAGGTTGTAGACGATGTCCGAGGCGGTGCGGCCCACCAGGACCCCGGCCCTCGACATGGGCAGGGAACGGAACCGGTCGATGATGCCCTTCTGCATGTCCTCGGCCAGGCCGGCGCCGGTGAACGTCGAGCCGAACACCACGGTCTGGGCGAAGATCCCGCCGATGAGGAACTCGCGGTAGCTGACCCCGTCACCAGGGTTGATCGCCCCGCCGAAGACGTAGGCGAACAGCAGCACGAACATGATCGGCGACAGCAGCACCGCCACGAGGATCTCGGGCACGCGGCGGATCTTGACGAAGTTGCGCTGCGCGACGATGTTCCCGTCACGGACGGCCCGCGTCAGGCTGACGGTCATGGCGCTCATCGGCGGGCCCCTCGCGTGCGGGCGTGACGGCCGACCGCCCCCGAGGCCTCCGCGTCCGGCGGCCAGGGCGGGAAGGCGTCGGCGGAGGGCGGCGGCGCGAACAGCAGGTCGTCGTGCTCGGTGCTCTGCGGGCTGTCCCCGGGGTCGGAGTCAGGGCCGCGCTGCGTCGGCACGGCGGTGCGCGCGGCGCGCCTCGACCGTCGACGGGCACCGGACGGCTGGTCCGCGGTCGCGTCGTCCTCCGCGGCGTGGCCGGTCAGGGTGAGGAACACGTCGTCGAGGGTGGGGCGACGCAGCCCGACGTCCAGCACCTCGACGTGCTCGGCGGCCAGGACGTCGAGCACCGCCGTCAAGGACCGGGAGCCGTCAGGAGCCGGGGCTGACAGCTCACGCTCGCTGCTCCCGTCGTGCACCCCGCCGCCCAGGACGGCCAGGGCCCGCTCGGCGGCCGGACGGTCGGCGACGTCGCTCACCGTCAGCTCGACCCGGGCCCCGCCGATCTGGGTCTTCAGGGCGTCGGCCGTGCCGTGCGCGATGGCCCGGCCCCGGTCGATGACGACGATGTCGTCGGCCAGGCGGTCGGCCTCCTCCAGGTACTGGGTGGTCAGCAGCACCGTCGCCCCCGAGGTCACCAGGTCGTGGATCACGTCCCACATCTGGGTGCGGCTGCGGGGGTCCAGGCCGGTGGTCGGTTCGTCCAGCACCAGCACCGGCGGTTCGGCCACCAGGGCCGCGGCCAGGTCGAGGCGGCGGCGCATCCCGCCGGAGTAGGTCTTGGCCGGGCGCCGACCGGCCTCGACCAGGTCGAACTGCTCCAGCAGCGCCCCCGCACGGTGCTTGGCCCGGGCCTTGGCGAACCCGTACAGGCGCCCGACCATGACGAGGTTCTCGAACCCCGACAGGTACTCGTCGACGGCGGCGGTCTGCCCGGACAGCCCGATCTGGCTGCGCACCAGCTCCGGTTCGTGCCGCACGTCCGCACCGGCGACGCGGGCCTCTCCCCGGTCGGCGCGCAGCAGCGTGGTGAGGATGCGCACGGCGGTGGTCTTGCCGGCGCCGTTGGGCCCGAGCAGGCCGAGCACCGTACCGGCCGGCACACGCAGGTCCAGGCCGTCGAGAGCCCGGACCTCCCCGTAGTGCTTGGCCAGGCCCGTGGCGGTGATCATGTCATCGGATGTTCGCTGTGGCACGTTGTCCAGTGTGCTCAGGAGATCAGCCACCGGCCCTGGTGAGCAGCGCCGAACGGATGACTGCCACGGCGACGGGGCACGTCAGCGGCGTGGCCGGTAGGCGGTGGCCAGCACGCTGACCGTCACCTCGTCGGGAAGGCGGCCGTCGAGGTCGGTCTGGCCCAGGTGCCGGGCGCTCGGCGTCATCTCGACCAGGTCGACGGCCTCCTGCCGGGTCAGCGGCGCGACGTACTCCACGCGGCAGGTGTCCAGCGCCTCGAAGCAGGGGTCCAGCGCCTGGTGCAGCCGCCGCTCCTTGGCCGGGTCGACCGTGACCATGGCCGGTACCTGGCCGCGCAGCTCGGCCAGGTGCCGCTCGGCCGGGCGGACCACCACCAGGCGACCGGTGGCACGCAGCACCCGGTGGAACTCGGACGGGTTGCGCGGGGCGAACACGTCCAGCACCACGTCCGCCACCTGGTCGCGCAGCGGGAAGGTACGGAAGACGTCCCAGCTGGCGGCGGCCGCCCGCGGGTGGGCCCGGGCCGCCGAGCGCAGCGCCCGCACCGCGGTGTCCAGCCCCAGACCGCGGGCCTGGGGCTGCTCGTCGAGCACGCCCGCCAGGTAGTAGCCGGTGCCGCAGCCGACGTCGACCACCGTGCCCCGGTCGGTGCCGGTCAGGGCGTCGGCTGCCAGCCGGGCCACGGTCTGGCGGACCGGCGTGTAGGCGCCGGTCGACAGGAAGCGTTCGCGGGCCCGGACCTGGTCCGGCTCGTCACCGCTGGTGGCTCGGGGTCCGGCCAGCAGGGACACGTAGCCCTGGCGGGCGACGTCGAAGGTGTGGCCCGCCGGGCAGGCGAGCGAGACGAGCGGCCCAGGCGCCGACCGGGCCTGGAGGCCGGCGCGGCACGTCGGGCAGCGCAGCAGGCCGAGGATCGGCGCGAGGGCTGGCGGCAGCGGCGCGGGCACGGGTCATCTCCGGTGGGGCGACCAGGGAGCTCGCTCGTCCTGGTGAGCCGGTCGAGGGGTCGCAGGCACCTTACCGACTGGTGCGGCGTCACGGTCGCCCCCGGGCTGTGACTCGGTCCTTGGTAGGCTCGCCCCGTCCCCCGATGACCCGTCCGGTGACCTGCCTGTGCCAGCCCCCGAGAACGGAGCCGCACCGTTGCTCGTGCTGCTCGTCGTCCACGCCGCCGCCGCCCTGGCTGCGCCGGTGCTCGTCGCACAGCTGGGGCGCAAGGCGTTCTACGTGCTGGCCCTGGTGCCTGCCGCTGTGGCGGTCTGGGCTCTGACCTGGGCTTCCAGGGTGGCCGACGGGACGATACCGACCCAGTCGGTCACCTGGATCCCCGACCTGGAGCTGGACCTGGCATTCCGCCTGGACACCCTGTCGTGGTTCATGACGTTCGTCGTCGGCGGGGTCGGGGCCCTGGTGCTGGTGTACTGCGCGTCGTACTTCTCCAAGGGCGCCAGCGGGCTGGGACGGTTCGCCGCGGTCTTCGTCGCCTTCTCCGGGGCGATGCTCGGGCTGGTCACCGCTGACGACCTCATCGCACTGTTCGTGTTCTGGGAGCTGACGACGGTCACGTCGTATCTGCTCATCGGTCACTACTCGGACCGCAAGACGTCCCGGCGCGCGGCCATGGAGGCGATCGTCGTCACCACCGCCGGGGGTCTGGCCATGCTCGTCGGCCTGGTGCTGCTCGGCACCGCGTCAGGCACCTGGCGGCTGTCGGAGCTGGTGGCGCACCCGCCGCCGGCCAGCGGCACCGTGGTCACGGCGGTGGTGCTGGTGCTGGCCGGGGCCCTGACCAAGTCGGCGCTGGTCCCGTTCCACTTCTGGCTGCCCGCGGCGATGGCCGCACCGACCCCCGTCTCGGCCTACCTGCACGCCGCGGCCATGGTCAAGGCCGGGGTGTACCTCGTGGCCCGGTTCGCCCCGGCGTTCGCGGCGCTGCCCGCCTGGCGGTGGATCGTGCTCGGCGCCGGGGGTGCCACCATGCTGCTCGGCGGGTACCGGGCGCTGCGCCAGTACGACCTGAAGCTGGTGCTGGCCTTCGGCACCGTCTCCCAGCTGGGCCTCATCGTGCTGCTCGTCGGGTACGGCACCAACGCCACCGCCCTGGCCGGGCTGGCCCTGCTCGGCGCCCACGCCATGTTCAAGGCGGCGCTGTTCCTCGTCGTCGGGGTGGTCGACTCCGCCTCCGGCACCCGTGACCTGCGCTGCCTGTCCGGGGTGGGCCGCGACCTGCCGTGGACCGCCGCGGCCGGTGCGGTGGCGGCCGCCTCGATGGTCGGGCTGCCGCCGACCGCCGGGTACGTCGCCAAGGAGGCAGCGCTCGGGGCGCTGGACAGCACCAGCACGGCCGTGCTGGTGCTGGTCGTGACAGGCTCGGCGCTGACCGTGGCCTACGGGCTGCGGTTCTGGTGGGGGGCGTTCGCGACCAAGCCGACGGTGATGGTCGTCCAGGACGGGGAGCAGGTCGTGCTGCCGTCGCTCGAGGTACCGACGACCCTGCGGCACCCCTCACGCTTGCTGGACCTGCCGGCCGTCCTGCTGGCCCTGCTCGGCGTGGCCGCGGGCCTGCTGCCGGCGCTGGGGCAGCACCTGCTCGGCCCGTACGCCGACACCCTCCCGGGCCCGGCCGGGCACCTGTCGCTGTGGGGCGGGCTGCTCGGGGCCGCCCTGACGCTGCTGGTGCTGGGTGCCGGCCTGGGCCTGTTCGTCGTGCGGGACCGGGTCGAACGGCTCCAGGCGCGGGTCTGGCACCCCGTGTCGGCCGACCGGGTCTACCGGCGGGGCATGCGCCAGCTCGACGACCTGGCGGCGGACGTCACCGCCGCGGTGCAGCGCGGCTCGCTGCCGGTGTACCTGGGGATGATCCTCACCGTGTTCGTCGTCGGCGTGGGCTCGCTGCTGCTGGCCACGACCTCGTTCCCCGACCGGGTGCGACCGTACGACAACGCCGGTCAGGTGGCCCTGGGTGCGGTGGTCGTGGTGTCCACGGTGCTGGTGGCCCGCTCCCGGCGGCGGCTCAAGGGCGCGATCATGCTCGGGGTCGGCGGGTACGCCCTGGCCGGGCTGTTCCTCCTGCACGGTGCGCCCGACCTGGCCCTGACCCAGGTGCTGGTCGAGACGGTGATCCTCGTGGTGTTCGTCCTGGTGCTGCGCCGCCTGCCGCCGTACTTCTCGGTGCGGCCGCTGGCCGGGTCCCGCTGGGTCAGGCTGGTGCTGGGGGTGGCGGTGGGGCTGGTCGTCGGCGGCCTGGCCCTGGTCGCCGGGTCGGCACCGGTCGACGACCCGGTGGCGATGCGTTTCCCCGAGCAGGCCCTGGACTGGGGTCACGGGCACAACGTGGTCAACGTCACCCTGGTGGACATCCGGGCCTGGGACACCGTCGGGGAGATCTCGGTGCTGCTGGTGGCCGCGACCGGGGTGGCGTCGATGGTCTTCGTGTCGCGGCGCACCGGCCGGATCTTCCGCAGCGACGAGGCCGCGGACGACCTGGGCGTGTGGGGCGGCGACGACGACCCGGAGGCCCCGCTGCGCCAGCCCCGCGGCGCCCCGGTCGGCTCCCAGCGCAACAACCAGTGGCTGCAGGCGGTGAGCACCCTGGCGCCACGGCGTCGTTCGGTGATCTTCGAGGTCGTGGCCCGGGTGCTGTTCCACACCATGATCGTGTACTCGATCTTCCTGCTGTTCTCCGGGCACAACGCCCCCGGGGGCGGGTTCGCGGCCGGCCTGGTCACCGGTATCGCCCTGACCGTGCGCTACCTGGCGGGCGGCCGGTACGAGCTGGGCGAGGCCGCGCCGGTGCAGCCCGGGGCGCTGCTCGGGGCGGGACTGTTCGTCGCCGCCGGCACCGGGGTGGCGGCCATGGCGTTCGGGGCGCCCGTGCTGACCTCGACGCTGGTCTCGGTCGACCTGCCGCTCGTCGGCACCGTCACGCTGGTGACCAGCCTGTTCTTCGACATCGGGGTCTACCTGGTGGTGGTCGGGCTGGTGCTGGACATCCTGCGCTCGCTGGGCGCCGAGCTGGACCGGCGGGCCGAGTCCGGTGACGACCCGGCGTTCGCCCAGGTCGGAACGGGCCCGTCAGGATCGGGCCCGTCGGGTCCAGGCCCGGCTGGGCCAGACCAGGGGCCCGGACCAGACCCGGCCGGAGCGACCCCGGGGGCAGACCGATGAGCCCCCGATCACCTCGCGGCCGTCTGCCCGTCACGCGGGGCGGTGCGGCGACCTGGCGGCGCCCGAGGGGTACCGACGCCCCGTCCACGAGCGCCGGCACGAGGAGCGTGGTCCGGTGAGCGAAGCCACCCCGAACCTCACCCTCATCGTCGTCATCGTCGTGCTCACCGCCGGTGGGGTGTACCTGCTGCTGGAGCGCAGCCTGACCCGCATCGTGCTGGGCCTGATCCTGTTCGGCAACGCCGCCAACCTGCTGCTGCTGGTCGCGGGCGGGGCCGCGGGCAAGCCGCCGCTGGTCACGAGCCCCGGTGAGCCGCCGCCGCAGACCATGGCCGACCCGCTGGCCCAGGCGATGGTGCTCACCGCGATCGTCATCACCCTCGGCCTGACCGCGTTCCTGCTGGCCATGAGCTACCGGTCGTGGCAGCTGCACCGGCACGACGAGGTGGCCGACGACGTCGAGGACCGTCGTATCGCCCGGCTGGCCGCCCGCGACCGCCCGGCGGTCAGCGGGGCCGACACCGACGACGGCGTGGACCTGGACTCCGAGGCCGACGAGACCCGCGACGAGACCGACGAGGGCCCCGACCGGTCCGCAGCCCGCACCGAGCCCTCGAGCGCGCCCCCGACCCCGGGCGAGGTGCCATGAGCTGGTTGGTGCCGCTGCCCGTGATCCTGCCCCTGCTCGGGGCCGGGCTGACGCTCGCCCTGTTCGGCCGTCCGCGCCTGCAGAAGTTCGTCTCTGTGACGACGCTGGTCGCGGTCCTGGCGGTGGCGGCGACGCTGCTGGTGGCGGTGCGCGACGGGCCGCTGGTGGTGGAGATCGGGCACTGGGCCGCCCCGGTCGGCATCGTCGTGGTGGCCGACCGGCTGTCGGCCCTGATGCTCACCGTGTCGGCCGCGGTGACCCTGTGCGTCTTGGTGTACTCCCAGGCCCAGGGGGACGACGAGGAGAGCACAGCGCGGCGCACCGGCCCGGTGTCGATCTACCACCCGACGTACCTCATCCTCACCGCCGGGGTGTCCAACGCCTTCGTCTCCGGCGACCTGTTCAACATCTACGTCGGGTTCGAGGTGCTGCTGGCCGCGTCGTACGTGCTGCTCACCCTGGGCGGCACCGCCGAGCGGATCCGGGCCGGGTCGGTGTACGTGGTCGTGGCGATCACG
>JAVBSR010000081.1:0-3626 GCA_031556715.1 Cellulomonas sp.
CCTTGATGGTCTGGTTGTGGCAGAACATCGACCGGGCCTCGGCGTCGATGACCAGCTCTTCGGCTCCGACGACGGCGGTGGTGCCCATGCCGCGGGCCACCACGGCGGCGTGCGACGTCTTGCCGCCGCGGGCGGTGAGGATGCCGACCGAGGCGATCATGCCGCCCAGGTCGTCGGGGTTGGTCTCCCGGCGCACCAGGATGACGTCCTTGCCGGCGGCAGCCCACTCCTGGGCCGTGACCGAGTCGAACACCGCGGCGCCCACCGCGGCGCCGGGCGACGCGGCCATGCCCTTGGTCAGCATCTTCGCGTACGTCCCGCGTGCGAACTGCGGGAACAGCAGCTGGGACAGCTGGGCGCCGGTGACCCGGGACAGCGCCTCGTCCATGTCGATGCGGCCCTCGTCGACCAGCTGGACGGCGATCCGGAAAGCCGCCGGCGCGGTGCGCTTGCCCACCCGGGTCTGCAGCATCCACAGCGTGCCGCGCTCGACGGTGAACTCGATGTCGCACAGGTCCTGGTAGTGGCTCTCCAGCTGGCTCATGATCTCGCCCAGCCGGTCGTGCGACGCCTTGTCGACCTGCTCCATGTCGTGCAGCGACAGGGTGTTGCGGATACCCGCGACGACGTCCTCGCCCTGGGCGTTCACCAGGTAGTCGCAGTAGTCACCGGTCTTGCCGGTGGCCGGGTCGCGGGTGAACGCCACGCCGGTGCCCGAGGTGGAGCCGAGGTTGCCGAAGACCATCGTCTGGACGTTGACCGCGGTGCCCAGGTCGTCCGAGATGCGCTCACGCCGGCGGTACAGGCGGGCCCGCTCGGTGTTCCACGAGTTGAACACGGCGACGACCGCCAGGTCGAGCTGTTCGCGAGGATCCTGCGGGAAGTCCCGGCCGGCCTCGGCGGCCACGATGCTCTTGAAGGTGACGACCAGCTGGCGCAGCGCGTCGGCGTCCAGGTCGGTGTCGGAGACGACGCCACGGTCGCTCTTGGCCTTGTCCAGCGCGGCGGAGAACAGGTCAGCCTCGATGCCGAGCACGGTGCGCCCGAACATCTGGATCAGCCGCCGGTAGGAGTCCCAGGCGAACCGGTCGTCGTCGGCGACACGGGCCAGACCCTCCACCGAGGTGTCGTTCAGGCCGACGTTGAGCACCGTCTCCATCATGCCGGGCATGGAGAACTTCGCCCCGGAGCGCACCGAGACCAGCAGCGGGTCGTCGGCGGCGCCCAGGCGGCGGCCCATGGCTGCCTCCAGGCGGGCCAGGGCAGCGCTGACCTCGTCGGCCAGCTCGGCCGGGACCGCGCCGGTGGACATGTACGTCCGGCACGCGTCCGTGGTGACGGTGAACCCAGGAGGCACCGGCAGGCCGAGCCGCGTCATCTCTGCGAGGTTGGCTCCCTTCCCGCCGAGCAGGTCCTTCTGGTCCTTGTCACCCTCGCTGAAGTCCTTGACATACCTGGCCAAGCCGACACCTCCGAGAACAGTTGGGTGGGCGTTCTGCCCGCCGCCGCGGGCAACCCTACCGTGGGTAACACCCCGACGAGACGACGGCAGTCCGGCGGGCAGCATCGTCGCACGAGCAGCCGCCACGAGCAGCGGCACAGTCGCCTGAGTCCACCACGGGGTCGTCCCAGACCCGGTCGTCGCGAGAAACCCCGTGCCGTACGAGAGAACCGTGCCGTGCGAGACAACCATGCCGTACGAGACAACCATGCCGTACGAGAGAACCGTGCCGTACGAGAGAACCACGCGCCGTCGCCGCCCGCACCCGCACCACCGGGGCGGAGGAGCGGCGACCGGCCGCGGTACCATGACGGGGACGCCGGTGCGACGTGCCGGTCATGACCACGCCGAGGTGCCAGCAGCGTCTCGGCCGACGAGGAGCCGATGAGCACGCCCAGGCCGACGACGGACGAACCCGCTGAAGCTCGTGTGGTCCACCGGGTGACGGTCCCCCCGGCCGTGGCGATGGTCGAGCTGCTCGGCCCCGCCGACGAGGTGCTGCGGGCCGTCGAGGACGGGTTTTCCTCCGTGGTCATCCACGTGCGCGGCAACGAGGTGTCGTTCGCTGGTCCCGCCGGGGACGTGGCGCTGGCCGTCCGTCTGGTCGACGAGCTGGTCGAGACCGTGGCGGCGGGGACCCGGATCGGGCCGGAGGTGGTGGGTCGGTCGATCGCCATGCTGACCGCCGGCACCCGGGTGCGGCCCGCCGACGTGCTGACCTTCGACGTGCTGTCCACCCGGGGCCGCACCATCCGGCCCAAGACCGCCGGGCAGAAGGAGTACGTCAACGCGATCGACCAGCACACCCTGACCTTCGGCATCGGTCCGGCCGGCACCGGCAAGACCTACCTGGCGATGGCCAAGGCGGTCCAGGCGCTCCAGACCCGACGGGTCAACCGGATCGTGCTCACCCGGCCCGCCGTGGAGGCTGGCGAGCGGCTGGGCTTCCTGCCCGGGTCGTTGGCCGAGAAGATCGACCCGTACCTGCGGCCGCTGTACGACGCGCTGCACGACATGGTCGACCCCGAGTCGATCCCGCGGCTGCTGGAGGCCGGCACCATCGAGGTGGCACCGCTGGCCTACATGCGCGGCCGGACCCTCAACGACTCCTTCATCATCCTCGACGAGGCTCAGAACACCACCAGCGAGCAGATGAAGATGTTCCTCACCCGGCTGGGTTTCGGCTCGACCGTGGTCGTCACCGGCGACGTCACCCAGGTCGACCTGCCCCCTCAGGCAGCCTCCGGGCTGCGGGAGGTGGAACAGGTGCTCGAGGGCGTCGACGACGTGGCCTTCTGTCGCCTGACCTCGGCCGACGTCGTGCGGCACCAGCTGGTGGCGCAGATCATCGACGCCTACGCCGAGGCCGAGCAGCGGCGTCACACCGTGTCGGGGCCGCGTTCTGAGCCGAGGTCCGGCAGGTTGCCGTCGTGCGCATCGCGGTGGCCAACGAGTGGGGCGTCGACGTCGACGCCGCCGAGATTGCCGCCCTGGCCCGGTACGTGCTCGACGCCCTGCACCTGCACCCGCTGACCGAGCTGTCGGTGCTGCTGGTGACGTCGGAGGCGATGAGCGACCTGCACCAGCGCTGGATGGACGAACCCGGACCCACCGACGTGCTGTCGTTCCCGATGGACGAGCTGCGGCCCGGCCGGGAAGGGGACCGGGTCGCACCGGGCCTCCTCGGCGACGTCGTGCTGTGCCCCGAGGTCGCTGCCGCCCAGGCGCACGCGGCGGGGCACTCCACGGCCGAAGAGCTGCTGCTGCTCACCGTGCACGGCATCTTGCACCTGCTCGGTTTCGACCATGCCGACCCGGACGAGGAGAAGCAGATGTTCGACATGCAACGACGGCTGCTCCTGACCTTCCTGGCCCAGCAGTGAGCCCAGGCGTGAGACGGCAGCGATGATCCTCGTCCTGGCGTTGCTGGCCGCCGTCGGCTACGTGCTGGCGGCGCTGCTGTCGGCCGGTGAGGTCGCGATGGCTCGGGTCACCCGTGCCGACGTGACGCGGCTGGAGGTCGCCGGCCACCCGGCTGCGGCCCGGGTCGCCGCCCTGACCCACCAGCGGGTCCGGGTGGCCGACGCAGCCGGTTTTGTCCGGCTGATGGGGGAGATGACGGCCA
>JAVBSR010000045.1:0-39299 GCA_031556715.1 Cellulomonas sp.
ACGAGATGCTCGACGGGGTGACCTTGCCCCGTCGCAACCTTGTGGAGGAATGATGACAACGGTCTCCAGCTATGTTCCAGGTGACTGGACAGCGGTGGTGAGCGAGGGCTTCGTGGCCCTGCTGGGTCCGGCCACGGCGCCTGCCACGGCCGAGCGGCTGTGGTTCGGCTCGCAGGAGCAGCTGAGCTTCATCGACGGTCTGTCGGTGCTGGCCGCTGACGGTTTCGGCGCGATGCAGCCGTTCGTCCTGTCGGTCCGTGGCGACGACGGCGTGACTCATGTGGCGGTGCGCGGCGACGTCGTCGTCGACGCCCAGGTGCAGGACACCGTCGTGACGATCGACGGGCACGGCGTGGCGACCTGGACCGAGCGGAACCTCGGCGGGGTGTCGGCGCTGGCCGTCCGGGTGCCCGGGGCTGCTGGTGCCGACGGACCCGACCTGCCGCTGGTGGCGGGCGTCGTGCGGGCCGGTGGCCTGCGTGCGCCGCACGGGGCCAAGATCGGTTCTGCGGACGAGTCCGCCGACTCCGAGGAGCCTGCGCCGGTCGATAGTCTGCCTGCCCCCGTCGCGACGGTCGCCCCTGCCAAGGAAGCGGCCCGGAAGAAGTCCGCACCGGCCAAGCCGGCGCCCGAACCGGTCGCCAACACCGGCGTCACCACGATCGCGGCTGAGAAGTTCGTCGAGGAGGCTCCGGTCGACGACTCGACGATCCAGTCCGGCAGCCGGGCCGAGGCGCTCCCGGCCTTCCCTGGGCAGGACGAGGCAGCGTCGTCGGACGGAGCGGCCGCCCAGCTGGTGCTGAACACCGGTCTGATCGTCGCGCTGGACCGTCCGGTGCTGCTCGGCCGTGCCCCGCAGGCCGCCCGTGTGTCCAGCCGCGAGATGCCACGGCTGGTCGCTGTGCCCAGCCCGCAGCAGGACATCAGCCGCACCCACGCCGAGGTCCGGATGGACGGGGACGACGTCCTGGTCACCGACCTCGACTCGACCAACGGGGTGCACGTCCTGCGGCCCGGTGGTGGGGCGCGTCGTCTGCGTCCGGGTGAGCCGCGGGTGCTGGCTGCCGACGAGACCATCGACCTCGGTGACGGAGTCACGTTCGTGGTGGAGCGGATGCGGTGACCAGAAGGCGTCAGCCGAGCACGCCACCCGACCTGCCCGGCTACAGCTACAGCCGGCTGCTCGGGATGGGCGGTTTTGCCGACGTCTTTCTGTATCGGCAGGAGCTGCCGACACGTGACGTCGCTGTCAAGGTGCTGCTCGCATCGCACCTGGAAGACGACGCCCGTGCGCAGTTCGTCACCGAGGCCAACCTCATGGCCAAGGTGTCCCAGCACCCGGCCATCGTCACGGTGCACCATGCAGGTTTTGCCGACGACGGTCGGCCGTACCTGGTCATGGAGTACTGCTCCCGGCCTGGCGTCGCGGAGCGGTACCGGACCGAGCGGATGGGCGTCGCCGAGTGCCTCCGGATCGCGATCCGGATCGCCTCGGCGGTGGCCAGCGCTCACGAGGCGGGCATCTGGCACCGGGACATAAAACCGGCCAACGTGCTCACCACGGACTTCGGCTGGCCCGCGCTGACCGACTTCGGCATCGCCGCGACGGCGGCGGCAGCCGGGTCGGCGGCGGGCATGTCGATCCCGTGGGCGCCGCCCGAGCTGCTCAGCCCGAGCCCGTCGGGTGACGAGCGGTCCGACGTGTACTCGCTGGCCGCGACGCTGTACTCGATGCTGGCCGGACGTTCGCCGTTCGAGGTGCTGGGCACGGCGAACTCGGCCAGCGACCTGGTCGGCCGTATCGAGCGGATGCCGCTGCCGCGGATCTCGCGCGACGACGTGCCCGACGAGCTGTTCGAGGTGCTCGACACCGCGATGGCCCGCAAGGTCGAGGACCGGCACCCCAGCGCGATCGCGTTCGCCCGGGACCTGCAGGGGATCGAGGCCGACCTGGGCCTGGCGGTGACGGCGCTCGACCTGGTCGAGAACGATCTCTCGGTCGCCGGCGCCTCAGAGGTCCGAGCCGACACCTGGGTGCCGCTCGACCAGGTCGACGGTGCCCTCGGGCCGGCACCCGACGACGAGACGGACGAGGCCGGCGTCGTGGTCGTCAGGGCCCCGGCCGGCCCGGACGGTGACGGGTTCGCCGCGATCGACGAGGCGACCCGCTCCCGGGACATCATCGCGCTCGAGGCCAGCCAGGACGAGGGTCGCTACCGCGACGACGGCCTGGCAGAGGTCGGCCAGCTCGAGGTCAGCCGGGACGCGGAGCCCGAGCCCGACCTCGAGCGACGCACCAGGCGGCGCATCGACCTGGTCGCTGTCGCGGCGCTGGTGCTCGTCGTCGGTGCCGTCGCTGTGGCGGCCACGCTCGACCGCTCGTCCGACGCCGGCACCCGACCGTCGGTGCCTCGGTATGCCCAGGCCTCCGCACCGCGCGCCGAGGTCGTCCCTGCTCCGGAGGAGCTGGTCGGGACCGTGGCCGACGGTGCCGCGACGTTCACCTGGACCAACCCGAAGGCCGCCGAGGGCGACCGGTACCGGTGGACACGTGTCGAGGTGGGCAGCACCCCGCAGCCAGCCGTCGTGGGCGACGCCTCGGTGGTGGTGCCGTTCGGACCGGACGACCACCAGGTGTGCATCGAGGTGTCGGTCCTGCGGGCCGACGGTCGGCTGTCGGTCGAGCCGGCCACAGGGTGCGTCGAGCGATGAGGTGGTGGAACCGGCGACGCACCGGCTTCGCGGCAGCGGCGACCGTGCCGGTGCTCGTCGGTGTGCTGGCACTGGTCCACCAGGGGTTCCCGGTCGCCCGTCTCGACCTGGACGACGGTGGGGTCTGGCTGACCTCCCGCGCCGACCTGGCGCTGGGCCGTTTCAACGTCCCGGTGAGCGAGCTCGACGGCGGTCTGGGCACCTCTGGGCCGGAGTTCGACGTGCTCCAGGACGGTGCCGACGTGCTGCTGGTCGAGGGCACCGAGGTCTCGGTGGTCGACCCGGCGACGGTCGCGACGACCGCGCGGACCACGGTCGAGGGGGGCGCGAAGGTGGACATGGCCGGCGGCACGGTGCTCGTCGCCAGCACCACCGGCCAGATGTGGGTGAGCACCCTCGCCGACCTGTCCCGGACGGCAGCCGGGACGACGCCTGACCTGGACCTCGGCCAGGGAGCCGCGGCGGTGGTGGCGCGCAGCGGCACGGTGCTGGCCGTGGACAGCAAGGGGAAGGTCACCACGGCGACGTCCGACGGCAGGTCGAGCGCGGACGGGACCATCAGCGACCTCAGCACGATCGACCAGATCACCGCGGTCGGCGACGAGCCGGTGGTGCTCGACGGCACGACGGTACGCACCAGGCACGGCTCGGTCCGGCTGACCGGCACGGGGCTGACGCTGCAGCAGCCTGGTCCGGCGGCCGACACGGTGCTCGTCGCCAGCACCACCGCACTGTTCACGGTGCCGCTGCACGGCGGCCACCCGACCACGCGGCAGACCGAGTCCACCGGCACCCCTGCGGCCCCGGTGCGGGTAGGGGAGTGCGCCTACGGTGCCTGGGCCGCCGCGACCGGCAACTGGGTGCGCATCTGCGGGAGCACCGTGGACGACACGGACCGGGAAGAGGTCACAGCCGCCGCCGAGCTGCGCTTCCGGGTCAACCGCGGCCAGGTGGTGCTCAACGACATCGCGACCGGCCGCGCCTGGCTGGCGGACGCCCCCGAGGTGAAGCAGCCCGCCTGGAACCTCATCACCCCGCAGCCGGACGACAACCCGGACGCCGACAACGGCGAGGAGCCGACCACCGAGCACACCAACCAGTGCTCCGAGGACGGCCTGCCGCCGGTCGCGCACGACGACGACTATGGGGTGCGGCCGGGCCGCTCGACCACCCTGCGGGTCCTGGCCAACGACACCACCTCCGACTGCGGCGTCCTGGTCATCTCAGCGGTGGACGACCTGCCGGCGACCTTCGGCACCGTGCGGGTGGTCGACTCGGGACGGGCGCTGGAGGTCGACGTCCTCGACACGGCGACCGGTTCGGTGTCGTTCACCTACACCGCGACCGACCGGCCCGGGGTGCGTGCCCCGGCGACGGGGACGGTGCGCCTGACCGTGCACGACTGGTCCCAGAACTCGCCGCCGGTCCAGGTGTCGACCCAGACGCTGCGCCTGGGCCAGGGCGAGAGCCTGAGCGCCGGGGTGCTCACAGACTTCGTCGACCCCGACGGTGACCCGCTGGCGCTGGTCGGCGCGACGATGGACTGGAACTACGGCTCGGTGGTCTACCGGCCGGACGGGGTGGTCACGGTGACCGCCTCCGGCCAGATCGGGTCGACGACCGCCACCCTCATGGTCACCGACGGGATCTCCGCGCCGGTCGAGGGCGCGCTGCAGGTCTCGGTCCGCGAAGGCTCGTCCGACCCGGTGGTCGACCCGGTGCACGTCGTCGGCTACGTGGACCAGCCTCTGGTGGTCTCGCCGCTGGCGGCGGTGCGCAGCTCCCACGCCGAGCCGGTGCGCCTGGTCGGGGTCGGCGAGGTGCCCGGTATCTCGATCACCCCAGACCTGGCCGCGGGCACGTTCACCGTCGTCGCCCCGCGCGCCGGGACCTACTACGTCAGCTTCACCGTGGTGTCGGCGCCGAACCAGACCGTGGCCTGGGCCCGGGTCGACATCCTCGACCTGCCGGGGGAGATCCTGCCGCCGGTGACCGCCACCGACGTGGCGTACCTGCCCGCCGGCGGGTCGGTGACCGTCGACCCGCTGCTCAACGACAGCGACCCGAACAACCTGGTCCTGGCCTTGCAGTCGGTGAGCGTGCCCGAGGGCTCAGGGCTGCGCGCCGGGGTGGTCGAGCACCGGATGGTCGTCATCTCGTCGGTACGCACCCTGGACGGGCCGACCCCGATCACCTACACGGTGTCCAACGGTGCCGCCTCGGCGACCGGGACGATCATCGTCGTGCCGGTGCAGACCACCGCCGTCAACCAGCCGCCGGTGGTCCCTGACCGCCAGGTCTCGGTGCGGACCGGCGGTGTGGTCACGGTGGACGTCCTGGACGGTGCCTACGACCCGGAGGGCGGTCCGCTGACGCTGGACCGTGAGCTGCCCGAACCGCTGGGCAAGAACCAGGGCCTGCTGTTCGTGTCCGGCGACGTCCTGCGCTACCAGGCGCCGGACCAGCCGATGACGGTGTCGGCGACCTTCCAGGTCACCGACGCCAGCGGCGCCTCGACGGCGGCCCGGATCATCGTCAACGTGCACGGGTCGGACGCGGCGACGAAACCGCCGCCGATCCCCAAGGACGTCGTCGCGCGGGTCTTCGAAGGCGAGACGGTGCGCATCAAGATCCCGCTCACCGGGATCGACGTGGACGGCGACGGGGTGACTCTGCTTGGCCTGGGCGACGCCACACCGTCGCGCGGCGTGGTGTCCAAGGTCGGTGCGGACTACCTGGAGTACCAGGCGCTGCCGGGCGAGTCCGGCACCGACACCTTCACCTACGCGGTCGAGGACTGGACCGGTCAACGGGCTGTGGCGACCGTCCGTGTCGGCATCGTGCCGCGGTCGGCCGACGAGGCCGCCGTCGTGGCACGCGACGACGCGGTGTCGGTGCGTCCGGGCACGACCGTCGAGGTCGCGGTGCTCGCCAACGACATCAGCTCCGGCGGCGGCGACCTGTCGCTCGACCCCGACCTCACCGTCTCCGGCGACCTGGCCACAGGCGAGGTGACGGCCAAGGACGGGATGGTCCAGGTGAAGGCGCCGACCACCCCGGGCGTCATCCAGGTGCAGTACACCGCCCGCAACGACCTCGGCGGGCAGGGATCCGCGGTGCTCACCGTGACGGTGTCTGCCGACGCGCCGGTGCTGCCGCCGATCGCCAGGGACATCGTCGTGCCGGCCGAGGAGACCATCGGTCGCACCCAGGTCCAGGTCAACGTGCTCGCCGTGGCCCGCAACCCTTCAGGGCCGCTGTCTGAGCTGGAGGTGGCGGTGCCGCCGTCGTCGGCCCGCACCGCCTCGGTGACCGCGGACGGAAAGGTCCTGGTCACCCTGACCGAGACCACCCAGGTCGTCGCCTACCAGCTGGTCAACACCCGGGACCACGACGCCTCCACCTACGCCTTCATCACGGTGCCTGCGCTGGGCTTCTTCCCGCCGACCCTGCGCCCGAAGGCACCGCAGCTGCAGGTCGAGTCGGGCCAGACGATCGACATCGACCTGGACGAGCAGGTGCAGGTGGCTCCGGGACGCAAGCCGTCGTTGGTCGGCGAGATCCCGCCCAAGGCCGCCAAGGGTGAGGCCACCGTCGTGGGCCCGCGCACGGTCAGGTTCACCGCTGCCGCGGACTACTCCGGTCCGGCGTCGGTGACGGTGCGGGTCACCGACTCGACCGGCAAGGGTGATACGGACGCCCGAGAGGCGACGATCACGCTCCCGGTCACGGTCTACGCCACGGACCAGCACCCGCCGACCTTCGTCGCGACCACCGTCGCCGTCGGGCCGGGCGACAACCCGGTCGCGGTCGACCTCAACGCCTTCATGAAGACCCCGGAAGGCACCAAACCGGTCGACGGGCGCTACACCTTCGCGATGTCCGGCAAGGCCCCGGCCGGGTTCACCGCCGCGCTGGACGGATCCCGGCTGGCGGTGAGCGCCGCAGCGACCACCCCGAAGGGCACCACCGGGTGGGCGACCCTGACCGTCGGCTACGGCCAGACCGGCTCGATGGACGTCACCATCCCGCTGCGGGTGGTCGCCAGCACCCGGCCGCTGGCCAGGGTCCTGGACCAGTCGCTCGACGGCCAGGCCGGTACCTCCAGGACCGTGGACGTCCTCGCTGACGCCTTCGACCCGTTCGCAGGCCAGGGTGGGGGACTGACCGTGGTGGGAGCCGTGGTCGAGACCCCCGGTGCCGGCACCGCGTCGTTCGACGGCCGGTCCGTGACGGTGCGTCCTGGAGACGACTTCGTCGGCACCATGGTGACCAGGTTCGTCGTGCAGGACGTGACCCGCGACCCCGACCGACAGGTGGAGGCTCGGGTCACGCTCAAGGTGGCCTCGGCCCCGGCAGCGCCGTCGGCTCCGCGCGTGGTGGAGATCCGCAACCAGGCGGTCGTCCTGTCCTGGAGCGCTCCCGATGCGCGCGGCGCCGAGATCACGGGGTACCGGGTGACCGCCAGCCCCGGTGGCAGGCAGACGGCCTGCCCGTCGACCACCTGCACGCTCGAGTCCCTGAACAACGGCACGTCGTACACCTTCACCGTGGCCGCGCAGAACGCCGTCGGCTGGTCGGCGGAGAGCCCGTCGTCGGCCGCGGCCACCCCCGATGCGGTGCCTGACGCGCCGGGCGCACCGACCGTCGTCGGCGGCAACGGCAGCGTGGACGTCAGCTGGTCGGCCCCGCCCAACCACGGGTCGGCGATCGCGTCCTACGACGTGGAGATCTCGCCGCGGCCCAACGACCCGGCCGACCCGGCGACGATCCGTGTGACCACCACGTCGGCGCGCTTCACCGGTCTGACCAACGGGCGCTCCTACACCGTGCGGGTCCGGGCGCACAACGCCGCGCCCCAGGCCGGCCCGTGGAGCGACTGGTCGGCCCCGGCCGTGCCGATCGGTGTGCCCAACGCCCCGGCAGGGCTGGCTGTCGCACCCGTCAACACCGGTCAGCTCCAGGTGACCTGGCAGACGCCGGCGAACAACGGCACGCCGCTGGGGGTGTACCAGCTGACGGTCGAGGGTGCCGGGCGGTCCCGGAGCTTCGCCCCGGCGCCCGACGCGACGAGCTACGTCGTCGACGCGGAGAACGGCGTCCAGTACACCTTCACCCTGCGGGCGTCGAACGCCGTCGGGCTGTCGGCACCGGCGACCACCCAGGGCTCGACCTTCGGCGTGCCGGAAGCACCCCGGGTGATCTCGGCCGTGGGCCAGGTGGGTGGTGCCTACCGCCAGGGAACGGCGGTGGTGACCTTGTCGCCGCAGGGTGACGGTGGGTCGCCCATCACGTCGTACCAGGTCAAGGTCAACAACGACCAGGTGTTCACGGTGACCGGGACGGAGGCGACCATCACCGGGCTGGTGGGTGGTCTGTCCGCCTCGATCCAGGCGCAGGCCTGCAACCAGCGGGGCTGCGGGGCGTGGTCGGGTGCCGTCGGGACGTCACCCCTGCCGCAGACCGTCCCTGGGACGGTCAACCTCAACCTGGACGTCGCCACCGACGGGACCGGCCAGCCCGTCCAGGCGTGGGCCAGCTGGTCGCCGCCGGACTGGGCCGGCGGGGCGGACCGTCAGTTCCGGGTGCGGTGGCTCGTCGACGGCCAGGTGATCTCCGAGACGACGACCACCGCCACCAGCGCCCAGCTCACCGAGGGCATCCCGGTGCTGGGCGAAGGTCGCCCGTCGGTGACCATCTCCGTCTCGGTCACCGCCGAGACGTCGGTCGGTGCTGGTGCCCCTGTGCAGAAGGACTGGACCAACCCCTAAGGAGCTGTAGTGACACCGGAGCAGAGTCAGTGGTTCGCTGAGACGTTCGACGCCCTCGTCGCCAACGTCGGCCAGGTGCTGCTCGGCAAGGAGCCCGTGGTGCGCCTGGTGCTCACCGCGATGCTCGCCGAGGGCCATGTGCTGCTGGAGGACGCCCCTGGCACGGGCAAGACCTCTCTGGCCAAGGCCATCGCCGCGACCGTCCAGGGCAGCCACCACCGGATCCAGTTCACCCCGGACCTGCTGCCGTCCGACGTCACCGGGGTGACGATCTACGACCAGTCCGCGCGACGGTTCCAGTTCCACCCCGGCCCGGTGTTCGCCTCGGTGGTGCTGGCCGACGAGATCAACCGGGCCTCGCCCAAGACGCAGGCGGCGCTGCTGGAGGTCATGGAGGAGGGCAACGTCACCGTCGACGGGGTCACCCACCCGGTCGGCCGCCCGTTCGTGGTCCTCGCCACGCAGAACCCGATCGAGCAGGCCGGCACCTACCGGCTGCCTGAGGCCCAGGTGGACCGCTTCCTGGTCAAGACCTCCTTGGGGTACCCGGACCGGGAGGCGACCCTGGAGATCCTCGCCGGGGCCAAGGACCGCACCATCGGCCTCCAGCCGAAGATCAGCACCGAGTCGGTCGGCACCATGGCCGACATGGCCAAAGAGGTGTTCGTCGACGAGGCGGTGCTGGACTATGTCGCCCGGCTCGTCGAGGCCACGCGAGAGGACGAGCAGACGGCGCTGGGCTCGTCGGTGCGCGGCGGGATGGCCCTGGTGCGCTGCGCCAAGGTGTGGGCCGCGGCCGCCGGTCGGGAGTACGTGGTGCCCGACGACATCAAGGCCCTGGCCCAGCCCGTGCTGGCGCACCGCTTGATCGCCGAGGCCGAGGCCGAGTTCTCCGGGGTCACCCAGGCTCAGATCCTGGCCCGGGTGCTCGAGCGGGTCACGCCGCCCGTCGCGGGGCACTGAGGAGCCTGGCGTGCGGATCACAGTCTCCCCGCTCGGCTGGGGCATCGCGGCGGTCGGTCTGGTCGCCGTGGTCGTCGGCCGACAGGTCAGGTGGGTCGAGCTGGCGGCCGTCGGCGTCGGCTGCCTGCTGCTGATCCTCGCCGGCCTGGCGATGGCGTGGGGCCGCAGCCGGTACGAGGTGCGCCTCGAGCTGGCCGAACGTCGGGTGCCGGTGGGCCAGCCGGTCGTCGCGCGGCTGGAGGTCAGCGCCGCCCGTCGGTCGCTGCCCGCCCGGGTCGACCTGCCGGTGGGGCCCGAGACCGTCGCCGTGTGGCTGCCGACGCTGGCCGCCGGCGCCAGTCATGACGTGCTCTTCCCTGTGCCCACCGACCACCGGGCCGTGGTGCCCGTAGGGCCGGCGGCGATCGGCCGGGGCGACCCGTTGGGCCTGGTCAGCCGCGACCAGCGGTTCACCGACGTCCTCGAGCTGCTGGTGCACCCCCGGGTCGTGGGCCTGGCCGACGTGCGGCCGGGTCTGCTGCGCGACCTGGAAGGTCAGGCCACCCGGGAGCTGTCCGACGCCGACCTGTCGTTCCACGCTCTGCGCGAGTACGTCCCCGGCGACGACCGTCGGATGATCCACTGGCGCACCTCGGCGCGCACCGGCACCCTCATGGTCCGCCAGTTCGAGGACACCCGACGTACCCGCACCACGGTCGCGCTGGCCACGGCCGTGGACGACTACGCCGATCCGGACGAGTTCGAGATGGCCGTCTCGGTGGCGGCGTCGCTGGCGCTGCACGTGCTGCGTGACGAGCGTGAGCTGACCTTCCTCGCCGGCGCCCGGCGCCTGACCGCGGCCATCCCGTCGAGCCTGCTCGACGAGTGCGCCCGGCTGAGCACCGGTCCGGACGGCACGCACTCCGCGGAGCTGCCGCACCGGGTGGCCGCCGAACCGGCGACCTCGTCGGTGGCGTTCCTCGTCGGCGGTTCGACCGCCACGGCTGACCAGCGCCGCGCCGCGGTGCGCCACGTCCCGGCAGGGCTGCGGGTGGTGGCCGTGTCGTGCGCTGCCGACGCGGCGGTCGAGGTGCGCCAGGACGGTCTGGCCTCCTTGGCGAGGATCGGCACGCTGGACGACCTGCCGCGCCTGATGCACCGGGTGGTCCTGTGAGCGCGCCGACCCAGAGCCCGGGTCGCGCCGTGGTCGGCACGCGCCGGGCCGTCGTCGACACGGCAGTCCTGGTGGTGCTCCTGGCGCTGGCGGTCACGCCCTTGCTGCCGGTGTACGGGGGGACCGCGGCGCTGCCCGCGCTGGCGGTCGGGCTGGTCGCAGGGACGGCCCTGGCTGTGGTCGGCGCCTGGGGCCGCTGGGCGGCGTGGCTGGTGACGGTCGTCGCGATCGCGCTCGTCGTGGTCCTCGGTGCGCCGCTGACCGGGGCCCCGACCCTGGCCGGGCTGATCCCCACACCGAGCGGCGCCGGGCAGGTGCTGACGGCCTCGTTCACCACCTGGAAGGACGCGCTGACGCTGGACCCGCCGCTGGGCGGCACCGGTGACGTCCTGCTGGCGCCGTTCCTGCTGACCTTCCTCGGCGCGCTCGTCGCCCTCACCCTGGCGCTGCGGACCCGTCGGACCGTCGGGGCGCTGGCCGGCGTGGTGGTGCTCCTCGTCGTGGTGGTCTCGGCGCTGCTCGGCACAGCCACCCAGCCGGTGCCGCCGCTGGTCGCCGGGACGGTCCTGGCCGTGGCGCTGCTGGCCTGGGCGACGCTGCGCGCCGGCTCCGGCGTGACCCGGTCCGACGGCGTACGGGTGCTGTCGCCGTCGCGCTCGGGGGTGCGTCGCCGTCCGGCGTCGGCCGTCGCGCTGCTGGGGCTCGTGGTGGTCGGCTCGTTGGCCCTGGCACCGGCGACGGCGGGCGAACCTCGGTTCGTGCTGCGCGACCATGTGGTGCCGCCGTTCGACCCGACCGCGTACCCCAGCCCGCTGGCCGGGTTCCGGTCCTACGTCAAGGCCGACGACCAGGTGCTGTTCACGGTCAAGGGCCTGCCTGAGGGTGCCCGGGTCCGGCTGGCCGTCATGGACCGGTACGACGGCATGGTCTGGAACGTCGCCGGCGACCGGGCTGCCCAGGGCAGCGGGGAGTTCCGCCGGGTCGGCAGCGCGGTCTCCACCGACGACACGGGTGCCGAGGCCACGGTCACGTTCACCATCGAGGGGCTGTCGGGGGTGTGGCTGCCGACCGTCGGCTCGGCCACCTCCTTCGACCTCTCTCAGGACGTCGCCCGTGACCTGCGCTACAACGACGCCACCGGTGCCGCGGTGCTGACCTCTGGCGTCAGCCCGGACCTCAGGTACACCGAGCAGGTCGTCGTCCCCAACCTCGACCGGCGGGACTCCGACATCGGTGCGGCCCGCTCGGCCGACGTCGTGCTGCCCGACGACACCGGGGTGTCGGCGTCGTTGTCCCGGCAGGCGGCGTCCGTCGCCCAGGACGCGACGACGCCCGTCGGTCAGGCCCGGGCGCTGGCGACCTGGCTGTCGGAGAACGGCTACTTCAGCCACGGGCTCGACGGGGAGCACCCGTCGCTGCCCGGTCACGGCGCGGCGCGCATGAGCCGGCTGCTGGACGCCCCGCCGATGGTCGGCGACGGCGAGCAGTACGCCTCGGCCATGGCGCTCATGGCCCGGTCGATGAACCTGCGGGCCCGGGTGGTCATCGGGTTCGTCCCCGGCGCCGGGGACGCCGAGACGGCCGCCCAGGCCGACCCGAAGGTGACCGACGGGGTCATCGAGGTGCGCGGCAAGGACGTGCAGGCCTGGGTGGAGATCGCCTTCGCCGGAGTCGGCTGGGTGGCGTTCGACGCCACGCCGCCGACGTCCCGGCAGGCCACCGAGCAGCAGGAGGAGCAGCGGACGCACTCCCAGCCGCAGGTCCTCCAGCCGCCGGTGCAGCCGCCCGCACCGCAGACCGAGCCGGAGGACGACGCCCGTCCGCCGCAGACCGACAGCCCGGACAGCTCCCGGCACACCTCCGGCTGGTTGCGGGTCGTGGGCCGGGTCGCCGGTGGTCTGGGGCTGCTGCTGCTGGTCGCGTCGCCGGTGCTGGCGGTGCTCGTCGCCAAGGCCCGGCGTCGGCGGCGCCGACGGCGGGCGGAATCACCGGCGCACCTGGTGACCGGAGGCTGGGCCGAGCTCCTCGACGCCGCGGTCGACCTGCGTCGCGCTCCGTCCGCGGTGGACACCCGCCGGGAGTCGGCCGCGGTGATCGGTGCGGGTGCGGTCGGCGCTGGTGGGGCCGACCCGGCCCTGCCCGTGCGGCTCGACGACCTGGCCGTCCGGGCCGACCGTGCAGCGTTCGCCCCGTCGCCACCGTCCTCCGACCAGGCGAAGCAGTACTGGTCGGACGTGGACGAGACTGTCCAGGCCCTCTGGCACGCTGTTCCCTGGCGCACCAGGATGGCCGGGCGGGTGTCTGTCAGGTCGTTGCGTACCCGGCGGCCCGGCGAGCGCCGGGCTGCGTCGTCCGTCGGGAGGAGAGCACGTTGAACGGTTCGAACGAACCCGCTCCGATGGGGTGGCGGTTCATCGCCAGCATGTCCGACCTGTTGCTGGTCGTGGTCCCGGCGCTGCTGATCTGGCTGGCCGTGCCCAGCCGTCACGGCACCAACATCCTCCTGGCTTTGGGCACCGCCGTGACGGTGGTGCTGGTCCAGCTGGTGCTGCAGGCCCGGCAGGGCTGGACGGTCGGTCAGTGGGCGGTGGGCATACGTCTGGTCGACCACGAGACGGGCGAGCCGGTCGGCCTCGACCGCACCGTCCTGCGGGCGCTCGTCGTCGCGGTCGGTTCGCTGGTCTTCCTGGTCGGTGGTCTGGTCGTGCTGGCCTCGCCCTGGTTCGACAAGTCGGGCCGCCGTCGCGGTTGGCACGACGAGCTGGTCGGTGCCGACGTGATCTACCTGTCCGACGGACGCTCGTCCGACCGTCCTCGGACCAGCGGTGCCAAGTCGGCCCTGGCGGGGCCTGAGGTCGCCCCGGCGGCACCGGTCGTGGGTGTGCAGTCCGGCGGCGACGACGCGCCGGTGCTGGCCTTCGGCCTGATGCCCGAGCTGGAGCGCACCCGCCGGTCGGGCGTCCGGACCGACGTGGCCTGGGACGACGAGGAGACCTACCGGCCGATGACGGCCGACCTGGAGCTGTCTGACGGGTCGACGCACGAGGTCCAGGGGGTCGTGCTCGTCGGCCGCAACCCGATCGCCGAGCCGGGCCAGAGCGGTCTGCGCCTGGCCGACCGGGAACGGTCGGTGTCGCGTACCCACCTGCGGCTGACGGTCGGTCCGATCGCCGTGTGGGTCGAAGACCTGGGCACGGTGAACGGGACGGTCGTGCACCTGCCGGACGGGACCGAGGAGTCCTGTGCTCCCGGTCGGCCGGTGCAGCTGCCGGTCGGTTCGGTGGTCGGGGTCGGAGACGCCTGGCTCCGGCTGGGTGCTGTCAGCGGCGAGCCGGTGTTCCCCGAACGCACGACGAAGCGGTAGCCGTCGCGACGGTTCGCTCGGCGCCCGCCGCAAAGGGGTGTAGTCTGCTGCTCGTGCCGGTGCGCCTGCTCCTTGGTCGCCGCGGTGGGGCCCTCTAGAAGAGGCCGGACCCTCGCCGCGGAGGTTTGACCTGCCCGGCCCACTTCCCCTGCGTGCCACGAGGATCAAACCATCATGACCTACCTGACGTACCCCAACGCCCAGACCCCGTCCGGGATGCCCGTCCACAAGTACCGGCCGTTCCACGAGCAGATCACCGTCGAGCTGCCCGACCGGACCTGGCCGGACCGCCACGTCACCCAGGCGCCGCGCTGGTGCGCCGTCGACCTGCGCGACGGCAACCAGGCCCTGATCGAGCCGATGGACTCCGCCCGCAAGCTCAAGATGTTCGAGCTGCTGGTCCAGATGGGCTACAAGGAGATCGAGGTCGGGTTCCCGGCCGCGTCGCAGACGGACTTCGACTTCGTCCGCATGCTGATCGACGAAGGCCGCATCCCTGACGACGTCGTCATCCAGGCGCTGACCCAGGCCCGCGAGCACCTGATCGAACGCACCTTCGAGGCGATCGCCGGGGCCAAGCGAGCCATCGTCCACCTGTACAACTCGACGTCGGTGCTGCAGCGGGCCGTGGTGTTCCGGGCCGACAAGGACCAGATCGCCGACCTGGCGGTCTCTGGCGCCCGGATGTGCAAGAAGTACGCCGAGCTGGTCCCGGACACCGAGGTGATCTACCAGTACAGCCCCGAGTCGTACACCGGCACCGAGCTGGAGTACGCGGTGCGGGTGTGCAACGCCGTGCTCGACGAGTGGCAGCCGACCCCGGACCGGCCGGTCATCATCACCCTGCCGGCCACGGTCGAGATGGCCACGCCCAACGTCTACGCCGACTCGGTCGAGTGGATGAGCCGCCACCTGCACTACCGCGACGCTGTGGTGCTGTCGTTGCACCCGCACAACGACCGCGGCACCGCGGTGGCCGCTGCCGAGCTGGGCTACCTGGCCGGGGCCGACCGGATCGAGGGCTGCCTGTTCGGCAGCGGCGAGCGCACCGGGAACGTCGACCTGGTCACCCTGGGCATGAACATGTTCAGCCAGGGCATCGACCCGCAGATCGACTTCTCCGACCTGCCGCACGTGCGGTCGGTGGTCGAGGCATGCAACCAGCTGCCCGTCGGCGAGCGTGTTCCCTACGGCGGCGACCTGGTGTTCACCGCCTTCTCCGGGTCGCACCAGGACGCGATCAAGAAGGGCCTGGAGGCGATGGAGGCGCAGTCGACCAAGACCGGCGTCGCCATCGACGACATGGTCTGGGCCGTGCCGTACCTGCCGATCGACCCGCGGGACGTGGGGCGCACCTACGACGCGATCATCCGGGTGAACTCGCAGTCCGGCAAGGGTGGGGTCTCCTACCTCATGAAGACGGAGAAGAACCTGGACCTGCCGCGTCGGCTGCAGATCGAGTTCGCCCAGGCCGTGCAGCGGCACACCGACGCGACGGGCACCGAGGTCACGGCCGACGACCTGTGGCGGATCTTCGTCGACGAGTACCTGCCGGTCGGCAGCACCGACGCCCCCGCCACCGAGGCGGGTCCGCTGCGGACGTGGGGCCGGTTCCAGCTGCAGGCCACCCGGGCCAAGAGCCGCCAGGGCGACGAGGACACGCTGAAGGCCGAGCTGCTCGACGACGGCGTCCCGGTCACGGTCCGGGGTGCTGGCAACGGCCCGGTGGCCGCGTTCGTCGACGCCCTGTCCGGCATCGGCGTGGACGTGGCGGTGCTCGACTACGCCGAGCACGCGCTGTCGTCCGGCGGTGACGCGACCGCGGCGGCCTACGTGGAGTGCACCATCGGCGGCGACGTCCTGTGGGGCGTGGGCATCGACCCGTCGATCACCACGGCGTCGCTCAAGGCCGTCGTCTCGGCGGTCAACCGGTCTCAGCGGAGCGCCTGAGCCGCGGGACGGTTCCTGCTGTCCTGCCCGGTCACGACCGGGGCGTGAGGACAGCAGGAACCGTCCGAGATCGGGGATGATGGAGCCATGGCGGTCTACCGGGACTCAGGGGTGGTGCTGCGCACGCACCCGCTGGGGGAGTCGGACCGGATCGTCACCCTCCTGACCCGGGAGCACGGCAAGGTGCGCACCGTGGCCAAGGGGGTGCGCCGGACCACGTCGCGGTTCGGAGCGCGCCTGGAGCCGTTCATGTGGGTCGACGTGCAGCTGGCCACCGGCCGGACGTTCGACGTCGTCGCCCAGGCTGAGCTGGCTGGGGCGTACGGACGGGCCATCTGCGCCGACTACGAGCTGTTCACCGTCGGCCAGGTGATGCTGGAGACCGCAGACCGGCTGGTCGCTGCCGAGCAGGAACCTGCCCTGGCCCACTTCCGCCTGCTGCTCGGGGCGGTGCACGCCCTGGCCGACCGGGCCCACCCGCCGGGCTTGCTGCTGGACTCGTACCTGCTGCGGGCCCTGGCGGTCGCCGGCTGGGCGCCGAGCTTCGTCGACTGCGCCCGGTGCGGTGCCCCCGGCCCGCACCGGTCGTTCAGCGCCCCCATGGGCGGGGCGGTGTGCGTGGCCTGCCGTCCGCCCGGGTCGACCGCTCCCGCACCGGAGACGTTCGAGCTGCTGGCGGCGCTGCTGTCCGGCGACTGGGCGGTGGCCGACGCTTCGGAGGCTCGGCACCGCACGCAGGCCCGAGGTCTGGTGGCCGCGTACAGCCAGTACCACGTCGAGCAGCGTCTGCGGTCGTTGCCGATGGTCGAGCGGGTCTGACGGCCGTGACCAGCCACGTCGCGCCGCCGCCCCACCCTTCGGGCGCCCGTCCGCCCGCCGTGCCGTCGGCGTTGGTGCCGCGTCACGTCGCCGTGGTCATGGACGGCAACGGCCGCTGGGCCAACGCCCAGGGGCTGCCGCGCACCGCGGGGCACACCGCCGGCGAGGCCAGCCTCATCGAGGTGGTGGCCGGCGCCGTCGAGATCGGGGTGAGGCACGTCTCGGCCTACGCGTTCTCCACGGAGAACTGGGCACGGTCGCCCGACGAGGTGCGGTTCCTCATGGGTTTCTCCCGGGACGTGCTGCGGCGTCGCCGGGACCTGCTGCACTCCTGGGGGGTGCGTGTGCGCTGGGCGGGTCGTCGGCCCCGGCTGTGGCGGTCGGTGGTCGCCGAGCTGGAGACCGCCGAACAGCTCACGCGCGGCAACGACGTGTGCACCTTGACGATGTGCGTCAACTACGGCGGCCGGGCGGAGATCGCCGACGCGGCCCGGACGGTCGCCCAGCTGGCCGCCGCCGGACGGCTGAACCCGGACCGGGTCTCCGAACGCACCCTGGCCCGGTACCTGGACGAACCAGACCTGCCCGATGTCGACCTGTTCTGGCGCACCGGCGGGGAGCGGCGGATCTCGAACTTCATGGTCTGGCAGTCGGCCTACGCCGAGCTGGTGTTCACCGACGAGGCCTGGCCCGAGGTGGACCGGCGGCACCTGTGGGCGGCCGTCGAGACCTACGCGCGGCGTGACCGGCGCTACGGCACCGCGGTGGACCGGCCGGCCACGTCCTGAGCCTGGCGGCGCAGCCGCAGGACGGCCCAGCCGACCACCAGGACGACGACCAGTGCCAGGGCGCCCCACCAGGACCGGGTGACGGCCCACAGCGCACCGAAACCGACCGTGCTCCAGACCGCGGTCCACAGCACGCTGCCGACCAGCGACGCGACGGTGAACCGCAGGTACGGCATCTTGACGATCCCTGCGGCCGCCGTGACCGCCGTGGTCAGCCCGACCGCCGGATAGGTCACCGCCACCCCGACCGGTCCCCAGCGGTGGACCAGACGGGTGGCGTGCTGCCCCTGCGGAGCCTTCGACCTGGCTTCGATCCTGTCCAGCAGGCCGAGCCACCAACGAGGCCCGAGCCGCCGTTCGGTCCCCAGCCGGGCTCCGGCCGACACGGCGCGACCGAGCCAGTACGTCCCGTGCGACCGGAGCATCACGCTGACGTACAGGACGACGACGACGAGCCAGAATGGCCATCCGTCCATCCAGCCGGCCCGATCCACGGGTCGATGATACCCGCACGTTAGGCATACCTAACTGACGTCACGTCAGGTCGTCGGGGCGGGTCGGCGGGGCCCGTGCCGTGCCGTCAGGGTCGGCTCACGATCCGACCCGTCCGCGGTGCGCCGGTAGGCTTACCCGGTCCGCGGCTGCCAGCCGCGGGACCCGACCCCAGGAGCAGCAACCGTGGCCGCCTCACGTCTCGACAACGTCATCGCCCTCGCCAAGCGTCGAGGTTTCGTCTTCCCCTCCGGGGAGATCTACGGGGGCACCCGGTCAGCCTGGGACTACGGGCCGCTCGGCACCGAGCTCAAAGAGGCCATCAAGCGGCAGTGGTGGCGGGCGACGGTCACCTCTCGGGACGACGTCGTCGGCCTGGACTCCTCGGTCATCCTGCCCCGGCAGGTCTGGGTGGCCTCGGGCCACGTCGGGGTGTTCACCGACCCGCTGACCGAGTGCCTGGCCTGCCACAAGCGGTTCCGTGAGGACCAGCTGGTCGACGAGTTCACCGAGCGCAAGGGCCGTGCCCCCGAGGGCGGGCTGGCCGGGGTGCCGTGCCCGGCGTGCGGCACCCGGGGCCAGTGGACCGAGCCGCGCGACTTCAACATGATGCTCAAGACCTACCTCGGTCCCGTCGAGGACGAGTCCGGCCTGCACTACCTGCGCCCGGAGACCGCCCAGGGCATCTTCGTCAACTTTGCGCAGGTCACCACGTCGGCCCGGATGAGGGTGCCGTTCGGCATCGGCCAGATCGGCAAGTCGTTCCGCAACGAGATCACCCCGGGCAACTTCATCTTCCGCACCCGCGAGTTCGAGCAGATGGAGATGGAGTTCTTCGTCGAGCCCGGCACCGACGAGGAATGGCACCAGTACTGGATCGACACCCGCACCCGGTGGTACGTCGACCTCGGCATCGACCGGGACAACCTGCGGCACTACGAGCACCCCCAAGAAAAGCTCTCCCACTACTCCAAGCGCACAGTCGACATCGAGTACCGGTTCGGCTTCGCCGGCAACGAGTGGGGCGAGCTGGAGGGTATCGCCAACCGGACCGACTTCGACCTGGGCACCCACGAGAAGCACTCCGGGCAGGACCTGCACTACCGCGACCCGGCGACGGGGGACAAGTACCTGCCGTACGTGGTCGAACCGGCGGCGGGGCTGACGCGGTCGCTCATGGCCTTCCTCGTCGACGCCTACGACGAGCAGGAGGTCCCCACCGCCAAGGGCGGTACCGAGGTGCGCACCGTGCTGCGCCTGGACCCGCGGCTGGCTCCGGTCAAGGCCGCCGTGCTGCCCCTGAGCAAGCATGCCGACCTGACCCCGCCGGCCCGGGCGCTGGCCGCCGAGCTGCGGGGGTCGTGGAACGTCGACTACGACGAGACCCAGTCGATCGGTCGCCGCTACCGGCGGCAGGACGAGATCGGCACGCCGTTCTGCGTCACCGTCGACTTCGACACCCTCGACGACCAGGCCGTCACCGTCCGTCACCGCGACGAGATGACCCAGGAGCGGGTCGCCCTGGACCAGGTGCGCGGCTACCTCGCGCAGCGTCTGGTCGGTGCCTGAGCCGCCGGTGGTGCCTGCCTTGCGGATCGGCCCGATCGAGGTCGGCACGCCCGTCGTGCTGGCCCCGATGGCCGGGGTGACCAACGCGGCGTTCCGGCGCCTGTGCCGGGAGCAGGGTGCCGGGCTGTGCGTCGCGGAGATGGTGACCAGCCGGGCGCTGGTCGAGCGCAACCCGGAGGCGTTGCGCATCATCACTGCCGCCCCTGACGAGCCGGTCCGGTCGGTGCAGGTCTACGGCGTCGACCCGGCCACCGTGGCCGCGGCGGTGCGGATCCTCGTGGACGAGGACCGCGCGGACCACGTCGACCTCAACTTCGGCTGTCCGGTGCCCAAGGTGACGCGCCAGGGCGGGGGAGCGGTGCTGCCGTGGAAACGGACGTTGTTCGCCCGCATCGTCGCTGCGGCCGTCGACGCGGCCCGACCGGCGGGCGTGCCGGTCACGGTGAAGATGCGCACCGGCATCGACGACGACCACCTGACCTACCTCGAGGCGGGCCTGGCCGCGCAGGACGCCGGGGTCGCCGCGGTGGCGCTGCACGGTCGTACCGCCGCCCAGCACTACGCCGGGCAGGCCGACTGGGACACCATCGCCGCGCTGAAGCAGCTGCTGGACGTCCCCGTGCTCGGAAACGGCGACATCTGGAGCGCTGAGGACGCGCTGGCGATGGTGGCTGGCACCGGGTGCGACGGGGTGGTCGTGGGTCGCGGCTGCCAGGGTCGACCGTGGTTGTTCGCCGACCTGGCCGCCGCCTTCGCCGGTCGCACGGAACGGGTGCGTCCGGGGCTGCGCGATGTCGCGGCCATGATCCGGCGGCACGCCGAGCTCATGGTCGAGGCCTTCCCCTCGGAGGACAAGGCGCTGCGCGACCTGCGCAAGCACATGGCCTGGTATCTCAAGGGCTACACGGTGGGCGGGCCGATGCGCGCCGCCCTGGCGCAGGTGTCCACGCTGGTCGAGCTGGACGACCTGCTCGGTCGGCTCGATCTCGACCAGGCCTACCCGGGCCCGGCGGCCGAAGGCCCGCGCGGCCGGGCCGGTGCCCCTCGACGTCCTGCCCTGCCTGACGGCTGGCTGGACTCCCGCGAGCTGTCCGAGACGTTCGAGGCGGGGCTGCGCGAGGCCGAGCTCGCCGTCTCCGGCGGCTGAGGGAAGCAAGCCGCCGCGTCAGCGTCGCCCCCGGCAGCGCCGCCCGTGCGGCGGCGGGTCGCCGACACCATCAGCAGCGCCGGAGACGGTTATTCCGGACAAAATGCGACCAACTGGCGCCTGCGTTCTGAGGTCTGAGCCGAACTGCAAACCGGAAGATGGTAACGGTTGTGCTACGGAGCCTTGCAGCGTTTGCAGGCCATGAAAGGCATTGCTACGTTCATAAGGCAACTGCAAAGTCGTGTTCTGATACCCGGTATGAGCCGGATTGTCCGTGCGCGGCAGGCTCGACGAAGGGAAACAATTCCGATGCGCAGGATCATGCAGACAGTGGCCGTGGCCGCTGCGGTCGCGCTGCTCGCGACTGCGTGTGGCAGCGGTGACGACAACGGTTCCGACGGGTCGTCGACCAAGGCCTCCGGTACCGCTCCCGTGCGCGGCAACCAGGACCTCGTCATCTGGACCGACGAGGTGCGTATGCCCGCGGTCCAGGCTGTCGCCGACAAGTTCGGCGAGGCGAACGGTATCTCCGTCGGTGTCCAGTCGATCGTCGACACCCGCGCCAACTTCATCACCGCGAACCAGGCCGGCAATGGTCCGGACATTGTCGTGGGTGCCCACGACTGGCTCGGCCAGCTGGTCTCCAACGGTGCGGTCGACCCCGTCCAGCTCTCGTCGGACACCATCGCGATGTACTCGGACAAGTCGATCCAGGCGGTCACCTATGACGGCCAGATCTACGGTGTCCCGTACTCGATCGAGACGCTGGCGCTGTTCTGCAACAAGGCTGTGGTCGGCGACAAGACCTTCGCCACGCTCGACGACGCTATCGCCGCCGGCCAGGCTGCCAAGGACGCAGGCAAGGTCCAGTCGGCGCTGAACGTCCCGGTGGGCACCGCGGGTGACCCGTACCACATGCAGCCGCTGTACACCTCGGCCGGTGGCTACCTGTTCGGCACCAACCCTGACGGTTCGTACAACCCCGACGATCTCGGCGTGGGCACCGAGTCCGGGATCGCGGCCGGCCAGAAGATCGGCGAGCTGGGCAGCGCCGGTGTGCTGACCACCGCCATCTCCACGGACAACGCGATCGCGCTGTTCGCCGCCGGTCAGGCAGGCTGCCTGGTGTCGGGGCCGTGGGCGCTGTCCGACGTGCGCAAGGGCCTGGGCGACGACGGGTACACCCTGCAGCCGATCCCCGGTTTTGCCGGGATGAGCCCGGCGCAGCCCTTCTCCGGCGTGAACTCGTTCTTCATCGCCTCGAACGGCAAGAACAAGAACTTCGCCCAGGCGTTCGTCACCGGGACCACCGCTGGTGGGCTCAACACCGTCGAGGCGATGACCACCTTGTTCGAGGCCGAGAACCGGCCGCCGACGATGACCGAGGTCCGTGACGCGGTCGCACCCAGCAACCCCGACGTCGAGACCTTCGCCGAGGCGGCCGACGCCGCGGCGCCGATGCCGGCCATCCCGGCGATGGACCAGGTGTGGACCCCGCTCGGTGTGGCCTACGCCAACATCGTCGACGGCGCCGACGCTGCATCTGAGATGACGAAGGCCGCCAGCACCATCATGTCGGCCATCGCCAAGTCCTGATCCGTCGACGCGTGGGGGGCCTGGTCAGCCAGGCCCCCCACGTGGTCCGCCGCGCCGAGGAGTAGCGCCGTGACCATCACCGACCAGCCTCCGACCTCCACCGGAGGCTCTCCGGTCCGTCGGAGGCGACCACCGGCCTCCACCGGTGTCTACGTGGTCAAGATCGTCGGTCTCGCGTTGATCGCCGCCATGCTCTTCTCGGTGCTGCCGTCGGTGGTGGCGACCGAGCAGTGGGGTTTCCTGGCGGTCCTCGTCGCGGTGGCGGCCCTGCTCGTCGCGGTCTACTCGACCAAGCGGGCCGTCCCGGCCAAGTACCTGGTGCCGGGCGTGCTGATGATGGTGCTGTTCCTCATCTACCCGATCCTGCTGACGTTCCAGCTGGCGATGACGAACTACGGCGACGGCACCCGCAGCACCAAGAGCGAGGCTGTCTCGCGGATCGTCGGGACCTCGGCGGTGCAGGTCGAGGGCGGCGCGGTGTACTCCCTGGTGGTGGGCACCCAGGGTTCGGCGACCTCGGGCCCGTTCGCGTTCTTCCTCGTCGACACCCAGACCGACGACGTGTTCCGCGGCACCGAGACCGAGCTGGCACAGCTGGACCCCGACGAGGTCACGGTGACCGACGGGATGGTCGCGGAGGCCGACGGCTGGACCATGCTGACCCGGCAGCAGGTCAACAAGATCTCCGGGACCAACCAGCCGCTCGACGGGTTCACCGTCCCGGCCGGTGACAACGAGGTGATCAAGGCCCAGGGGTTCCAGGCGATCACGATGCGCACCCCGCTGGTCTACGACGAGAAGGCCGACACCATCACCAACACGGACACCGGTGTGGTGTACAGCCCGCAGCGGGCTCAGTCGGGGGACCGTTCGTTCTTCGTCGACCCCGACGGCAACCGGCTGTCGAACCAGTCCTGGAAAGAGAGCGTCGGCACGTTCAACTATGAACGGATCTTCACCGACCCGCGGATCACCGGACCGTTCTGGTCGATCCTGCTGTGGACGGTGGTCTTCGCGACGGCGTCGGTCGGGCTGACGTTCTTCCTCGGTCTCGGGCTGGCCGTGGTGCTCAACGACCCGCGGCTGCGGTTCCAACGGTTCTACCGGTCGGCCCTGATCCTGCCGTACGCGATCCCCGGGTTCATCTCGCTCATGGTGTGGGCCGGTTTCTGGAACCGCCGCTTCGGGCTGGTCAACGAGATGCTCGGGCTCGACGTCAACTGGTTGGGGCAGACGGGGCCGGCCCGGGTCGCGGTCATCCTGACCAACCTGTGGATCGGGTTCCCGTACATGTTCCTGGTCTGTACCGGGGCGCTCCAGTCGATCCCTTCGGACCTGAAGGAGGCCGCGTCGATCGACGGAGCCAGGGGGTTCACCCAGTTCCGCAAGATCACGTTCCCGCTGCTGCTGGTCTCGGTCGCGCCGCTGCTGGTCTCGTCGTTCGCGTTCAACTTCAACAACTTCAACGCGATCCAGCTGCTGACCCGCGGCGGGCCTTTCAGCTCGGACAACCCGACCGCGGGCGGCACGGACATCCTCATCAGCTATACGTACCACCTGGCGTTCGGGACCGGGAGCCAGCAGATCGGGTTCGCCTCGGCGGTCTCGGTGATGCTGTTCATCCTCACCGGTGTCATCGCCGCGGTGCAGTTCCGCGCCACCCGATCGCTGGAGGACGTGAGCTGATGAGCACCACGATCCCCGACAAGCGCCCGCGCCCGGGCAGGCGTCGTCACGGCTCCGAGAGGGTCGTCGCGGGTCGCGACAAGATCCGCGGCGCCCGGTGGTGGCGCGAGCTCGGCTGGCGGCACGCGGTCGGCATCGTCGCGGTGGTGTACGCGCTGATCCCGGTGCTGTACATCGTCTCCGCGTCGCTCAACCCGCTGGGGTCGATCGCCACGACCGAGCTCGTCCCGAGCGACTTCAGCCTGGTCTGGTACCAGGCGCTCGGCAACAACCCGCAGCGGCCGTTCTTCCGGTGGTGGGCCAACACGGCCGTCGTCGCCCTGGTGGTGGTGGTGATCCAGATCTTCTTCTCCACCCTGGCGGCCTTCGCGTTCTCCCGGCTGCGGTTCAAGGGGCGGCGGCCCGGGCTGCTCAGCCTGCTGCTCATCCAGATGTTCCCGCAGATCCTGGCGACCGTGGCGCTGTTCCAGATCTTCTCGACGGTCGGCCAGGTGGTCCCCGCGCTGGGGCTGGACACCCTGGCCGGGTACATCCTCGTCATGCTCGGTTCGTCGCTGGGTCAGGTGTGGCTGATCAAGGGCACGTTCGACTCGATCCCCAAGGAGCTGGACGAGGCTGCGAAGATCGACGGTGCCAGCCATGCCGGGCTGTTCTTCCGGATCCTGCTGCCGCTGCTGCGGCCGATCCTCGTCATCACCAGCCTGCTGGTGCTGGTCACGGTGTTCGCCGAGTTCATGCTCGCGTCGATCTTCCTGCGGTCGACCGACGTCAAGACCGTCTCGGTGGGCATGTACGGGGTGCTCCAGGGCGACATGTCCAACAACCTCGGGTGGTTCGCGGCCGCCTCCGTCGTCGTGGCCCTGCCGGTGGTCCTGCTGTTCCAGTACCTGCAGCGCTACATCGTCGGCGGGATCACCGCGGGTTCGGTGAAGGGATGACCTGCCTGCTGAGCGCACCGCACCACGACGGTTCGCCTCTCTACTCACCCGGACCCGCACCGGCACTGGGCGACGTCGCGCCGGTCCGGGTCCGGGTGCCGTCGGTGCCGGGACTGGCCGGGGCTGACGCAGAGGTGCTGCTGCGCCGGTGGCGCGACGCCGAGCCGGTCGTGTCTCGCGCCCGGCTGGACAGCTCCGACGACGCCGGTGCGTGGTTCGTGGCGGAGGTGACCTGCGACCACCCGCTCAACCACTACCGGTTCCTGGTCGCCGGCGGCGGCCGGTACCGGTGGCTCACCGCCTCGTCGGTGCGGGACCGCGACGTCTCCGACGTCGGGGACTTCAAGCTGTCCACCGCCGACCCGCCACCGGACTGGGTGGCCGACCAGATCGTCTACCACGTCTTCCCCGACCGGTTCGCACGGTCGGGCACGCCGCACCCACCCCCCGCGTGGGCCCAGCCGGCCGCCTGGGACGACGACGTCGACTACCGCGAGCACGTCTCGGGTCGGCAGTGGTACGGCGGCGACCTGGACGGGGTGGCGGCGCACCTGGACGTGCTGGCCGGGCTGAACGCGACGACGCTGTACCTGACCCCGATGTTCGAGGCCGGGTCGGTGCACCGCTACGACGCCGTGACCTTCGACCGGGTCGACCCGGTGCTCGGCGGCGACGAGGCCCTGGCCCGGCTGCTGGCGGCCGCGCACACCCGTGGTATTCGCGTGGTCGGCGACCTGACCCTCAACCACACCGGGGTGGGTCACGAGTGGTTCGTCCAGGCGCGGGCTGACGCCTCCGACCCGTACGCGGCGTTCTACATGTTCCGCCAGCACCCGGACGACTACGTCGCCTGGTGGGACATCCCCTCGCTGCCGAAGCTCGACCACACCTCGGCCCAGCTGCGCCGTCGGCTGACCGACGGCCCGCAGTCGACGGTCGCCCGCTGGCTGGACTTCGGCCTGGACGGCTGGCGCATCGACGTGGCGAACATGACCGGCCGGTCCGGTGCCACCGACGTGGCGCACGACGTGGCACGCACCGTCCGGGCCACCATGGCCGCCCACCACCCCGAGGCATGGTTGCTGGCCGAGGCCGGGCACGACGCCGCCGCGGACGGCGACCTGGCCGGCGACGGCTGGCACGGCACCATGGACTACAGCGGCTTCACCCGGCCGGTGTGGACCTGGCTCAACGGCGGCGGGCCGGACGGTCCGGGCCTGCCGCACGGGCTGGAGTACCTCGGCCTGTCGGTACCGGTCCCGCGGCTGCCGGGCCGGGCCATGGTCGCAACCATGCGCGAGGTGCACGCCGGGGCGCCGTGGCGGGCCTGGTCGGCCTCGACGCTGCACCTGGACTCGCACGACACCCCGCGCTTCCGCACCGTGGCCGGCGGCGGCACCTCAGGTCACGCTGACCGAGACGGCCACGGCCGGGCGCTGCACCTCGTCGGGCTGGCCCTGCAGATGACGATGCCCGGAGTGCCGAGCATCTTCGCCGGCGACGAGATCGGCCTGACCGGCGTGTCCGGCGAGCACGCGCGCACCCCCTACCCGTGGGGGACGCCCGAGCGCACCGACCCGCCGACCCTGGCGGCCTACCAGGCCTGGACCGCGCTGCGCCGCGACCTCGTCGCCCTGCGCCGGGGGAGCCTGCGGTTCGTCGACGTCGGCGACGACACGGTGACCTACCTGCGCGAGCACCCCGACCAGCGGGTGCTGGTGCATCTCGCCCGGGCAGCGCACCCACCGGTGCGGCTGCCGTTGACGGGGCTCGGGCTGCGGTCGGCCGGGCAGGCGGTCGCAGCACTGCCCGACAGTACTGTCGTGGCGAGCGGCGGCGACGACGACCTGGTGCTGACGGCCTCCGGTCCGGGTGCTGCCGTGTGGGTGCTGGGATGACCGGCCGGAGGCCTCCGGTGCGGTCGAGGCCCTGCGACGCGCTGGGTGGGATGGTCCGATGAGCCAGCCGACCTCGCCGCCGCCGCGTCGCCAGCGGCCGTCCGACCTGACGCTGGTCCACCCCGACTGGTCTCGGGACGCCACGGTGTACCAGGTCAACACCCGGCAGTTCACCCCGGAGGGCACGTTCGCCGCCGCGCAGCACCACCTGCCGCGACTGGCCGACCTCGGGGTGTCGATCCTGTGGCTGATGCCGGTCCACGAGATCGGTCAGGTCCACCGCAAAGGGTCGCTGGGCAGCCCGTACGCCGTGCGCGACTACTACTCGGTCAACCCTGACCTGGGCACCGTGGAGGACCTGCGGTCGTTCGTCGCCGCCGCGCACCGCCTGGGCATGCACGTCATCGTGGACTGGGTGGCCAACCACACCGCGTGGGACAACGTGCTGGTCACCCAGCACCCCGACTGGTACGCCCGGGACTGGAAAGGCGACCTCACCTCGACACCCTGGTGGGACTGGGACGACATCGTCGACCTGGACTACTCCGTCGCCGCGGTGCACGACTACATGGTCGAGGCCATGGTCCACTGGGTGCGGGCGGTCGACGTCGACGGGTTCCGGTGCGACGTCGCCGGGCTGGTGCCGACCGGTTTCTGGGAGCGGGCGCGGGCGGCGCTGGACGCGGTGAAGCCGGTGTTCCTGCTCGCCGAGTGGGAGTCGCGCGAGCTGCACGACCGTGCCTTCGACGCGACCTACGGCTGGTCGTGGGGCGAGGCGGTGCGGGCCATCGCCGACGGCGACGCCGACGTCGGTGCCCTGCGCGCCTACTACGCGTGGAACGCCAAGGCATACCGGGCTGACGCGATGCGCCTGCTGTTCGTCACCAACCACGACCAGAACGCCTGGGACGGCACCGAGTTCGAACGCTTCGGCGGTGCGCTCGAGGTCGCTGTCGCGCTGTCCGTGCTGTCCGAGGGCATCCCGCTGGTCTACAACGGCCAGGAGGCCGGCAACGAACGTCGCCTGGCGTTCTTCGACGCCGACCCGATCGAGTGGCGCGACCACCCCATGGGCGAGCTGTACCGGCGTCTCATCGCCCTGAAGAAGGCCAACAGCGCCCTGTGGAACGGCGCCTGGGGCGCGCCGATGATCGAGGTCCGCACCAGCAAGCCTTCGCGGGTGCTGGCCTTCACCCGCCGCTCGGTGACCAGTGGTGACGCCGTGCTCATGGTCGCCAACCTCTCACCCCAGCGTCGGTCGGTGCGCTTCACCGACGGTCCGTACACCGGCACGTGGACCGACTTCGCCACCGGTGACCGCGTCACCCTGGAGGAGGGTGCCGGGGTCGACCTCGCCAGCTGGGGCTACCAGGCCCTGGTCCGAGGCTCGGGCGTCTGACCTCAGAGCACCACCAGCGTGACGTCCACCGGCTCGTCGACGACCAGGGCCTCGGCTGCGGCAACCTTGCGCGCCACCAGCATGAGGAAGCCGTCCTGCTCCGGGAAGACCGTGGTCTTCCACGTGGTCGACCCGATCGTCGCCTCGACCTTGACCCCCTGGAACCCGACGCGCGGGAGGTCACCGATCAGGTCGGACTCGTCCGTGGGCAGGTGCACCAGGAGATAGGTCCCTCGCCCGTGGGTCGAGACCTCCAGCCGGGCCGAGAACTGGACACGCACCATGAGGAGCATCGTGCCACACACCGTCGACACCGTTGCTCGCGGGCAGTCGGCTGACCGCAGCGGCTCATCGAACGGCCCGCCCCGGTGTAACAGAATCCGTGCAAGATTCAGCTTCGTCGGGTGACATGCTCGCGATAGCATCGACAGGCACAGAGGTTAGAGCCAGGACAGACTCGGGCGGGCGGTGGTTCCCGTCGGTTTTCGCCATGGGTTCTGGCAGGTTTGCTCACCGGTGACAGTTTTCGATCCGCCCAGTCGTGACGCCGATGTCGAGGAGACGACCAGCGTGGATGCAGACAGGAGGAAGCATGGGATTTATTTCAGTACAGCTCGAGCGCATGGATTTTACTTTCACCGAGGTCGCGGCGCTCGTTCTCTGCCTGGCCGCACCCCTCTATGCTTTTGTGCGAACCCGTCGATTGAACCCGTTCCTGTGGCGGACCGGGTATGCCGCATTGTTTCTCGTCGCCGCCGCCTTGTTGACCTACTATTCCTGGGGCGACTGGTCGGTCTACGTGCGGACGCAAGGATGGCCCACGACGGAAGGAACCATCTCGAACGTCGAGAACGATGAGGTTCGGTGGACGGGGGTCGAGCTGAAGAAGGGGCCGAGGATCGGGCCGCCGCCCTTGGTCACCAAGAAGACGGTCGACGTGTCCTACATCGCCAACGGGCAGGTGGAGACGTGGCACGGCACGTTCGACGGGGCGGGCCGTTCGGGCGAGACGATCCAGATCAAGTACGACCCCGACAATCCGAAACACATCGTCCAGGTCACAACCACGAGCGACGACGTCACGCCCGGCGGGGGCGTATTCTCGATGCCCGCCGGCAAGGCGACCAACAACACCGTGTCGTCGATCGCCGGCCTGCCGTTGCCTGCGCTGTGGGCCATGTACATGTGGATCGCGTCGATCCCATTTTTCACCGTCTTGCTGGCCACCTGGTTAGCCTCGCGCCGTCGGCAGGCGGGAATCTCGGACCAGGACGACGCGGCAGGTCCGTCACCGGTGACGACCTTTGAGACGGTGCTCTCCTACGCCACGATGTCGGCGTTTGCGGTGCTGGTTGTCGCTGCGGTCCTCGGAGTCGAGTGAAGCCCAGGTCGAGACCGGGGTGCTCCTGACGCGATGCGGCGCTCGGCACCCAGGTCGCCGCGCCTCGCGACGAGCTCTCTCGTACTGCCTGGTGCGTGGCTGCCGTCCGCGCCGGGTACCTGTACCGGTGGGGTCGCTCCGCCGCTGCGGCTCTTCGAGGGGCCCAGGCCTGGGGGAGCGCTGCGGTCGCGAATCGACGAGCCTGCAGTCGCAGGCCCGTCGGTTGATGAGATGTGGTTGCAGCGCCCCGCTACGAGGCGGTATATTCCGCTGAATTGTGATCAGTCGCGCCGACGCCAACGATGGTCCGGTGCTCGTGGACGGAGTCTTACAGTGGTGCGTCGGGCCTTTGTCGCTCGCTCGGTGGCGAGCCTTTTTGCAGTCGTGAGTCTGGGAGTGCTGGCCGCCTGCGGATCGTCCGACAGCCCGGCCCAGACCGCTGCGCCGTCGGTCACGGCCTCGTCGGCAGCGCCGACGTCTCAGGCGGCATGGCCCGAAGGAGACGCGAAGGGGACTCTGGCGAACCCCTATCGGATCGGCGAGGAGATCGTGGACGGCGACTGGTCCATGACGATCGACAGCGTCAACCTCAGCGCCAACGACGAGGTCAAGGCCATGGGCGGCATGATGGCCCTCGTCGACCCCGACCCCGGCAACACGTGGGTGACGATTCACGCCACCTGGAAGTACAACGGCGACCAGCCGGACGCGAACGGCGGGACGATGTTCGAGCTCGTCCCGGCGAACTGGAGCGGGGATGTTCTCGGCAGCGACACCTATGGCACCTCCGCCAACGACATCTCGACCCTTTCTGACGGTGCGGACAGCGCCGCTCCCGTCGAAAAGGGATTCTCCGACACCGGCGTCGCCTACATCCAGGCTCCGGTCGACGTCGCCACCGACCAGGCCATGATCGTGGTGGCCGTCAACTACACCGCCTACAACTATTTCCTCGTCGCGGTCTCATAGCGGGCGGCCGACCTCGTTCGGCGACCATGTCCCTGTCGGGACTCGGCTGTCGGGGCGTGGACGTCCTCCTGGTCGTCCGGTCGGGACGGGCCGCCGTGCCGGTGGCACGCCGCGGCTGTACCTCGCCCACGATCACGGCAGGGGCGTCATGGTTGCGGCGGCAGCCGCCTGGTAGGCGGTCCGTAGTACGTTGCCCGTGTGGACGTCACGGACACAGTCCAGGCGCGGGCAGCAGCGGGTCGGCCTCGGCCCGCGTCTCGCGGACCCCGGTGCGGGGGCAGGTGACGCGATGACGGGGGAGGTCGGGGTCGGCTACAGCCCGGCCGACCGGGAACGGATCGTCCTCGAGCCGGCCAAGTCGCAGCAGCGCACGGCGTTCGAACGGGACCGGGCGCGGCTGGTGCACTGCTCGGCGCTGCGGCGGCTCGGCGCCAAGACCCAGGTGCTCGGACCGTCGTCGGACGACTTCGTGCGCACCCGGCTGACGCACACCCTGGAGGTGGCGCAGGTCGGCCGGGAGATCGGCAAGGCGCTGGGCTGCGACCCGGACGTCGTCGACACCGCCTGCCTGGCGCACGACCTGGGGCACCCCCCGTTCGGGCACAACGGGGAACGGGCGCTGGCGGCGCTGGCACGGGACGTCGGCGGGTTCGAGGGCAACGCGCAGACCCTGCGGCTGCTCACCCGGCTGGAACCCAAGGTGACCCGGCCCGACGGGACGAGCGTCGGGCTGAACCTCACCCGCGCCTGCCTGGACGCCTCAGTCAAGTACCCGTGGGGCTTCGGCGAGGGCCCGGTCAGCCCGGTCTCGGGGCGGCCGACGCACAAGTTCGGCGTCTACCCCGACGACCGTCCGGTGTTCGACTGGGTCCGCGCTGACGCGCCAGACCGTCGTAAGTGCCTGGAGGCCCAGGTCATGGACCTGGCCGACGACATCTCCTACTCGGTGCACGACGTCGAGGACGCGGTGGTCGGCGGCCGGGTGGACCCGGTGGTGCTCACGCACGGCCACGACCGGGAGCGCATTGCCGCCGCCGTGGAGACCTGGTACGGCGACCAGCACGGCGCCGACGAGCTGTACGCCGCGATGGACCGCCTGGTCGCCGCCCGGCTGTGGCCCGACGGTTTCGACGGTTCCCGCCGGGCCCTGGCCATGCTCAAGGACGCGACCAGCCAGCTGATCGGCCGGTTCGCCAAGGCCGCCCAGCGGGCCACCCGCGCCCGCTACGGTCCCGGCAGGCACAGCCGGTACGGCGCCGACCTCGTGGTGCCCGCAGCGACCGCCGCCGAGATCATGGTGCTCAAGGGCATCGCCGTGGCCTACGTCATGGCCCCGCGCGAGCTGGAACCGCTCTACACGGTGCAGCGCCAGATGCTCACCGACCTGGTCGAGGTGCTGTCCGACCGTGCCCCCCTGGCCCTGGAACCCCCCTTCGCCGCCGACTGGCGGGCCGCAGGCGACGACGCCGCCCGGCTGCGGGTGGTCATCGACCAGGTGGCGTCGTTGACGGACGTCTCCGCCGGGGTGTGGCACAGCCGCCTGGTGAGCGGCACGCACCACCCTGAGGCCCACCAGACACCTCTAGACTCCTAGGCGTGGCAGGTCGGATCCTCCGTGAGGACGTCGAGACTGTCCGCGAGCGTGTCCGGATCGACGAGGTGATCGGGGCGCACGTGACGCTGCGGCCCGCGGGGGTCGGCACGCTCAAGGGGCTGTGCCCGTTCCACGACGAGAAGACGCCGTCGTTCAACGTGCGGCCCCAGGTGGGTCGCTACCACTGCTTCGGGTGCGGCGAGGGCGGCGACGTCATCTCGTTCGTGCAGCAGATCGACGGGCTGGGGTTCTCCGAGGCCGTCGAGCACCTGGCCGGACGGATCGGCCTGACCCTGCGCTACGAGGACGGTGCAGCACCGCGGCCCGGGGACGAACCGGGGCGTCGTCGGCGGCTGCTCGACGCGCACAAGGTGGCCGAGGAGTTCTTCCGCGACCAGCTGGCCGAACCGCCGGCGCGGATCGGCCGGGCCTTCCTCTCCGAGCGGGGCTTCGACCGCCAGGCCGCCGAGCAGTTCGGTGTCGGGTTCGCCCCGCCCGGCTGGGACGCGCTGCTGCGGCACCTGCGCGGACGCGGGTTCACGGAGGCCGAGCTGACCGCGTCCGGGCTGGTCAGTCAAGGGCGCCGAGGGCCGATCGACCGGTTCCGCGGACGGTTGGTGTGGCCGATCCGCGAGGTCACCGGCGAGACCGTCGGGTTCGGTGCCCGGCGGTTGCACGACGACGACAACGGCCCCAAGTACCTCAACACCCCCGAGACCCCGCTGTACCGCAAGTCGCACGTGCTGTACGGGATCGACCTGGCCAAGCGGGAGATCGCCCGCACCCGGCAGGCGGTCGTCGTCGAGGGCTACACCGACGTCATGGCGATGCACCTGTCCGGGGTGGGCACGGCCGTGGCGACCTGCGGCACCGCGTTCGGCACCGACCACGCCCGCATCGTGCGGCGGCTGGTCGGCGGGTCGGGCAGCGCCGGGGGAGTGCAGCTGGCCTCGGGCGCCTCGGTGGGCGGCGAGGTCATCTTCACCTTCGACGGTGACGCGGCCGGCCGGGCGGCGGCGCTCAAGGCGTTCGGCGAGGACCAGGCCTTCGCCGCGCAGACCTTCGTCGCCGTGCAGCCCGACGGTCTGGACCCGTGCGAGCTGCGCCAGCAGCAGGGGCCCGACGCGGTGCGGGCCCTGGTCGCCGGTCGCACCCCGCTGTTCGAGTTCGTGGTGCGCTCCACCCTGGCCGCCCACGACCTCGACACCGCCGAGGGCCGGATCGCCGCCCTGCGGGCCAGCGCCCCGGTGGTGGCAGGCATCCGCGACACGGCGCTGCGCCCCGAGTACTCCCGGCTGCTGGCCGGGTGGCTGGGCCTGGACCCGCGCGAGGTGCGCGACGCGGTCGCAGCGACGAGCCGGGGACGTCGGTCAGCGGCACCACCGGCCCGCCGCCCGGACCGCTCCGACCCGGTGGTGCGGGTGGAACGCGAAGCCCTGGCCTGCGTCCTGCAGCACCCGGACCTGGTGCCCGAGACGTTCGACACCCTCGGCGCCGACGCCTTCACCGTGCCGGTCTACCGGGCGGTGCACGACGCCGTCCGCACCGCCGGCGGGGTCGGAGTCGGTCGTGGGGTCGGCGCGGCCGGCTGGGTCGACGCGGTCACCGAGGCCGCCACCGAGCCGGTGCGCCCGACCGTGACCGAGCTGGCCGTGACCGAGCTGCCGGCCGAGGGCGACGCCGCCGTCGCAGCGCTGGTCCACGCGATGGTGAACACCCTGCTCGACCAGGGCCTGGCCCGGACCGTCGCCGACCTGCACGGCCAGCTGCAGCGCACCGAGGCGTCAGACCCCAGGTCCCGCCAGATCCTCGCCGACCTTGACGTGCTCGAACGTCAGCGGCGTGCCCTGCGCGACTGACGGCGTGCTCTCGTACGCTGGCTGGGTCAACCTGAGCGGCCGGTCCCTGCGGAGAGGAACGTCGTGGCCAAGACCCACCCTCATGTCGACCGGCCGGACGACAGCGTGCTGGCAGCACTGGTCGCGTCCCGCGCGGCAGCGGTGCGCGACACCTACCTGGCGCTGCACCGTCTGGTCCTCGAAGCAGTGCCGGATGTCGAGTTCTCCGTCGACACCGTCGACGCGTCGATCGGCTACGGGCAGCACCAGTACGGCTACAACGGCTGGGGGATGGCTGCGGTCACGCCGTACACGCAGTGGGTGTCCCTCACCCTGCTGGACGGTGCGCTGCTGGTCGACCCCGGCGGGCTTCTCGAAGGCACCCGCCAGATGCGGCACGTCAAGCCGCGCTCAGCCGCGCAGGTCGCCGACCGGCGTGATGCGCTGCTGGCTCTGGTCCGCCAGGCCGCCGCACTGCACCAAGCCGACCCTGCGGCAGGAGCGGCCAGCTGAAGAGCGGACGACCGGACGCCGGCGCCGTGCTGCGCGTGGCGCCAGGGTGGGGGCGAGCGTCGCCCCCACCCTGGGCGTTCAGGCCTGCGGCGAGGCCGCCCGGGAGCGGGTGTTGATCTTGAAGGGGACGTAGAGCGGGCAGAAGCCGATCGCCGCGGTACCGAGGGGGATGATCGCGACCAGGCCGAGCCACCTCAGGTGGCCGTCCAGGAGGAAGAGCCCGAGCAGCGCGATGCCGATGATGAGGCGGATGGCACGGTCGGCCGTCCCGAGGTTCTTGTGCATGGCAGTCTCCTGACAGAGGGTGCCGACCGTGGACCAGGCCGGACTGCAGGAGGCTAGGAGCGACTCGGCGGCGCCGTCTGTGACCCGTGCACACCCGTACTGTGCCGAGGTCACACAACCAGGCCCCGGCGTCGCTGGTGGCGCGTCTACACCAGCTGGCGGGCCAGGGCCTGCGGCGACACGATCGCCACCTGGCCGCGCGACAGAGCCACGGTGCCCTGCCGCTCCCAGGCCTTCAGGGCCCGGCTGACGACCTCGCGCGAGCTGCCGATCTCGGCGGCCAGCTGTTCGTGGGTCGCCCGGACGACCCCGGACTCCTGCCGGGTCAGCAGGACGTCGGCCAGCCGGGTGGGCAGGTCGGTGAACAGCACCCCGTCGATCAGCTCCATGAGGTCGCCCACCCGGTACGACAGCAGGCGGAGGAAGTAGCCGCGCCAGGCTGGCTGGTCGTCGTACAGCTGGGTGAAGACGCGGCTCGGCACCGACAGCAGGGTGGTGTCCTCGCTGGTGGTGACGTGGGCGGAGAACGGCAGCCCGGACAGGATGCGCAGCGCGGTCAGGCTGCACGACTCTCCGGGCAGGATCCGGTACAGCGTCAGGTCGCGACCCGAGGCGGACGTGCGGTGCACCCGCAGCTCGCCTGTCAGCACGAAGGGGATCTGGTGGCACGGGTCACCCGGCTGCATGACGACCTTCCCGGCGCCGACCTGGAGCAGCTGGGCGGACCGGTCGAGCAGGTGCCGAGCCTCGTCGTCGAGCTCGACCAGGAGCGAGAGGGGCCTGACCTCGTCGGCCGCGGTCAGGCGCCCGAGGCCGCGGGGGTCAGCGTTGGCCATGTGCTCAGCGTAAGGTGCGCCGGCGACCGTCGGGACGGTACGACGCAGAAGCCTGGCTGGTCCGGCTCGCGAACCAGCGCCGGGCGCCGGGCGGCGGGCGGGAGGCGGGGAACGGGGCTGGGATGCGCTGACCCGCCGAGCGTGTCGCAGTGGCATCGAACACGTGTTTGGGTAGAGTGTCTGTCGAGCGGTCACCCCCACGAACCGTCCACAGCCCGCTGGTGCGTACGTGCCGAGCTCGGGCTCCGGGCAGCGCGTGGGGTTCGTGTCGGTGGTCGGGCATACGGTCGCTCGTAGGGACAGAGACCAGCCCCCAGTACCTGCGGTGCCGCGGTCAGACGACCAGTGCCGCCCGAGCCGAACGAGGTAGACATGCCCCCTGCAGCCACTCACCTGCACAGCGTTCCCAAGGACCGAGAGAAGGCCCTGGAGACCGCGCTGAGCCAGATCGACCGCCAGTTCGGCAAGGGATCGGTCATGCGGCTCGGCGACGAGACCCGCGCCCCGATCGAGGTGATCCCCACCGGGTCGATCGCGCTGGACGTCGCCCTGGGCATCGGCGGCCTACCGCGCGGCCGGGTCGTGGAGATCTACGGTCCGGAGTCCTCCGGCAAGACCACGGTCGCCCTGCACGCGGTCGCCAACGCCCAGCGGGGCGGCGGGATCGCCGCGTTCATCGACGCCGAGCACGCCCTGGACCCTGAGTACGCCAAGAAGCTCGGGGTGGACACCGACGCGCTGCTGGTCTCCCAGCCGGACACCGGGGAGCAGGCGCTGGAGATCATGGACATGCTGATCCGCTCCGGGGCGATCGACGTCATCGTCATCGACTCGGTGGCTGCCCTGGTGCCGAAGGCCGAGATCGAGGGGGAGATGGGCGACAGCCACGTCGGCCTCCAGGCCCGGCTGATGTCCCAGGCGCTGCGCAAGATCACCGGTGCGCTCAACCAGTCCGGCACCACGGCCATCTTCATCAACCAGCTGCGGGAGAAGATCGGTGTGTTCTTCGGCAGCCCGGAGACCACGACCGGTGGCAAGGCGCTGAAGTTCTACGCCTCGGTGCGTATGGACATCCGGCGGATCGAGACCCTCAAGGAGGGCGGTGACCCCGTCGGCAACCGCACCCGGGTCAAGGTCGTGAAGAACAAGATGGCCCCGCCGTTCAAGCAGGCCGAGTTCGACATCCTCTACGGCGAGGGCATCTCCCGGGAAGGCAGCCTCATCGACCTGGGCGTGGAGCACGGTCTCGTGCGCAAGTCCGGCGCCTGGTACACCTACGAGGGCGACCAGCTGGGCCAGGGCAAGGAGAACGCACGCAAGTTCCTGCGGGACAACCCCGCGCTGGCCGACGAGATCGACACCAAGATCAAGGAGAAGCTGGGCGTCGGCGGGCCGGTACCAGCCCCGGAAGCCTCGGCGGAGGCCGACCTGGCCGTGCCGGTGGACTTCTGAGGTGACCACCCGGGAGACCGACGTCCGTGGCGGGCGGCCGGTGCTGCCCGCCACGGAGGTGCAGGATCTGCCGGACGCTGGACCAGGCACCGAACCTGCCTACGAGCAGGTAGCCCGGACCGTCGCGCTGCGGATGCTCGCTGCTGCGCCGCGCAGCAGGGCACAGCTGGCCGAGGCGATGAGCCGCAAGGGAGTGCCCGACGAGGTCACCACCACGGTGCTGGACCGGTTCACCGAGGTCGGCCTGGTCGACGACGCCGGGTATGCGCAGGCTCTGGTGCGCACTCGGCATGCCGAACGTGGGCAGACCGGTCAGGCACTGCGTGCCGAGCTGCGTCGTCGAGGTCTGGACGACGACACCGCCGCTGCCGCCCTGGCCCAGATCACCCCGGAGGACGAGGAGCAGACGGCTCGTCGTCTGGTCGCCCGCAAGCTGGCTGCCACCGCAGGGATGGACGCTCAGGTCCGGGTCCGGCGGACCCTGGCCACCCTGGCTCGCAAGGGCTACCCGGCCGGTCTGGTCGGTCGGCTGGTCCGCGAACAGCTCGACGCCGAGGGTCAGCTCGACGCGCTCGACTGAGGTGGAGAAAGGAACAAAGCGGACGGTTCTCTGGCCTGGTATCAGAAAGATGAATCACCGGACGATATCTTGACCTGAGGCCAGCAGCCGTAAGACCCATTGTCTCGCCGCTCTCATTGTCCCGCGGTGAAACATCACCTGGTGAGCTGTGGAGCGCCTTGGTGCTGGTGCGGTATAAGTGCGCGACACTGTTGACGGTCGAAGCTGTGGGCACGGACGGGAGAACGCGTGGGCGCCGGGCTGGGTGCGGTCGGGACGGTCGTCGTGCTGCTCCTGTCGTGCCTGTTCGCCTTGCTGCTGGTGCTCATCGCACGCCGCGAGGCCGGGGCGGTGCGGACCCGGGCCGACGACGCCGCCCGGGCGATCCGCGAGCAGGCCCGTGACACGCTGTCCGAGGTCGAACGGCGCGAGCTGCGGGTCACCGACCGGGAGGCCCACCTGGCCGCCGAGCTGGCGGACCTGGCCGAGACCCAGCGGACCGTCCGGGCCGAGGCCGACGAGGCCGACCAGGCGCGACGCAAGGCCGAACGCGCCCTGGACTCGGCCGAACGCGCCGCCGCCCGCACCATGTCGGACGCCGAGCGCCAGGCCGCCGCCAAGCTGGCCGAGGCCAAGGAGCAGGTCCTGGCCGAGCTGGCCGAGACGGCCGGGCTGACCCGCGAGCAGGCGACAGAACACCTGACCGCCCGCTTCGTCGCCGAGGCCGAGGCGCGGGCCGCAGCCAAGGTACGCCGGGCGGAGAACCAGGCCCGGCGCCTGGCCGAGGAGAAGGCCCGCCGGATCGTCGCCACCGCGGTGCAGCGGATCGCGCTGCCGTCGTCGGCGCAGGTGTCGACCACGACGATCACCCTGCCGGAAGACGAGCTCAAAGGCCGGATCATCGGCAAGGAAGGCCGCAACGTCCGTGTCTTCGAAGCGCTCACCGGGGTGAACGTCCTCATCGACGAGGTCTCCGACGGTGTGGTGCTCACGTCGTTCGACCCCGAGCGCCGCGAGGTCGCGGCGGCCGTGCTGGAGGCGCTGCTCGCCGACGGGCGGATCAACCCGCAGCGCATCGAGGCGGCCTACGCCACGGCGCTGGCCGGTGCAGCCGAGCGCACCGAGGCCGCCGGGCACGACGCGGCCGAGCGGGCAGGAGTCGAAGGGTTGGCTCCCGAGGTGATCGAGGTGCTGGGCCGGTTGCGCCTGCGCACCTCGTCGGGCCAGAACGTGCTGGAGCACCTGGTCGAGTGCGCCCAGATCGCCGCGGCCGTCGCGGCCGAGGTCGGTGCGGACGTGGCCGCGACCCGGCGCGCCGCCTTCCTGCACGACGTGGGCAAGGCGCTCACCAGCGAGCACCACCGTTCGCACGCCCTGGCGGGGGCCGAGCTGCTGCGCGGGGCAGGCGAGACGGCGGTGGTGGTCAACGCGGTCGCCTCTCACCACGACGAGGTCGCGGCCGAGACCGTCGAGGCCGTCCTCGTCCAGGTCGCCGACGCGATCTCCGCGTCGCTCCCGGGTGCCCGCCGTGAGTCGGCCGAGCAGTTCGCCGAACGCATGGAGCACCTGGAGCACCTGGTCAGCACTCACCGCGGCGTGCGCCGGGTGCTGGTGATGGCCGCGGGCC